>CAYNOQ010000016.1:0-40222 GCA_964398855.1 uncultured Mariniphaga sp. | reverse complement strand
CAATGAGTATTCTGATAAATAAAGAGACAAAAGTTCTTGTACAGGGAATTACAGGGCGCGATGGAGCTTTCCATACAGCCAAAATGAAGGATTACGGCACAAACATCGTTGGCGGGATTTCTCCCGGAAAAGGAGGAAGCGATGTTGGCGGCATTCATGTTTTTGATACGGTGCAGGATGCCGTTACAGCCACAGGCGCTGATGCTTCCGTGATATTTGTTCCGGCTCCGTTTGCTGCCGACGCAATCATTGAAGCCAGCTATGCCGGAGTGAAATTAGTTGTTTGTATCACCGAAGGCGTTCCTGTTCAGGATATGATGAAAGTGTCCCGGGTACTGAAACAAAACGGCACCAAAATGATTGGCGCCAATTGCCCCGGATTGATAACTCCCGATGAATGCCTGATAGGTATTCTTCCCGGAATGATTTTCAAAAAAGGAAATATCGGATTGATTTCCCGTTCGGGAACACTCACCTACGAAGTGGTTAATCTGCTTACAGAGAGCGGACTTGGTCAGTCAACCTGCGTGGGGATTGGCGGCGATCCCGTTTCCGGATTGTACTTTATCGACTTGCTTGAAATGTATGAAAATGACCCGGAGACCGACGCAGTGGTGCTTATCGGGGAAATTGGCGGCGATGCCGAAGAGCAGGCTGCCGCATATATTAAAAACAACATGACCAAACCGGTAGTTGCATTTATCGCCGGACAGTCAGCTCCACCCGGAAAACGCATGGGACACGCCGGAGCAATTATTTCCAGCGGTTCGGGAACGGCAGAAGAGAAAATCAAAGCTTTCAATGAAGCCGGAGTACCGGTTGCAAACGAACCCGGAAAAATACCGGGATTGGTTAAGGAAAAACTGGGAATTTAGCTGAAAATATTTCTGCAAGCTTCATCTGTTTTAAAAATCCCTGACCCTTTATTATTTATGAGTAAAAAAGTATGATGAGGAAATTGCCAAAGTTTGTTCAGGATGATATGTGGCTGATGCCCTATGCCGAAGCGATAATTCATCGCGTTCAGGCTGCCGTGGAAAAAGAGAAGGAGCTGGTCGGAGAAGATTCTCTGTATGAGTTTGCAGGCGGGCATCTCTATTTTGGATTGCACAAAATGGAAAACGGTTGGGTAATCCGCGAATGGGCGCCCAATGCCACCCATATTTATCTTATCGGAACTTTCAACAACTGGGGAGAAGATAAAAAGTTTGCATTTCATCCGCTTGAAAACGGTATTTGGGAACTGCATCTTGCTGAAAACGATCTGAAGCATGGCGATTTATATGCCCTATCCATGCACTGGACGATAGACTGGGGCAAACGGGTTCCGGCTTGGGCAAACTATGTAGTTCAGGACCCGGAAACCCATATTTTCAATGCGCAGGTCTGGAGTCCGCCTGTTCCCTACCGGTGGAAAAACAGCGGTTTTGCCGGAACCGGCGAGCCGCCGCTTATTTATGAAGCGCATATCGGCATGTCAGGTGAAGAGGAGCGGGTGCATACCTACAACGAATTTCGCGAAAAGATGCTGCCCAGAATAAAGGAGAACGGTTACAATACTATCCAGTTGATGGCGATTCCCGAGCATCCCTATTACGGAAGTTTCGGATATCACGTTTCCGGTTTTTTTGCACCATCTTCAAGGTTTGGAACTCCCGATGACCTGAAGCGCCTGATTGACGAAGCCCATGGATTGGGGATGGCGGTGATTATGGATATTGTCCATTCCCACGCAGTAAAAAATGAGGTGGAAGGACTTGGAAAATATGACGGCACCCGCTATCAGTTTTTTCACGAAGGGGGAAGAGGAGAGCATCCGGCATGGGATTCCTACTGTTTCAACTACGGCAAAAATGAAGTGCTTCATTTTTTGCTTTCAAATGTCAGATTCTGGCTTGAGGAGTTTCAGTTTGACGGATTTCGGTTCGACGGGGTAACCAGTATGCTCTATTTTAACCACGGTCTGGGGAAAGCTTTTACTAACTACGACGACTATTATGACGCCAATGTGGATACGGAGGCAACAACCTATTTCACGCTTGCCAACAAGCTGATGAAGCAGGTGAAACCGCATTCGGTTTCCATTGCCGAAGATATGAGCGGAATGCCCGGACTTGCCGTTCCTGCAACGCATGGCGGAATCGGTTTTGACTACCGCATGGCAATGGGCGTTCCCGACTACTGGATAAAACTTATCAAGGAGAAAAGAGATGAAGAGTGGCAGGTGGGCGACATATTTTACAATCTCACTTCCAAAAGATTGGATGAAAAAGTGGTGAGCTATGCCGAATCGCACGACCAGGCGCTTGTGGGTGATAAAACCATCATTTTCAGGCTTATCGATAAGGAGATGTATTACAGTATGCGAAAAGATCAGCCAAATCTGATTGTTGACAGGGGAATTGCTCTGCACAAAATGATCCGGCTGATTACTGCCACAACTGCCGGAGGCGCCTATCTCAATTTTATGGGAAATGAGTTCGGACATCCCGAATGGATTGATTTTCCAAGAGAGGGAAATGGCTGGTCTTACAAGCATTGCAGGAGAATCTGGAGCATTGCCGGTGATCCCGAGCTAAAATACCACTGGCTCTATGATTTTGACAAAGAGATGATTCGTTTTATGCGCGAACATAAACTGCTCTCCATTTCATCTGTGGATTTTGTGTCGGAAAATATTCCCGATAAAGTGCTGGCATATCACCGCGGTCTGTTTTTGTTTGTTTTCAATTTTCACCCGACCCAGTCGTTTACCGATTACGGAATTCCGTTAGGTTCGGGGAAATATACAGTTGAACTTAACACCGATTCCGGAAAATTTGGCGGATATGACCGCATTCAGGAAGATATTCCATACTACACGCTACCCAGCGGTGGGTTAACCAGTCAGCACTACCTGAAGCTTTACCTGCCTGCGCGAACGGCGATTGTTCTGAAAAAAGTAGATTTCCCTAAAGTCAGGTAAAATGAGCGCAAAGTTCCGGACAGAAGTAAGAATTCCTGACTTCAGACGGAAGGCAGGTTACCAAAGTCCCAGCATGTTCATCGGCTCATGCTTTACAGAGAATATTGGCGGAAAAATGGCTGCACTGAAATTTCCGGTGGATATCAATCCTTTTGGGAATCTCTACAATCCGGCTTCGGTAGCCAACGAAATCCGCTTTTTGATGCAGAACAGGAAATTCGATAAACCGGATTTGATAAATCACAACGGGCTGTGGCACAGTTTTTCTCATCACAGTCGCTTCTCTTCCGTGAATGCAGATGAATCGCTGGAAAACATCAACGGACGGTTGCAGGCTGCTTCGCAATTTCTTAAAAAAGCGAATTTTCTGTTTATAACATTTGGAACAGCATGGGTGTATGAATATAAACTTACCGGGCAAATTGTATCCAACTGCCATAAAATTCCTGACAGGGAATTCCGGCGCTTTCGCCTGAAAATTGATGAAATAGTTGGAGAATTTACCAATCTTTTGGAAGAACTTCAAAAATTCAATCCCGGATTAGAAGTGATTTTTACGGTCAGCCCCATTCGGCATCTGAGAGATGGAGCTGTTGAAAACCAGCGAAGTAAGTCTGTTTTGCTGTTGGCTGTAGATCAGCTTGTTGAAAAGTTTGGAGAAGAGTGTTGCAGCTATTTTCCCGCTTATGAAATTGTGATGGACGAGTTGAGGGACTACCGTTTTTATGACGAAGACATGACCCATCTTTCCACTGCTGCCGTAAATCATATCTGGGAAAAATTTCAGGATGTCCTGATTGAAAAAGAGAGCCTGAAAATTTCAGAAGAAGTGAAAAAAATCATTTCTGCAACTGAACATAAACCTTTCAACAGGGTTACAAAAGAACATCTACATTTTCTTCAGCAAAGCTTCCAAAAAACCTGCTCACTTGAAGCTGAATTTTTGTATCTTAATCTCGAATTTGAAAAGGACTTCTTCGCAAGGCAAATTGCCGATGTGGAAGGAAGATTAAAGAAATGAAATCCTGATTATGAGTTATCTGAAATTTGATAAGGAACAGTTGGTAAACCTTGAGTATTCGCTCAACCGCGAGATTTTAAGGTCAAATCGTGCAGGATCATACATTAGTACCACCATTAACGGCTGCAACACACGAAAATACCATGGGCTGCTGGTTTGTCCCATTGCAAATTTCGGTGGTGAAAAACATGTGCTGCTCTCGTCGCTTGATGTTTCCGTTGTTCAGGGCGAAGAGGAGTTCAGGTTGGGAATTCACAGATATCAGGGTGGTAATTACGACCCCAAAGGGCATAAATATATTCAGGACATTGAATTCGGGCAAATTCCCAAAATAACTTATCGCATCGGCAACATTATGTTAGTGATGGAGAGGGTACTGCTTGAGCATAAAGAGGAAATTCTGATCCGTTATACGCTGGAAGAGGCTTCAGAACCGGTTGTTCTGCGCTTTCAGCCGTTTCTGGCATTTCGCAACATTCACAGCCTGAGCAAGGCTAACCTGTATGTGAACCGCAGGTTCAATCCGCTGAAAAACGGAATCAGCGTCAGATTATATGAAGGTTACTCCGATTTGCACATGCAATTCAGCAAAAAAAATGAATTTATTCCTGCTCCCGACTGGTATTATAATATCGAATACCTGAAAGAGCTGAACCGCGGATACGAATATCTTGAAGATTTATTTGTTCCCGGCTACTTTGAGCTTTCCATGAAACCGGGCGAAAGCATCATTTTTTCTGCCGGAACGGGGCTTGCAACTCCTGTAGCGCTAAAGCAGCGATTTACGAAAGAGATAAAAAAGAGGGAGCAGCGTTACACTTTCCTCAACACACTGAAAAATGCAGCCGAGCAGTTTGTTTTTAAGAGGGGCGCCGAAACCGGTATCATTGCCGGATTTCCGTGGTATGACGGCATAACCCGGCAGACTTTCATCTCCCTGCCCGGACTGGTTATCGGAACCGGCAAAAAGGAACTTTTTCCGGAGGTGCTGGGCACGTACAGAAAATATTTAAAAAACGGACTTTTTCCCGATAATATTCACAGCAAGCAACTGGTTTACAACGCTGCCGACGCTCCGCTCTGGTTCATCCGGGCGGTTCAGCAATATGCCGGAACGCAGCGTTCACCACGGGGTGTGTGGCTAAACTACAGCGTAGTTGTGAAAGAGATTCTTGAAGCCTACCGGAAGTCTAAACCGGAGTTTATCCGGCTGACGGCTGACAATCTTATTTATGCCGAAAAGGATAATACGGCTCTCACCTGGATGGATTCCTACAGTGAAGGAAAACCGGTGGTTCAGCGCGCCGGACTTGCGGTTGAAATTAATGCACTCTGGTACAATGCCGTTGTTTTCGCCCTGAAAATGGCTAAATTAACCGGTGATGCCCGTTTTGTAAAACGATGGGAGAAAATGCCCGGAAAAATTGAAATCGCATTTTTGAAAACATTCTGGAGCGATTTGCGCGAGCATCTTGCAGATGTGGTAAAAGATGAAGTTGCCGACTGGTCGGTGAGACCAAACATGGTAATTGCTGCCGCACTTGAAAATTCACCCTTGTCGCGGCAGCAGAAGATGAGTATTCTGTCGCGGGCGGTACAAAATTTAGTAACCAAACGCGGATTACGCACCCTGTCGCCCAACCATTTGAGATATGAAGGCACGGTGGCAGGTTCTCCCGACCAGCGCGAAGCAGCAATACACATGGGCGCCGCATTTCCCTGGCTTTTGCAGTTTTTCGCAGAAGCCTATCTTGATATTCACGGCAGAAGCGGACTTTCCTATATCAAACAGCTGATTGAAGGATTTGAAGAGACCATAACAGAGCATAGTGTGGGAACGCTCTCCGAAATGTATGAGGGCGATCCGCCACACAAAGCTAAAGGCGCAATTTCGCAAGCCTGCAACGTGGCAGGTATTATTTATGCAATGCATTTAGTTCACAGTTTAAAATTCTGATTATGAAAGTGTTGATGTTCGGGTGGGAGTTCCCCCCACATATTTCCGGAGGTTTGGGAACAGCCTGTTACGGGCTGACCAAAGGACTTGCAGGCTTAAATGATGTTCAGGTTCTTTTTGTGGTACCCAAAGCTTTTGGAGACGAAGATCAATCTGTGGTTCGGCTGATTGGAGCAAACAAAGTGCCTGTGTCGCAAAAAGAGTTTTTTTTCAGGGAAGATCAGGTAAAAATGGATTATCTTGAAGTTCAGTCCGAAATTATTCCCTATGTCAGCGAAGAGGAGTTCTGGGAGCTTAAAAAACAGCATGTCTCTTCTGAACCGCGTTTTCTGAAAACGACCGAAGGATTTCATGTCAATTTCAGTGGCTCCTACGGACCCGGGCTGATGGCGGAGATTAATAATTATGCCCTGATGGCGGAAATTATTGCAGCTCAAAATGATTTTGACGTGATACATGCCCATGACTGGCTCACTTTTCCGGCAGGAATTGCTGCAAAAAGAGTAAAAAGGAAGCCGCTCGTCGTTCATGTTCATGCTACCGAATTTGACCGCAGCGGCGAAAATGTGAACCCCGGAATTTATGCCATTGAGCGGCACGGCATGGAGGAAGCCGATAAAATTATTGCCGTAAGCAATTTCACACGGCAGATTATTATTGAAAAATATGGAATTAATCCCGATAAAATCACAACTGTTTACAATGCAGTTACGCACATTACTGGTGAGCAAAAACTGAAAATAGAAAAGGGCATTGATGAAAAATTAGTAACTTTTCTGGGCAGGATTACCATGCAAAAAGGTCCTGAATATTTTATTGAAGCTGCCTATTTAGTTCTGAAAAAAATGGATAATGTGCGGTTTGTCATGGCCGGCAGCGGAGATAAAATGAATGAGATGATAACGCGCGTTGCGCAGTTGGGAATGGCAGACAAGTTTTATTTCACCGGATTTCTCAAAGGCGCCGATGTGGACAGAATGTTTCAGCTGACAGATGTTTTTGTAATGCCTTCGGTGTCAGAGCCTTTCGGGATTGTTCCGCTTGAGGCAATGCTTGCCGATGTGCCGGTTATCATTTCAAACCAGTCGGGTGTTTCAGAAATTCTGAACCATGCCATAAAAGTGGACTTTTGGGATACCTACGCCATGGCTGATTCCATCTACGGATTGCTGAATTATCCGGCACTTTCGGGGTTTTTGAAAGAATCAGGGAAAGAAGAGGTGCGTGCACTCAACTGGGAGCACTCAGCCGAAAAAGTCAGGGAAGTGTATCACAACCTGACAGCTTAATGTTATAAATTCAGGAGAAATATATGAAGTCTATCTGTTTGTTTTTTCAAGTGCATCAGCCTTTCAGGCACCGGCGCTACAGATTTTTTGATATTGGGAATGACCACTACTATTACGATGATTACGCCAATGCAACCGGCATCCGCGAAATTGCCGAAAAGTCCTATCTGCCGGCAAACAAGCTGCTGCTGAAACTGATTAAAAAATTAGATGGGAAATTCAGGGTCTCCTTTTCCGTAACCGGCGTTGCATTGGATCAGTTTGAGCTTTATGCTCCCAAGGTCATTGAATCTTTTCAAAAACTTGCAGCGACTTCGCATGTGGAATTTCTTTCAGAAACCTATTCCCATTCCCTCTCTTCATTGAGAAACAGGCAGATTTTTGAAAATCAGATCAGGCTGCACGAGCAGAAAATTTTTGAGCTTTTCGGGCAAAAACCGAAGGTTTTTCGAAATACAGAGATGATCTATTCGGATGAAATCGGAACGCAGATTTCCCGGATGGGGTACAAGGCAATGCTTACCGAAGGCGCACGCCATGTGCTGGGATGGAAAAGCCCGAACTTTCTCTATGTCAATGCACAAAATCCGCGACTGAAAGTATTGATGCGCAACTTTAAGCTCAGCGATGATCTTGCTTTGCGGTTTTCCAATCCTGACTGGTCGGAATATCCGCTCACTGCCGGTAAGTTTGCCGGATGGCTGAAAGGTCTTGACGACAGGGAAGAGGTTGTAAATCTGTTTCTGGGATACGATTCATTCGGAAAACGTCATTCAAAAGAAAGCGGATTTTTTGAATTTTTTGAGCATTGGGTTTCAGAGATAATCAAGCAGAAAAATTTCAGATTCAGCACTCCTTCTCAGGTGATTGATGAGTTGCAGCCCGTTTCGGTTGTGAGTGTGCCCAACCCGATTTCGTGGGTTGACGAGGAGCGGGACATCACGGCATGGTTAGGCAATGACATGCAGAGAGAGGCGTTTGCAAAGCTTTACAACCTGAGTGAGCGTGTTGCTCAGTGCGATAGTCCCGAGCTGCTGAAAGATTGGAATTACCTTCAGGCAAGCGACCACTTTCACTATATGTCCACCAAGCTTTTCTCAAACGGCGGAGCAGACGGTCATTTTAATCCTTTCGAGTCGCCTTTTGAGGCATTCATCAACTATATGAATGTGTTGAGCGATTTCAAAATACGGCTAAAGGCCGTTGCTCCGGAAAGCAGGATAGAGCATGAACTTGCCGGTTTGCACAAATTAGTTGAGGAAAAAGAGAATCAGATTAAGAAATTGGAAGGGGAGTTGCACAGGTTTCAAAAGCACCGCACCCAGATAAAGTCTTCCAAAAGAAAATAACGGGGTATATTATTTCAGCACCCTGAAACTTCAAATTAACCATTAATTAATCGGGCATGTCGGCAGAAAGTTTATTTTTGCGATTTTCTATATTAAAGTCAACTGTAAAAGATGAAAACAAATGAGAATAAGCAGGTAAAACTGCTTGAAAATGACCAGCCGGACTGGAAAAGAATAGTAGTAGAATCCAATATACCCCAATCCCTTAACCCACTACGTGAATTATCCAAAAATATTTGGTGGGCATGGAATGCCAGAGCATCTGCTCTGTTTAGCTATATCGACAATGAATTGTGGGAAGAAAATGGACAAAATCCGGTTGTTTTGCTTGATGAAGTGAGCTACAAACGCTATAAAGAGCTTGAAAAAGACAGCTATTTTATTTCGGAAATGGAGCAGGTCTATAATGAGTTGCAGCAATATCTGCGGGAGAGGGAAAATCCCGACTCTCCGAAAATTGCCTATTTCAGCATGGAATACGGACTGCACGATTCCCTGAAGATTTTTTCCGGCGGATTGGGAATGCTTGCCGGTGATTATCTGAAAGAAGCCAGCGATATGAAAGTTAATCTGGTTGCTGTCGGATTGCTCTACCGCTACGGTTATTTTAAGCAAAACCTTAATCTGCATGGCGAGCAGATGTCCAATTACGAATTTCAGGATTTTTCAAAAATTCCGGTTCACCCGCTGCTTGACGAAAAAGGCGATTTTGTGATGATTGACGTAGATTTGCCCGGGCGAAAACTCTATGCGCGGGTGTGGCAGGTTGATGTGGGGGCAGTTAAGCTTTTCCTGTTAGATGCCGATATTCCTGAAAATCAGGAGCAGGATCGTTCAATTACCCATCATCTGTATGGCGGCGACAACGAAAACCGCCTGAAACAGGAAATTCTTTTGGGGTTTGGAGGAATAAGGGTTCTCAACAAATTAGGACAATGCTCCGAACTTTATCACTGCAATGAAGGACATTCGGCTTTCATCGGATTAGAACGGCTTGCAGAGCTTATGGAAAGGCAAAACCTGAATTTCAGGGAAGCCAAAGAGGTGGTGAGGGCGTCAACTATTTTTACCACACACACACCCGTTCCTGCCGGGCACGACTCCTTTCACGATAATATGTTCAAATATTATCTTGAACCCTACTCCCAAAGACTGGGACTCAACTGGAATGCCTTTATCAGATTGGGCAAAGCAGAAGCCTACGAAGACCATTTCAATATGAGCTATCTGGCTTCAAACCTGTCTCAGGGAATCAACGGCGTTAGCAAACTCCACGGAGATGTCAGCAAAACGGTACTGAAATCACTCTATAAAGGCTATCTTGAAGAGGAACTCAGCATCGGTTACGTAACCAACGGCGTGCACTATTCCACCTGGACAGCCCAGGAGTGGAAAAAAATTCACAAAGAGTATTTTGGCGAAAATTTTCCGCAGAACCAGCTCGATTTTGATGTTTGGAACAACATTTACAAGGTACCAGACAGCAGAATCTGGGAGCTTAAAAACGGACTGCGCGAAAAGCTGATCAATCATATCAAACAGCGCTTTACGGATAACTGGATAAAACGCAATGAAAATCCGAAACTGATTTCGGAAGTTATGTCGAAGCTGAATCCCGAAGCTTTAACCATTGGTTTTGCCCGCCGGTTTGCAACTTACAAGCGCGGCTACCTGCTGTTCCGTGATCTGGAAAAACTGTCAAAAATTGTAAACAATCCCGAACGACCCGTTCAGTTTCTGTTTGCCGGAAAAGCACATCCGGCAGATAAGGCAGGGCAGGATTTGATAAAGCGCATTGTTGAAATTTCCAAACTACCCGAATTCAGAGGGAAAATATTGTTCATTCAGAATTACGATGCCCATCTTGCCAAAATGATGCTGCAGGGTGTTGATGTCTGGCTCAACACGCCGACCCGCCCGCTTGAAGCATCCGGCACGAGTGGCATGAAAGGCGTAATGAACGGAACGCTTCATTTTTCTGTTCTGGACGGATGGTGGGTTGAGGGGTATCGCCCCAATGCCGGCTGGGCGCTGACTGCCGAGCGCACCTATGATGTTCAGGACTTCCAGGATGAGCTGGACGCCGAAACCATCTATTCAATCCTTGAAGATGAAATTATCAAGTCATTCTATGACAGGAACAATGAAGGAATTCCCGTGGAATGGATTGACAGCATGAAGAATACCATCGCTTTGGTTGCCTCTCAGTTTACCACAGGGCGCATGATGAAAGATTATATGGACAGATACTATCTGCCGCAGATTGAGCGAAGCAGAAGCATCATTGACAATGATTATCAAAAAGCGCGGGAACTGGCAGCCTGGAAGCAAAAAGTTGTGGAGACATGGGATTCCATTCAGGTGTTGAAAACGGAAATTAACGATGGAATTAACAATATTCTGAAAATCGGAAATGAATATCCGCTGCGTGTGGAAATTGACCTGAAAGGTTTGGATTGCAATGATGTGGGATTAGAGTTTATTGTGGTTGAGTTTGGTGAAAAAAATAATTCTCCTTCAATAGTTGAGCGGCTTGAATGTGAGGCGGAAAAATGCGAAGGCTCGGTTTGTTGCTTTAAGCTGAATTACAATCCGGAACATCCCGGTTCATACAATTACGGAATCAGGCTCTATCCGAAACATCCGGATCTTCCGCACAGGCAGGATTTTAAATATGTTAAATGGTTATAAAATCTGACAGTTATGGTTGCAAACAATCCCGGGAAAAAAATTAAAGAATTTCGCGAATTCAGAAAGATTGCCCGTGATGATCTGGCGTTGAAAGCCAATCTTGACAAGTCGCAGATGGAGAAAATCGAAGAGATGGGCGTTATGCCGTCTCTGGGGCATTTGATAAAAATATCGCGCGCGCTTGGCGTGCGGGTCGGCACTTTCCTTGATGATCAGGAGCACATCGGACCGGTATTAGTCAGAAAAGGCGAAGAAAAATCGTTTCTGAGCTTCTCCACAAAAGATGAGACGACGCGCGAGCATCTTAACTTCTTCTCTTTAGCTCAGGATAAGGCGGGACGACACATGGAACCTTTTATTGTGGAAATTGAACCCTCCATGGAATCGGATTACAAGCTTTCGTCCCATGAAGGTGAGGAGTTTATCTATGTGTTGGCGGGGGAGGTAGAAATTAATTATGGAAAAGATGTCTATCTGCTCAGCAGCGGAGATTCGATTTATTTAGACTCGGTGGTGCTCCATAATGTTCACGCGGCAGGCGATAAACATGCGAAAATTTTAGCCGTTGTTTACAGTCCGGTTTAAGGTCGAAAAAAACTAAAAATCAGAAATCAAACTACATGCAGCTTCTCGATTACACCTTAGGGGGAATACTGGAAAAATGGGATTACGAAACGCCCGACAAGGAGTTTATCGTTTTTCCCGACAGGGATTTGCGGTTCACCTACCGTCAGTTTAACCGGCGGGTGGATGCCCTGGCAAAAGGAATGTTATACATTGGAATAAAACCCGGCGACAAGGTGGGAATATGGGCAAATAATGTTCCCGACTGGACAACAGTAATGTTTGCCACTGCCAAAATAGGCGCAATTTTAGTGACCATTAACACCAGCTACAAACTTGCCGAACTGGAATATCTGCTCAAAGATTCCGATATCAGCACCCTTTTTTTGGTTGAAGGATACCGCGACAGCGATTATGTGGGAATGATGTTTCAGTTAGTTCCTGAACTGAAGGAACAAGCCCGCGGAGAGCTGAAAAGCGAAGATTTTCCCTTGCTGAAAAATATTGTTTTTATCGGTCAGCAAAAGCACAGGGGAATGTTCAATATCGCAGAACTGATTCTGCTCGGAAACCATGTGGACGATTTTGAATTGGAGAGTATCAGAGAAACGTTGGATTGCCAGGATGTTGTGAATATGCAATACACTTCGGGAACCACAGGATTTCCCAAAGGGGTGATGCTCACCCACCACAATATTCTGAACAACGGATTCGCAACCGGAGAATGTATGAATTTTACTTCCGATGAGCGGCTGTTAGTCTGTGTGCCGCTTTTTCACTGTTTCGGATGCGTGCTGGCTTTGTGTGCGGTGGTTACCCACGGCGCAACCATGGTGTTCACCGAAGATTTTGATCCGCTGATGGTACTGGCTTCCGTTCAAAAGGAAAGATGTACGGCGCTCTATGGTGTGCCCACCATGTTTATTGCGGAACTGAATCATCCCATGTTCGATATGTTTGATCTCAGCTCACTGCGGACGGGAATCATGGCAGGTGCGCCCTGTCCCATAGAAACGATGAATCAGGTGATGACCAAAATGAATATGAAAGATATTATCATCGTTTACGGGCAAACCGAGTCATCACCCGGAATTACCGCAACGCGCACCTACAATTCACCGGAAGTGAGGGCAACCACCGTTGGCTTTGAATATCCCGGGGTGGAGGTGAAAATTGTCGATCCCGATACGGGAGCAGCGTGCGAAGTTGAGGAGCAGGGAGAAATCTGCTGTCGTGGTTACAACGTGATGCGCGGCTACTATAAAAATCCGGAAGCTACCCAAAAGGCGATTGACAGTGAAGGCTGGCTTCACACCGGAGACCTTGCCGTGAAAACCGAAGATGGGTTTTACCGCATCACCGGGCGGATTAACGACATGATTATTCGCGGCGGCGAAAATATCTATCCTCGCGAAATTGAGAATTATCTTTACAGAATGCCGCAGATTGAAGCGGTTGAAGTTGCGGGAATTCCCAGTTCAAAATATGGAGAGCAGGTTGGCGCATTCATCAAGCTAAAAGGGGAGCAAACGCTCACTGAAGCTGAGATTACTGATTTTTGCAGAGGCAACATTGCCCGTTACAAAATACCGAAATATATCTTTTTTGTTGATGATTTTCCAATGACTGCCAGCGGAAAAATCCAGAAATACAAGTTGAGCCGCTTAGGTGTAAAATGGTGCAATGAGGCAGGCGTAGAAATTATTTAATCCTTGATGTTATGGCTAAATACAAGCGCATTCTTCTGAAACTCAGTGGCGAATCACTGATGGGCAGACAAAATTACGGTATTGATGAAACCCGCCTGCAGGAATATGCAGCGCAGATTGCAGAAATTGCCGGGATGGGCGTTCAGGTGGGTATTGTCATTGGCGGCGGAAATATCTTTCGCGGACTGAGCGGCACAGGCAGAGGTTTTGACCGGGTGAAAGGCGACCAGATGGGAATGCTTGCCACAGTAATCAACAGTCTGGCTTTGAGTTCAGCATTACAGGTTCTTGGTGTCAAAACGCATGTTTTTACGGCAATCCGCATGGAGCCGGTGGGTGAATACTATTCAAAACAAAAGGCAGTTGATGCGCTTGAAAGCGGCGAAGTGGCAATAATTTCCGGTGGCACCGGAAATCCTTATTTCACTACCGACACAGCAAGCGCTTTGCGCGCCGTGGAAATTGAGGCGGAAATCATGATGAAAGGCACGCGCGTGGATGGCGTTTATTCTGCCGACCCGGAGAAAAATCCCGAAGCGCTAAAGTATGAAAAAATAAGTTTTGACGAGGTTTATGCCAAAAATCTGAGGATAATGGATCTTACCGCAACTGCCTTATGCAAGGAAAATTTGCTTCCGGTGCTGGTTTTCAATATGGATAAGCCCGGGAATCTAAAAAAAGTTATTTCGGGCGAACAGGTTGGAACCGTTGTACATCCGTGATTTTCTCATCCAAAAGAAAGTCTAAAAATTTCCCAAAAATTTCTCTGTTAACATATTTTTTCTATATTTGCTTGCTTTCAGAATCAAATAGAATACTTGACCAATGGAAGAGGAAGTTTTTTTTGTTTTAGAAAATTGCCGGGAAATGATGGACGGAGCAATCCGGCATCTTGAAAGAGAACTGCTGCATATCCGTGCAGGAAAAGCATCTCCCGTGATGTTGGACAAAGTTTTTGTCGATTACTACGGCACATCAACTCCACTTAATCAGGTGTCGAATATCGGAACGCCCGATGCGCGCACCATTGCGGTTCAACCCTGGGAAAAAAGTATGATACCGGTGATTGAAAAAGCTATTTTAGCTGCCAATCTGGGATTCAACCCCGACAATAACGGTGAAATTATTCGCATAAATATTCCTGTTTTGACCGAAGAGCGGAGAAAGCAGCTGGTGAAACAGGTGAGCCAGGAGGGAGAAAACGCAAAGGTGAGTATTCGCGCAGCAAGAAAAGAAGCCAATGACAGTCTGAAAAAATTAGAGAAAAAGGGCTTGTCGGAAGATATTCAGAAAGATTCCGAAAATGAAGTGCAGAAGTTTACCGATGATTTTGTGAAAAAAGTTGATACCTTAGTCGCGGCTAAGGAGAAAGATATTATGACGATATAATTGTTTAGTTTTCTGTTTTCTGAACATTGTTTAATTGTTTTCATGGCTAAAAGGCAGCTTGCAAAAGCTGCCTTTTTCAATTTCATTTTAGGCTGATGTTTCCCGGGCAATGATTTCCTTTTTGATGTCAACACCCCAGCGGTAGCCGCCCATTCCCCCATCTGTGCGCACAACTCTGTGGCAGGGAATCAGATATGCAACCGGGTTTTGCCCAACTGCTGTTCCCACTGCACGAGAGGCGCCGGGACTGCCAATCCGGCGGGCAATTTCTCCGTAAGTGCTCAGCCTTCCGGCTGGAATTTTAAGCAGCTCGTTCCACACAACAAGCTGAAACGGTGTTGTTTTCAGATGCAGTTTAATCTGAATAGGCTTTTTTGAGCTTTGCTCAAAAATCCTGTTTATTTCATCAAAAAAAGGTGATTGCCGTTGTGTAAATTCTGCTTTCGGAAAATTATGAAACAGCTGATTTTTCAGCATCTCTTCATCTTTACCGAAAGCCAGAAAACAAACTCCTTTTTCAGTGGCTGCAACAAGGTAAAGTCCGAAAGAGGAAGCTGCAAATTCATAATTCACAGAGAGACTTTTCCCTCCGCTTTCGATCTCCTGTGGTGTCATTTCTTCAATGACTACCGAAAAATTGTTCTCTTTTACAGGAGAAGGAAACAGCGTGCTGTTGCCAAATAAATCAGACATTTCTACACTTTTTTCCATGCGGATTTATGCGCAGGGAGCTTATTTTTTCTTCTTTTTCAATAAGAAAAACAGAACTGCCGCAACCACAACCACCGCAACAATAATGATAATCAGTGTGCTGTTTCCGGAGCTGCTGCTTTGTGTGCCTTCAGCCAAAAAGTCCATCTCCATGTAGGAGCTGTCCTGTACGCCAAGATTGTCAATGTAGGTTCCCTGATTCTGTGCAGCTGCAATGAACGGGAAGCTTAAAATTCCGGCAACGAACGTTGCAATAAAATTCTTTAATGTTTTCATTTCTCCAATTTTTAAAATTACCTGTTTTTATTGTTCATTATTTTCTGTATATCTTCATAAAGTTGTTTTGCAGGCAGATAGCGCGAATTTATTTCAAAAAGCTCATTCAGCTTTTGGTCAGACTCATCAAATTTTCCCAATTTATAAAGATATTTTGCTTCCAGCAAATATAGCGGTTCGTAGCGTGGATGTATCGCTTTCCCCCTTTTTAATATCTCCGGAAAATCGCTCAGGTCATTCAAAGCCAACTTTGCCTGCAGCAAATTTACAAACAACCAGACATTTTTTTGGTCATTTTTGAGGGCAGATTCAATTAATTCGATTCCTTTTGCAAAATTACCGGTTTTAATTGCGGAAATTCCTTCAAAATCGGCTTTGTTTTTTCGCTCAATCAGCGCCGCAACCGGATTTCCTTTGTGGTAGTAGGTTTTCAAAATATTTTCGGGCTGCCAGAGATTGTTTTTTAACAAAAAGGGATGAATATAGTCAATGCCCAAAACTGCATAATCCCAATCTGCCGAACTGCGCTCGAGATAGCGGGTATATACATACTCAATATTCGGAAAGTCATCAAAATAGTTTGACAGATTGCAATTCATCGCAACCGTTATTTCCCTTTCTCCTGCTAGTTTAATCAGGTCATCTGCCGGCTGTTTTATGCTGTGAAAATAGTAGTCGTATTCATAATTTCCCCATGCCTTTTTGTTCCCGATCAGCGGATTGAAATAGATGTAATCTGCCGGAAATGTTTGAATCTGATGTTTCAGCGGCAAAACTAACAACGCCAAAAGCAACGCTGTAATTGAAAACCTGAAAATATTCCGGTGCTTTTTCAGATAGGAAAAAAACCGACATACACCTAAAGCCGAGAGAATTGCAAGCGGCGGCATGGTGAAGAGCATCTGGCGCACACCGCTGTAAAGGTTGGATCTTATGGCAATTACATAAACTACCGGGAAAATAAAAGCAAACAGAATAAAACTCTCAAAAAAGTGTTGTTCACTGGTCTTTTTCCTAAAAAAGCTTTTTGCATAAAAGATAAGAAACAGAGCGAATCCGCCCAAAATGAAAAGGGGAGTAGAAATCAATAACCATTTTGGCAGATAATACCAGGGAAGATGAATGCTCCAGAACATTTCTCCTTCAAAAATCTGCCGGATTCCCACTTTGTAGTGCTCCATAATGCGCAGACTTTCCAAAGGATGCGAAAAGACATTTTGCAATGCGTAGGGCCAAAATAGAAGTCCGCCAAAATAACCGACTAAAAGAATCACAACCCCCTGAGTGAAAAGTCTTGTGAGGATAGTTTTTTCTGAAAATATCTTTTTGAAAAGCGATGGTTTCAAAACCAGCAGGGCAAGAATTCCAAGCCCCAGATAGGCAAAAAGCACAAAACCTCCGGCGCGCACAGAAACTGTAAAAGCGATGACAATGCCGAGTAGAATTGCTGTTTTCCAACGTATTCTGGGTAACTCTTTTAAAAGCTGAGCAATCATAAGCAAGCCGGCTGTATAGCCCGTGGTGAACGGAATATCCTTCAGGTTACCAAATGCCTGACCTGCGAGGCGCGGCATAAAAACCAGTGAAAGTACAGTAATTGTTGCCACTTTCCATG
Organism: uncultured Mariniphaga sp.; assembly: GCA_964398855.1. GTDB lineage: Bacteria > Bacteroidota > Bacteroidia > Bacteroidales > Prolixibacteraceae > Mariniphaga. Next base: position 22,686 of record CAYNOQ010000016.1, on the reverse strand, counting down.
AACCGCCGATATTTTTTGCCAGCAGTCCCGAAAAGAGCAGAAGCAGCCAGAAAAAGAGCGCTCCCGTATAGTGTCTGACCAAAAACTCATTTTCAACCCGAAAAACGCGGTTGAAGAGTGCGGTGAAGTTATCAACCGACTGACCGTAATATTTCAGATTGGTTACCGGTGTGTCGAGGCAACTTGTGTCTTTGCCTCCTGTGAAATACCAGTTAATTACCTGCTTGGCATGGGGGTAATGTAGCTGCTCATCCACGTTGACTGCCGATTTTGGCACTAAAAAAGCCAGAGCAACGGCAATAATGAAAAGAGCGAGAAAAAAACTTCTTTTCGGGGTGAATATGCGCTTGTTCTCAGTCATAAATATCCCGGACAAAATAGAGCGGGCGGTTTTGTACTTCCTTGAAAATCCGGTATATATATTCGCCTATTAATCCTAAAAAAGTGAGCTGAACCGAACCGAAAAAGCTGATTGCCAGAAAAGTTGACGACCAGCCAATCGGCGCCAGACCCAACAGTTTTGAGGCAACGGCATAAACAATGGCTGCAAAAAAGAGCAGAACTCCCGATAAACCAAGGTAGAGACAGAATTTAATGGGCCATTTTGAGAAGGAGTAGATGGCATCGGCAGCCAATGAAAAGAGTTTGCGCCGGCTCATTTTTGCTTCTCCTTCCGGTCTGTCAGGACGATCGTAGAGAATAAATTCGTGTTTGAACCCGATAAAATTGCGTATGCCCGGAAAATAGCGATTTTGCTCTGAAAATCTGAGAATTGCCCGGTGCGCTTTAGCATTAAAAATGCTGAAATTCCCGGTTTGCTCCACCTGATGCGCTCCCGTCAGTCTGCCGAAAATGCGGTGAAAAATATTGATGTAAACCCTTTTCCCCAATTTTTCGTTCCGCGTTTCGCGAACTGCGGAAACAATATCTGCATCTGTGGATTTAATCTTTTCCAACAATACAGGAACCAGTTCCGGCGGATCCTGAAAATCACCATCCATAATTATCACGTAATCGCCTTTGACATAGTTCATTCCGGCAGACAGGGCAGCCTGTAATCCGAAATTCCGCGACAAGGAGACGATTTTCAGCCGGTTATCTTTTTTACGAAACTTCAGTAACTTTTGCAGCGTGGTGTCTGTGCTTCCGTCGTCCACGCAGATTACCTCAAACCCCTCGCCTGTCGTTTCTATCGCCTCAAAAAGAGAAAGCAGCAGGCGTTCAATCAGTTGCTCTTCGTTCAGTAAAGGGATTACCACTGCAATCATAACTCAACCTTTTTAAGCTTTGTGTTGTGTTCCCGCAAGCGGAGTAGGAAATTCCATATCCACAGCTCCCATTTCCACAACGGAAGGACCCAGTTTTTCAATGGAATTGAGCATGTCATCCCAGGTAACTTTCTGTCCGGTGTATGCGGCAGTTCTTCCCATAATTGCCGTGAGCGTTGAGATTGCCGTGCGCTCGGCTTCAACCACGGGCTTGTTTGTCCGGATTGCCGTCACCAGATCAATGTGCTCCTGGACGTAGGGCGAAATTTCCACATTTCCGGTAGATTTACCATCCTTGTTTTTGGGATATTCATATTGCCATTTTATGCTGCCGTCCGGATTAAAAATGGTATTTCTGCAATTTGTATAGCCTTTTGTGCCCACAATCAGCTCTCCGAGCGTGTTTGCGCAACCGTCAATCTGGCGCGACATACTATGAGAGAAAACGCCGTTTCCAAAATCAAAATCGATACTGAAGAAATCGTATTGATCGCCGGTCAGTCGCCTTACACGACCCCCAAAGCCGATGGCGCTTTCCGGATGCTTTCCGATAAACCAGTTAATCACATCAATGTTATGTACATGAGTGTCAAGGATATGGTCGCCACACAGCCAGCAGAAATTGTTCCAGTTGCGGAGCATATATTCCATGTCGTTCCAACCATCTTCACGGGTGCGAAACCACACATGAGACTGCAACCACCACGCTTTGGCAGCGGTAATTTCACCAATGGCGCCGGATGCAACCTGGCGGTATGTTTCGAGATAATCGCGCTGATGCCTGCGCTGCGTTCCGGTAATTACCGACAACCCCATGCTCTCCGCTTTTTTTGAAGTGGCTATAATCTGCCGTGCTCCCGCTGCATCAACCGACAGTGGTTTTTCCATGAAAACATGTTTTTTTGCCTGAATTGCCGCATCAAAATGTTCCGGTCTGAAGTGCGGGGGAGTAACTAAAAGCGCTACATCCAAATCTACTTCGAGCAACTTTTTATAAGCGTCAAATCCCCAGAAGCAGTTGTTTTTCGGAACCTCCACCTTCTGTTTTTCGAGTTTGGCGTAACAATCCCACACCTTATCTTCAAACACATCGGCAAGTGCAACTAATTCCAGATTGTCGCCTGCGGCAAGAAAATCCAACGCTGCGCCGGTTCCGCGGTTTCCGCATCCAACCAGCCCGGCGCGAAGTTTCTGCCCGTCCGGCGCTCTGTTCAAAAGCGGCGGAAATTCATAATCAACGGCTTTTGCTCCTCTGCTGCATGAGCTGAGCGCGCTGATTCCGGCTAACCCGACAGCGCCCGCAAGCGCCGACTTTTCCAAAAAATTCCTTCGTGAAAGTTGATTCTTTTTCATGATATTTCTCTATTTCTTTTCCTGAGCTGACAAATCGGGGTCAAATTCACAAACTACCCTGAATCCCACGTGAGTACAATCCGAATACCACCAGATGCTTTTTGGAATTTGCGGATCGGTTTCAAGCCACTCTCTGGTTCGGGTGAAATCGCGGCGGGCAACTCTTAAATCCTTTGCCGTGTTATTAAATGAGCCGCCCCGGATTACGTGCTCCAATCCGTCGCGCGGTCCGCGCGGATTGTTTACCACTCCCGCCGGATATTTTGCATAAACCTGCGGATCATAAAAATCGAGACAAAACTCTGCAACATTGCCAAGCATGTTTTTTAGTCCGAAAGGATTTGCCCGGACAAAAGCCGGAGTTTGCGTGCGGTGCGGACTGTTTTCCTGATAAACTGCATAGGAATTTATCGTTGCCGTATCCGCTCCGAAAAGTTTGTTCCAAAATCCGTCCTTTTCAAACTGTTTTGACGAACCTTCAAAAAAGTAAGGACCTGCCGTTCCGCCGCGCGCTGCATATTCCCACTCCGCTTCGGTGGGCAAGCGATATTTCTTTCCGGTAACGCTGCTTAGCCAGCGGCAGTAGGTTTGCGCACCGTGGTGCGTCATGGTGATTGCGGGGCGTGTTCCCATTCCCCATCCCTGATCGGGTGCGCCCCATGGCGGCGTTGCTCCGGTTATGCCGTCTGTCTCTTCATCAGAATTACCCGTTTCAGCTTCTTTTCTTCCCTGCGAACCGGTGGCATTGAAAAATGCAATATACTCATTCCATGTAACTTCCACTTCAGCCATCCAGAAATTGCCAACTTCCACTTCGCGCACCGGACCTTCGTCGGCACGGCGATACGGCTCATCCGGCGGGCTGCCCATCTGAAATTTTCCACCGGAAATGGCTTTCATTTCAAAAGAAACTACCGTTCCCGGTATCATCTCCGTAAAATCTTCAAAAGCGGTAACTGTTGCCGGCTCTGAAAACAGTTCATCGGGAGATACGGCAATCTCTTCTATTGCAAGCGTTGTTTCGCCGCGGTAGTGTCCCACTTCCAGATGACATTTTACGCAGGAGTTGTTGTCCGGGTCAAGCTCATATTTCAGGTGCGATTCGGCGCCGGTTGCATCAAGTCCGGCAGGAAACAGATTGGTATGGCATTTTTTGCAGCCGTCTTCATATACAAAACGCCTTGCGGCTACGTCGTTGCGCTTTGCTTCCCAGTCAATTTCATCTAAGTCTTTGGCAATCAAATAATATAAATCGTGAAATCCGTGATAGGCTTTTCGGGTCAAAAATTTAAAAGTCTGATCTTCCGGCGGAAGATGACAATCGGTGCATCTTGGGGAAAATCCGGAGCGGTTGCTGTTGTGAACAGACAGTTTAAACGTTGCATCGGCATGGGGATGTGCATGGCAAAGTGCGCAAAATTCATCCGTTGATGTGTAGTCAACACCTTTTTTGAACAGCGCTAAAAAGAGAATAACAGTCAGACCACCGGAAATGAAAATTAAAAAGTGCCTGCGTTTAAATGTCTTGTCAGTCATTGCTGTGAATGTTTTATAACAATATTACACCCTGTGAATTAGCTGCTTCCTGATTGATGTTCCAATATCTTCTTGTTTCTGAACCAATTTAATTTTAAAATGCGCTTAAATCATTTAGAGTATATTTATCTTAAAAAAAATGAAAAAAGTTTGAATTACCGCAAAAAAGTCAATTTTTGGTCGAAAATAATCAGAAATTAAGTTTTAAAACAGAATTTACTGAAAAAAGCGCAGACAAAATTTTCGGCGTGCAAACTCTTTTACCGTCCGGTTCATTTTATTTTATTTTGACAGGGCATTTTTGATTCAGAACGAACTCCGGGGAAAAATTGTCTATTTTTGGCAAAAACTTAAAAAAAATGCTTGAAATATGCGCCATTGCATCGGGAAGTAACGGAAACTGTTACTATGCAGGCAATGAAAATGGCTCTGTTCTGATTGACGCCGGAATTTCCTGTAAACAGATTCTGCAAAGGATGAACGAAAAAGGTTTAAATCCTGCGAAAATTCTTGCTGTTTTTATTTCGCATGAACACACCGATCATATTCGCGGTGTGCGCGTTCTGGCAAAAAGGCTTCATGTTCCCGTATATTTCACGCCAAAAACGTTTTATGCAACTCCCCGGTCGCATCGCCCGGCATATTCCCGCTTTTTCAATTCCGGCGAAAGTGTGTCAGTAGGTGATTTTACCATCCATTCGTTTCTGAAGAATCACGATGCTTCGGAGCCCTGCTCATTCAGAATTGAGCATGAAGGCATAAATATCGGCGTTTTCACCGATATTGGGGAGCCGTGTGAAAACGTGGTTTCCCATCTCGGTTTGTGCGATGCAGTGTTTATGGAATCGAACTATGATGAAGAGATGCTGCAAACCGGCTCCTATCCGTTTCATCTGAAACAACGAATTTCATCTTCAGTCGGGCATCTTTCCAATGTACAGTCATTAAGGTTGCTGGAGAAAAGTGCCGGAGAGCATCTGCAATGTGTTTTTCTAAGTCATCTTTCAGCGGAAAACAATACGCCGCAACTGGCATTGAACGCCCATGAACCGCTTTTCGGAAAGTTCGATATCCGGCTGACATCCAGAAGCTCAGCCACAGATATTTTTGTGCTACCTGCCTGAATTTTGTCTAAAATGTGAAAGTTGCCCCGCTGTGGAAGATTTGAAAATTTTCATTCAAGATTCCCGATAAAATTTTTTGAGCTTTTGCTCCGGTGCAGTGTCCGGTGATCAACTGCATGTCAGGATAGCGGTGAAGAATTGAATTTCCAAGATTGGAAATTTCACTCTCTGATTCAAAGGTATTTTTTAAGTCGCTGTCAATCAAATGTGTGCCGCCGATGCAGGCAGAGACTTTCCTGTTTCCAAAATAGGCTGAGCAGCCATCCAGAATGTTCAGAACGCCGTTGTGCGAACAACCTGAAAACAGTACAATTCCACTTTCCAAATTGACGGCGGTTGCTATTTCATGTTTGAAATCATCCGGTCTTTCACCTTTTGAATCAACCATCAGCAACTTACTGTTTCCTTTTGGAAGTTCGTGGTTTTTGGGAAAATCGGAGATTATGCCGACCTGCCCGCCTGCCATAAAACTCTCCTTAATCAACGTGAAACGTTCCGGGAATTGAGATAAAAGGGAATGGTCCATGGTGATATCCCGTTTTGAAGATCTGCGCGTTGAGATGAAAATTTTATTTTTCACATGGGAAGACAGAAAAATTTTTGCCTTTTTATTAATCTTTAAAAAATTTTCTAATCCGCCGGTGTGGTCGGAGTGCCCGTGTGAAAGTATCAGAAAATCAATAGCGCTGATGTCAACGCCCAATTTTTGGGCGTTTATGATAAATTGTCCGGAAGCGCCCACATCCAAAAGCCATTTGAAGCCGTCCGCTTCAAAATAGATGCTGAGACCGTGCTCGGTGAGTAAATTTTGCTCAGGGTGGGGATTATTGTCAATAAGTACAGTGACTTTCATGGGATTCATTTTAAATAATTCAAGTACAAATATAGAAAAATGTGAAACACGATTTAAAATTATTTTATGAACTTTTGTTTATAACTATTCTTGTGAATGCTGATAAATTCAAAGCGAGGTGTATAAGATTTCAGGATTTCCAAGCAGATAAAGAGTACAGAAATTTGGTTGTGCATTCGTGTCAAAAGCGTTTTAAAATTAGGAAATTCTTAGAAAAGAAGGGAATAACCGCCGGTTGTTCCTGACTTCAATCCTAATTTTCCCGTTGGGGAAATCCGTTTCCCCTATAAAAACCCACAGGATATTATAACTTTGTGGTTTGTTGGTGAAAACAGAAAAGAGAATGAATAAGGATTTGATATTAAGAGAAAAGCTTGCCATTCAGCGAACTCATCTGGCAAATCAGACTACTTTGCTTTCCTATTTGCGAACGGCGCTCTACTTTTTTGTGGCGGGATTGAGTATTGAGCAGTTTTTCAATATGCAACATTCCGCCGTCAGTGTTTTCTTTTTCGGTTTTGCCATTGTCATTGCCTTTTATGGCATTTTCAATTTCATCAAACAGCGAAAAGCCATTGATTTAAGCAAGAAAAATATTGGCGACTACAAGCTGGAATACCTGAATGACGATAGCCTGTAAATGGTGGAATGCCCTCAGTCTTTTGTCCAGATGCATGGACCCATTCTGAAATCTGAAAACATTGCCTCAAATGATGAGTTGAGCGGACTACACGCATAAACACCAATTCCCGAATTTTTCAGCTCCCGGTGAAGGTGTAAAATCCGCATTTGCCTAAAGTCCCCGTCATTTTCGGAATATTCAACGAAAACATCCTGCCCTCTGAGGCTTAGCCGGTAGCTCATTTGATTCACCGGAAAGGGAATGTCCATGGTTGCCCAGTCGGAATAGCCCAGATTTGTTGAAACCGAACCCAATCTGGCAAACTGCTCATTTTCATGCTCTACGGAAACTTTTAGCCAGTTTTCTTCATCCGTAAAAAGCAAAACACCGCATTGGTCATATTTCCCGTTGGCGCTGAATGTGGTTTTTACGCTGAATGTAAAATCGCCCGTAATTTTTGTCAGAAGCCCCGGTGCATCCGCTTTCATAAAACCGTAATGAGTACGCTGCCACAAATCGGTTTCCGGCTCGGTTACTATAGTCAGCACACCATTTTCAATGCTGAATTTTTCGGGCTGATTAATCCAGTAAAAATCATTCAGATCTGTTTTCATTTTCATTCTTTTTGATTGCAAACGACAAATTAATTGAATTTTTGGGTATTATAAAATATTGCCGGGCGAATTCCTCTTTTATAAGGTTCAACCTTAATGGATTTTGAATTGTTACTCTATCGGTGCTTTTTACTTTCTCTTTTTTGCCGGTAATTTTCACCCGTTAAATTCTGCATTGAACAGATTTCTCAGAAACCATTTTTTAATAAATAAAATAACTTATTATGACACAGATAGTTAAAATAATTTCCAGTGAACATCTGACCCATGATGTTTTAAGACTTGTTTTGGAAAAACCGGCAGGAATAACCTACGTTCCGGGACAGGCAGTTGATATTTCCATCAATAATCCGGAATGGAAAGATGAACTCAGACCATTCACTTTCACTTCGTTACCGGAAGACGATCATCTTGAATTCACCATTAAAACCTATCCTGCCCGCCATGGGGTTACCAACCAGCTGCTTTCGCTTGGGAAAGGCGATGAGTTGATTCTTCACAAACCGTTTGGCGATATTCACTATAAAGGAGAAGGGATTTTTATTGCCGGTGGCGCCGGAGTTACCCCTTTCATTGCCATTTTTAAAAATCTGGAAAAGAGGCATGAAATCGGAAACAGCAAGCTGATTTTTGCCAACAAAGCCAAGGAGGATATTATTTTGGAAGAAAAATTTAGCAAACTTCTCGGCGGAAATTTCATCAATATCCTTTCGGCTGAAGAGCGGCAGGGGTATGCACACGGACTCATTACTGCCGATTTTCTGAAAAAATATATGGATGACAATCTCAAATATTACTACCTGTGCGGTCCCGACCCCATGATGGATGTTGTGGAAAAACAACTGGCATCATTAGGGGTTGCCGAATCTTCAATCGTGAAAGAGGGGTTTTGATTTTAGACAATAAGGTTTTAGCATGACGGTTAGTATTTCTTGTTACTAAGATTATGCACAGTAAATAAGGTTTCCCGATTTCTCCTTCAAAATTGTATATTTACGGTTTGAAAATCAGTTTTGATTCAAATTTGGCGAGATGAAAAAAATAAAAATTATAGTGGCAGGAATCGGCGGAGTGGGGGGCTACTTTGGCGGTTTGCTTGCTAAACAGTTTCAGGGGGACGAGCGTGTGGAAGTCAGTTTTTTGGCGCGTGGCGCGCACCTGAAAGCCATTCAGGAAAGTGGACTGAGAGTGATCAAAGGGAATGATGAATTTGTGTGCCGCCCAAAAACAGCAACGGATAATCCGGCAGAAATCGGCGTTGTTGACTATGCAATTATCAGCACCAAAAGCTATGATTTAGAGTCTGCACTTTTGCAGTTGCAGCCGGCTGTTAACCGGGAAACGGTTATTGTTCCGCTTTTAAACGGAGTGGATATCCGTGAAAAAATAAAGAAGATTTATCCTGATAATTTAGTGACTGACGGCTGTGTTTATATCGTTTCACGCATCAAAAAGCCCGGGGTTGTGGAAAACAGCGGGAATGTTGATAAACTCTATTTTGGGTTGGATAATTACGTGGATGAAAAACTGCAAGTTTTTGATTCTCTGTTTAAAGAAGCAAGTATTGACTCCCGGTTGTCAGAAAATATTTCAACAGATATCTGGATGAAATATATTTTTCTGTCATCTCTTGCAACGCTCACTTCAGCCTGTGATAAAGTTGCAGGCGAAATTGTTGCAGATGAGCAAAATTTCCGGGATTTGAAAAATCTTGTCGGAGAAGTCAGACAGCTGGCATTAGCAAAACGGGTAAGCCTTCCCGAAAATATTATTGAAAAAACGATGGCAACCATGCAGGCGCTGAAATTTGAAACCACCACTTCAATGCATTCGGACTACAAAAACAGAAAGCCTGTAACCGAGTTGGAAACGCTAACCGGATATGTGGTAAATGAAGGAAAAAAGCATAACATCAAAACACCGGTTTATTCCAAAATGTATGAAATACTTCTGAAAAAAGGCGCCGGCAATAATATGAACGCTTAAACTTTATTTTCGGGATTATTTCACTGAGCCTGATTCTTCATCAGGCAGGTTATAAAACTCTTTATTTCCGCCGCAGAAGGCAAGAAAGATGCAGCTGTCAAAAAAATCCTTATTTTTATGTTTGCAAATGAAGGATTACAGGCAAATACTGTTGCAATACTGGGGATTTGACGAATTTCGTCCGCTGCAGTTGGAGATTATCGAATCCGTTGCTTCCGGCAAAGACACTTTGGGGCTGATGCCCACCGGCGGCGGAAAATCGGTGACTTTTCAGGTCTATTCCCTTTCGCAGGAAGGGATTTGCATTGTAATTACGCCGCTCATAGCGCTGATGAAAGACCAGGTGGAAAGTCTGCACAGCAAAGGAATCCGGGCATTGAAAATCCACAGCGGCATGTCGCAGATGGAGATTAAAATAACAATGGATAATGCCGTTTGGGGCGACTACAAGTTTCTCTACATCTCTCCCGAACGGCTCAATGTGGAATATTTTCGGGAGCGGCTTCAAAAAATGAATGTGAATCTGATTGCCGTGGATGAAGCGCACTGTATTTCGCAGTGGGGTTATGATTTCCGCCCAAGCTATATGAATATTATCAGCTTGCGCGAACTGCTGCCCGGAGTGAAATTTCTGGCATTGACTGCCACTGCAACGCCAAAAGTTACGGAAGATATTCAGGAGAAATTAGGATTTGGAAAGCCCAATGTGTTGAAAATGTCTTTTCAACGGGAAAATCTGAGCTATTTGGTGCGTTTTCGCGAAGACAAAGCGGGCTATCTGTTAGAGACACTGAAAAAGACCAAAGGTTCCGGGATTGTCTATTCGCGGAGCAGAAAAGGAACCCGTGAAATAGCGGCAGAACTGCGAAGGAATGGAATTTCAGCTGATTTTTACCATGCCGGACTAAGCACGATTGTTCGCCATCAGAAGCAGGATGAATGGCTTTCCGGGAAAACCAGGATTATTGTGGCAACCAACGCTTTTGGAATGGGCATAGACAAGTCCAACGTCCGGTTTGTTGTCCATTTTGATCCGCCCGATTCGCTTGAAGCCTACTTTCAGGAAGCGGGCAGGGCAGGGCGCGACAGACTGAAAGCTGCGGCTGTACTGCTGTTTAGCAATCCAGATAAAACTAAGCTGAAAAAGCACGTTTCGGTCGCTTTTCCTGAAATTGACAAAATTAAACGGATTTATCAGGCGTTGTGCAATTACCTTGAAATTGCCGAAGGTTTCGGCAAAGGGCAGTCCTACGGTTTCAGCCTTCAGGATTTTTCGCAGGCATTCAAATTTCAGCAGGCTATGGTTTATAATAGCCTGAAAATTCTGCAATTGGAAGGTTATCTGGAGTTTACTGAGGAAGCGGACACCCCTTCGCGTATCTATTTTATGGTTTCGCGCGATGAGCTTTATAAATTTCAGGTGGCAAACGCAACTTTCGATCTGTTTATCAAGCTGATTCTTCGTTCCTATACGGGGCTTTTCAACGGATATGTCTATATCAGCGAAGAGCTGCTTGCAAAGCGCGCAGGCATAGATATAGAGAGGGTTTATGATTTTTTGAAACATCTTCGCAAATCAAAAATCATCGATTATGTGCCAAGAAGTCAGGATCCGTTTATCTATTTCAGCAAGGAGCGGATTGGCATAAATCGCCTGAAAATTTCTAAGGAAAACTACGACTTCAGAAAAAAAGATTTTCGGGAGCGGGTGGAGGCTGTGATTCACTATGCCACAGAAAAAGTAACCTGCCGCAGTCAGCTGCTTCTGAACTATTTTGGCGAAACCGATTCGCCTGAATGCGGTATTTGCGATGTTTGCCGCGCAATGCGGAAAATCGGGCTGAGCGCCTTTGAATTTAATGCCATCAGTGATGATGTGAAAAAACTTCTGGAAACTCCGCGAACCTATGAAAATGTGTTGCTCAACCTGAAAGGCGACCGCGAAAAGGCAATGGAAGTGCTGAAATGGCAGTTAGACAACAGGAATATTCTGCTGCGTGTTGACCAGAAACTGGAGTGGAAAGATTGACGTTTCCGAGCGGGACGCTGGCAGCTACTCCAAAAATCTTTATTACTTTTACACTCAATTTTGATTTTATGAGTTTATGAACGACGGGAATTTACATTCGGTTGTGTATAGCAAAAATGTGGTGGAGTTTGTAACGGTTGCCAACGAGTTTTGCGGATTTATCGAAAATGTCAGCCGCTTTTCGGCAGAGCAAAACTTAAAAACACTCCAGAAAATGCTGCCTTTGCTCTATTTAAAAACCGTTATGCTGCCCGAAACGGAAAGGTATCTGGAGGAGGAACTGGAAAAGTATGTAACTGAACTTGACTACAATGTGTTGCACCAGCGCTGGCTGGCTTTGTTGGGAGAACACGACAGCTATTACGAAGTTTTTGATCCCGATATTCAGTTTGGCGAAGAGATGGTGACGGCAGGAATCTCTGAAAGTTTGTTAGATATTTATCAGGATTTGAAAGATTTTGTGACCGCATACAGTTTAGGTATCGAAGAGATAATGAACGATGCGCTGTATGTCTGTTCGCTTCATTTTGAGGAGTTTTGGGGGCAACGTCTGGTGAATGTGATGCGTCCGGTTCACAGGCTCATTATCGACAGAACAGAGTTTCCGGTGGCAGGAGAGGGAGGCGATGAAGTAAAACCAGGAGAGGGAAATCCTAAATGGCTTGATCAATTTTGGGGAACTTTTTCCGATGAAGATGAAAATGATGTTTAAAGAGAGTATAACAGACAAAGAGTTGATAAAACTTCCTCTGAAATGGTTCAGAGGAGATATTTATGTGATTGACAGAATGAAAGATGTGGATGACGTGGCTGAATTTTTATCGATGCAGCAGGTCATCGGATTCGACACCGAAACCAGACCTTCCTTTAAAAAAGGGGTGGTGAATAAAGTGGCATTGCTTCAGCTTTCAACATTGAATGAGGCATTTTTAATCCGTATAAATAAAATCGGATTGCCCAAATCTTTGCAGAAAGTTTTAGCCGCCCCCGGAATTATTAAGCCGGGTGTTGCCATTCGTGATGATTTGAAAGGACTTCAGGAATATGCGGATTTTGCTCCCCACGGTTTTGTGGAGTTGCAGGATTATGCCAAAGACCTGGGAATTCACGATTTCAGCCTGAAAAAAATGACTGCCATTGTGATGGGGTTTCGTATCTCAAAATCGCAGCAGCTTTCCAACTGGGAAGCCGATGTTCTGTCGGATGCACAGAAAAAATATGCAGCCACTGACGCGTGGGCTGCCCTTCAGATTTACCAAAATCTCCCTGATTATTAAGAAAATGAGTGAAAAACAGATTAAAGTTGTTCTGAAATCGGGGAAAGATCAGTCGCTGAAACGGTTTCACCCCTGGGTTTTTTCCGGCGCCATCAAAAAAATATACGGTCAGGTTGCCGAAGGCGATTTAGTTGCCGTCTATTCCAATAAAGAGGAATTTTTAGGAGTCGGGCACTATCAGATCGGCTCCATTGCGGTGCGGATTATTTCGTTTACCGAAGTTGAGCCCGACTACAATTTCTGGAAGGAGAAAATTCAGAAAGCGTGGGACTACAGGAGCTCGTTAGGATTTGGGCAAACTGCCGGAACCAATGTTTTCAGGCTTATTCATGCTGAGGGAGACGGACTTCCCGGACTGATTGTGGATTTCTACAACGGCACAGCCGTGATGCAGATGCACTCCGTGGGAATGCACCAGATACATGCCGATCTGGTGAAAGCGATGCAGGAAGTTTTGGGCGATACTTTAGAAGCAGTTTATGACAAAAGCGAAAAAACACTCCCTTTTAAAGCAAATATTCAGGCAAAAGATGAGCTGCTCTTTGGAAATCCGGTAAGTAATGAAGTCATTGAAAATGAGCTGAAATTTAAAGTGGACTGGGAAACCGGGCAGAAGACCGGGTTTTTTATCGATCAGCGGGAAAGCCGGTTGCTGGTTGAGCGCTATGCGCAAAATCGCGATGTGCTGAATATGTTTTGCTATACCGGCGGATTTTCGGTTTATGCCCTGCGCGGCGGTGCGCGGCTTGTTCACTCTGCCGATGCCTCTGCCAAAGCAATTGAGCTGGCTGCTGAAAATGTGAAAATAAATTTTCCGGAAGATAAGCGGCATAAGACAATTACCGGCGATGCGTTTGAGCTATTGAAAGATATTGAGGAGAAATACGATTTAATCATTCTTGACCCGCCGGCATTTGCCAAGCACCGCAAAACGCTTCACCAGGCTTTGCAGGGCTACCGGCGCATCAACGGAAGCGCTTTCAGACAAATCAGAAGCGGTGGGATTTTGTTTACTTTTTCCTGCTCGCAGGTGGTTTCAAAGGAGATGTTCCGGGAGTCGGTATTTTCCGCAGCCGCCACCGCCGGGCGAACGGTGCGTATTATGCACCAGCTCACCCAGCCCGCCGACCATCCCGTGGATATTTATCATCCTGAAGGAGAGTACCTGAAAGGGCTGGTTCTTTATGTTGAATGAAAAACAGCTTGTTTTTCAGCGATTGAAAAATTAAAATTTTTTAGAAATGGAAGGACAAATCAGAGCAGAGCAGTTACATAACGAATTGAAAGGAAAATCGATTCCTGAAAAAATTGAATTTCTGGTTGCCAATTATCCGAACAAGGTTGTGTTTACCACCAGTTTCGGATATGAAGATCAGGTGATAACCGACATGATTTTCAAAAATGATCTGCCGGTGGAGGTGATTACCATCGACACTGCCCGGATGTTTGAAGAGACCTATAAAGTTTTTCGCAGTACCCGCGAAAAATACGGGAAAAACATAAAAGTCTATTTTCCGCCAACGGCAGAAGTTGAAAAGCTGATGACCGAAAAAGGTCCCTACAGTTTTTATGAATCGGTGGAAAACCGCAAGGAGTGCTGCTATATCCGCAAGGTTATTCCACTGAAGCGTGCTTTGAAAGGACATGAAATATGGATTACCGGATTGCGTGCACAGCAATCGGAGGTGCGCAGCCATCTGCATGACTTTGAATGGGACGAAGGCAACCATATTTTAAAATATAACCCGCTTCTTGATTGGAGTCTTGATGATGTCAAAAAGTATGTGAAAGAGAATAACGTTCCATATAATGTGCTGCACGACAGAGGGTTTGTCAGTATCGGCTGTGAACCTTGCACGCGTGCCATCAAGCCGGGTGAAGATTTTCGTGCCGGACGCTGGTGGTGGGAACGCAACACCGGGAAGGAGTGTGGTCTGCACGAAGAGAACTAAGTTTCGGAACTGTTTGTCTTTTGGATATTGCTTAGGTACTCAGTGAGTTCGCGGGCAGCATTCTCAAGATTTTCCACAACATCTTCAATCAGAAAAGGTACTCTTTTTAATCTCCTGGTTTTTGAAAGAAGCTGAATCTCATTGAGCTTTTTCCCGGTATCTTCCATCATAAATACTAAAACGGACGATTTCATTGTGTGCGCTTCCCTGGCAAGATTTTCATTTTCCTGATTTGTAAAGAATTTGTTGAGATTTGAGATAAATTCCGGTATTTGCTTTAAAAAAATTTCAATCAAATGTTTTTTAAAAGATAAATCTCCTTCTGAGATTTCATTAACATATTGCAGGTTTACATATTTAAGTTGATTTTCCATCTTTAAGCTCATTTTTAGCGTACAGAAATTTCAGGCTCACAATGTATAAAATAAATTTTGTTCTAACAATCCGAAGCTGACAAAAGCAGTTAATGCAAGGATTTTAGCTTAGCAGGAGAGTAACCGTAATATTGCCTTATCCAAATTGTAAAGAAATTATCTGTTAGTTGCCGGCATTTGAGATTAAAGCAACAACCGGCATCTGAGCAGAACCGGGAAAAATTCTACTTTTTGGTCAGCAGACTCAACGCAAAAGCGCCTGCTGCGCCGGCAAACACAGAATAATCAAATGGCGCTTTCACGCTTAGCGTAAAAGCCATGGCAAGCCCAAAAATGAGCAACAGGAATCCCGTTCCCTTTGCAATTAATGAAGTCCTGAAATTGATAAGAAGACCTATTGCAAAAACGATTTCGAGCAGCGTGGCAATTCCACCGACAATATTTATCATAGAATCAGGAACCCAGGGATTTAGTGTTTGCGTATAGGCAATAAAATTATCCCAGTTTCCCCATACGGAAATCTCTTTGCTCCACAGTCCGAACCTGTCTGCAACGGCAGAAAAAAACCCGAAACTTAATGCGGTTCTAAGAAACCATTCCACAATTTTCTTTTCTGTTGCTTTCATATTTTTCATTTAACGATATACCAAAACTGAGTTTTCAAAAATTGAAAGTTAGGGAGAAACAGGAAAGTGATTTAACTACTGCACACCAGAGAATTAACAATTATCAAAAGAAACAGTTTTGAGAAAACCCGGCTTGATTCTGAAATAAGCCCGATTGCTTGCACTATTATTTCTTCCAATGATTAAATTTGTTTTTGATAATGCATGGAATCCTTAACTTTGCGGTATTAAATTGCAGCATTATGAAAAAAACAGCTTTAAACCGGACACACAGAGATCTTGGGGCAAAAATGGTTGAGTTTGCCGGCTATGAAATGCCGGTTGAATACAGCGGAATCAGAGATGAACATCTGAAAGTGCGCAATGCAGCCGGGGTTTTCGATGTTTCACACATGGGCGAGTTTTGGGTAAAAGGCGCCCGCGCATTAGATTTGCTGAAAAAAGTCTCTTCAAATGACCCTTCGGTTTTGCAGCCGGGGCAGGTGCAATATACCTGTTTCCCTAACGGGCAGGGCGGAATTGTGGACGATTTGCTGATTTACTGCTTTGATCCTGAGAAATATATGTTAGTGGTAAACGCTTCCAACACGCACAAAGACTGGGAATGGATCAATATTCAAAATGAGTTTGATGCAGTTCTTGAAAATGCAACAGATCAGTTCAGCTTACTGGCTGTTCAGGGACCGTTTGCAGAGAAAACATTGCAAAAACTCACCGATGTTCGTTTAGACGAGATAAAAAACTACCGTTTTGTAACCGGAAAAATGGCAGGAATCGGTGATATAATCATTTCGGCGACCGGATACACCGGCGCCGGCGGTTTTGAATTGTATTGTAAAAACGAAGAGGCTGAAAAATTATGGAATGCCATTTTTCAGGCAGGAGAAGAGTTTGGTATCAAGCCCGCCGGTTTAGGTGCGCGCGACACCCTTCGGCTCGAAATGGGATACAGCCTGTACGGAAATGATATTGACGACACCACTTCGCCTTTTGAGGCAGGACTTGGCTGGATTGTCAAATTCAGCGATAACCGCCGTTTTATAGACCGTGAATTTCTCATGCTGCAAAAAGAGCAGGGAGTGATGAAGCATCTCCGCGGATTTATACTAAATGAGAGGGGAATACCGCGGCAGGGATATGAATTAGTTGATAATCAGGGTAAAACAATCGGAACAGTTACATCGGGAACAATTTCGCCGGCGCTGAACCGGGGAATAGGTTTAGGATACTTCATAAAAGAGCATTCCGCAGTCGGAATGGAAGTTTTTGTTAAAATCAGAAATAAAATAATCCCTGCACACATTGTTAAGCTGCCATTTATTTAAAAGATTTATAAATTCACCAAAAATTTTTGAAGAATGAAGAAACATAATTTTTACGCAGGACCTTCAATTCTGCCCGAGTTCACCAAAAAGGAGACAGCAGAGGCTGTTTTGAATTTTGCCGGAACCGGCCTTTCGGTGATGGAGGTTTCGCATCGTAGCAAAGAGTTTGTTGCTGTTATGGAAGAAGCCCGGTCATTAGTTAAAGAGCTGCTTCAGGTTCCCGAAGGATACTCCGTACTTTTCCTTCAGGGCGGCGCCAGTTTGCAGTTTTTAATGGTTCCCTACAATCTGATGGGAACAAAATCAGCATACCTAAACACCGGAGCGTGGGCAGGCAAAGCGATGAAAGAAGCTAAATTTTTTGGTGAAGTGGTTGAAGCCGGCTCGTCAAAGGATGCCAATTTCAATTATATACCCAAAGAGTATGAAGTGCCGGCAGATGCAGATTATCTGCACATTACCACCAATAATACCATTTTTGGAACTGAAATGCTGTCAGACCCTGATGTGGCGGTTCCGCTGGTTGCAGATATGTCGTCCGATATTTTCAGCCGCCCGGTTGATGTGGCAAAATACAACCTGATTTATGCGGGAGCACAGAAAAACCTGGGTCCTTCGGGCGCAACTCTTGTTATTGTTAAAGATGATGCGTTGGGGAAAGTGAATCGCCCCATTCCGACAATGCTGAACTACAAAACGCATATTGATGCCGGTTCTATGTTTAATACGCCGTCAACCCTTCCGGTTTTTGCAAGTCTCCAGACATTGCGCTGGCTGAAAGAAAACGGGGGAGTGGAAGCGATTGAAAAGGTAAATATTGAAAAAGCAAACCTGCTTTACAATGAGTTAGACAGAAACAAACTTTTTGTTCCAACAGTTGCCGATCACGAGGATCGTTCACGCATGAACGTAACCTTTGTGATGAGCCCCGAATATGTCGAATTAGAAAAGGAGTTCCTTGATTTTGCCATTTCCAAGGGAATGGTCGGACTGAAAGGACACCGTTCCGTAGGCGGTTTCCGGGCTTCAATCTATAACGCAATGCCGGTTGAGAGTGTAAAAGTGTTAGTAGAAACCATGCAGGATTTTGAGAAAAACAGATAAAAAGGAGTGCAGGAAACCCTCCTGCATTTTTAAATAAATTTTATGGCAGACATTAGACCTTTCAGGGGATTGAAGCCACCAAAGGAGATTGTGAGAGAGTTGGCTTGTCTTCCCTATGATGTGATGAATTCCCGCGAAGCTGCACAAATGGCAGAAGGGAAGGAGAAATCACTGTTGCGGATAACCCGTGCAGAAATCGAGCTTCCCGGTGTTGAAGATATTCATTCCGAAGAAGTTTACGACAGGGCGCTGAAGAATTTCAATGCTTTTCAGGAAAAAGGGTGGCTGGTGCCGGATGATGAGCCAAAATACTACATCTATGCGCAAACCATGGGTGAACACACCCAGTACGGAATTGTGGGCGGCGCTTCGTGTGCCGATTATGAAAAGGGACTGATTAAAAAACACGAACTTACCCGCCCCGACAAGGAAGAAGACCGGATGGCGCTCACCCGCCGGCTGAATGCCAATATCGAACCCGTGTTTTTTGCTTATAAAGCCGTTCCTGAAATTGATGAAATCGTGAAAAAGTGGGTTGATTCCAATGAACCCGACTACGATTTTATCGCCGAAGATGGTTTTGGGCACCATTTCTGGACAATTCACAACGCTGAGGTCAATAAAAAAATTCAGGAGCTGTTTGCAGCCAAAGTGCCCTGCACCTATGTTGCCGACGGGCACCACCGCACTGCTGCCGCGGCACGCATCGGCATGGAAAGAAAAGCAAAGAATCCAAACCATACGGGAAATGAGGAGTATAATCACTTTATGGCGGTACATTTCCCGGATAATCAGTTGCAGATTATAGATTATAACCGTGTGGTAACTGATTTGAACGGACTTCCGGAAGAAGATTTCCTTTCGGAATTAAGCAAAGCTTTTATTGTTGAAAAAATTGACAATCAGCTGTTTAAACCTGATAGGCTTCACGAGTTCGGTCTCTATCTTGGGGGCAGCTGGTTTAAGCTGACAGCCAGAGCGGGCACCTATAACGATGACGATCCGATTGGTGTTCTGGATGTTACCATTTTGTCGGAGCAAATTCTGGAGCCGTTGTTGGGCATTACCGACCTGCGTACTTCGCAGCGAATCGATTTTGTTGGTGGAATCCGGGGAGTTGGTGAGTTGAAAAAGAGAGTTGATTCCGGAGAAATGAAAGCGGCATTTGCGCTGTTTCCTGTCTCCATGCAGCAGCTTATAAACATTGCCGACAGCGGAAATATCATGCCCCCAAAAACGACATGGTTTGAGCCAAAACTCCGCTCGGGACTGGTAATCCGCAAGTTAGGCTGATGCACGTTGTTTTAATATGATATTTGATAAAAAAAGAGGAATTAGACAAGTTTGGAAAATCTCCGCGGGCGTAAAGCTTTGCTTTATGCCCGGTCAACAGACCGGAATATAACTTTATTCCTTTTTCAGCAACCATGTATTTGCAAAATATTTCCCGCATAAACTTTATTTTACTGCGATTACTCCCAATAACCTCTGCTGGCACAAATACCGCCGAGGTGGCACAGGTTTTACAAAACCGCGCCAGCGGGGGCTGAAATAAGCCGGGCTTTCAGCCCGAAAAATCAGAAAGTAAGGTATAACATGGACATTCAGATTAACGTAAAACAAAATGCGCCCTGAAAGGGCAGATTAATTCAGCCCAATGGCAACGCCTTGGGATAAGGAAATAAAAAGTAAAATGCGCCCTGAAAGGGCAGATTAAATCTTTAGCATTATCGTTGATAATCAACAAACCTTTTATTTTTGCAAAGCAAGGCACGGTTTGCAAAACCGCGCCAGCGGGGGATAGTGATGGTACCTTCGGTGATATCCCGCTCACCCAACTCTCCGATTATATTTAGAGCGTATTCAATATCCAACTGGATAAAAATCTCTCGCGTGCGTTCAGCGACATGAAAATACGCACCCAGCCGACTCCGTTCTTAGATAAGTTGAAAGACGCCCTGCTTAGACGGATGGGGAGGAAAAGTGAAACGGATATTTTTCCATTTTCCATATATTGAAAAAACAGATAGTTAATAGAAACCGTAAATTAGCTAATTAGCATATTAACAAAGTAATAGTCTTATAATAACTTGCCCCGATTTATCAGGGTTGGGTTACACGTTTAAAAACTATTTTGTATATTTGCTGTTGTAATTAAAGAACTATTTCGTTAAGTGGGAGTAGAAATCGAACTTGTTTGAATGATGCAAAATGACTAAGTTTATTGAGATTATGATACAAGCACAGATATTAAAAGACAAAGACGGAGTGTCCATGGGCGTTTTTATTCCTATAAATGACTGGGAACAAGTAAAGCGAAACTATCCGGACGTTGAAGAGATCACCGGCGATCTCCCCCAATGGGAAAAGGATTTTATTGACGCGCGTCTGGAAACAGCCAATAAGCATCCCGAGCGCCTGCATCCGCTGGATCAGCTTTTTTAATAAGAAGGGGGGATGGAGAAATACGCAGCTTTCTATCTTGACGAAGTTAAGAATGATTTATTGTCTGCGAAACAATGGTATACCCGAGAGCAGGAAGGCTTGGATGAGCGCTTTGTTTTGGCAGTGAAAGAGGCAATCGCCAATATCTTTAGAATGCCTTCCGCCTATGCAATAAGGTATAAAAATGTCCGTATTGCCCATACTAAAGTATTTCCCTATAACATTCATTTCTATATCGATGAGCGTAAAAAACAAATCATCATTACAGGAATTGTTCATAACAAAAGAAGCGATGCCGTGTCACTTGACCGGTAAAATATTTCAAAACATAAAAAAACTTTAAACACTTTCCGGTTTACATTTTCAGCTCCGGCAAACTGTTAATCGCTTTTTGTTTTAATTCATCCACAGCACGAGTATATTTTTCGGTATATTTTAATCCGCTATGTCCCAAAAGACTGGCAACAGTTTTAATATTTGCCCCCCCGCTGGCGTAAAGCTTTGCTTTATGCCCGGTCAACAGACCGGAATATAACTTTATTCCTTTTTCAGCAACCATGTATTTGCAAAATATTTCCCGCATAAACTTTATTTTACTGCGATTACTCCCAATAACCTCTGCTGGCACAAATACCGCCGAGGTGGCACAGGTTTTACAAAACCGCGCCAGCGGGGGCTGAAATAAGCCGGGCTTTCAGCCCGAAAAATCAGAAAGTAAGGTATAACATGGACATTCAGATTAACGTAAAACAAAATGCGCCCTGAAAGGGCAGATTAAATCTTTAGCATTATCGTTGATAATCAACAAACCTTTTATTTTTGCAAAGCAAGGCACGGTTTGCAAAACCGCGCCAGCGGGGGGATTTTTAACGGCTCCGCGTATCAACTACTTTAGTTTTTGATACTCTGTCATGCCACATTATCCGTTCTTCATTGAAAAAAATGGAAAATGGATCCAAAGGTATTAATCGCATTAAAGTTCTACCCAACACTTGGATAAATTTCTCCATACCTTTTGAGGTTCTTAATCCATTAATTCGGAACTTCATTATCATTTTTCCAATTGTTCGATTAAAAAGAAACTCAAATATTATAAAATAAACTATTGTCGCAATTAATTGCGACTTAAACAATACCCATATTGAAGGATTTTCCATCACAGCCAAAGGGACACCTAAAATGCTCAGGTAAACAATATATCCAATTAAGGCGGCGAGAAGTACAAAAAAACCGTCAATATAATAGGCTACAAACCTTCTAAATAAATAAACCATAATTAATAATTGTTACGTTTGAAACCAATTTTAAAATCATAAGAGATTCCTAAAAATAAAGATAAATCAAACCCAGCACCAATATAATATTGTGTTTCTAAAATGTCTCCATTGCTCCTATAATGTTTTGATATATTAAATAGAAGGGCGTTTATTTCTTCAGATTTTTTTACCCCAACTTCAAATAAATTCCTATGCGAATTATAAGAAACTGATCCTCCAACAAATCCGATACCTCCCGAAAGGGATGTCCTATATGGGTCTATGATTCCACTGTATCCATAAGAAGGGTTGTCAAATGAATACCCATATCCATAAAATCCTTCATTATAACCAAAATTAAGTTGCGCTAAAGGTACTGTTTCCTTTTCTCCAGAAAGGCCAATTTTACTTCCCAAAGCTCTCCCTTCCACCTGAAATTGAGTTCCGTAATCAATTCTAAATTCAGATTCAATTATGAAATTATTTTTGAAAAAGTTTTTGATAATACTACCTGTTGTATATAAACCCCCTCCTGCAGCTGTTGCATAGCCCAGTGTTTCCAGCGTAACACCACTGCCACCTCCAATGCTGATATTGGCAAATGCGGTTCCTATTTTATCGAAAGTAGCGCTCAATGAAACATTTAATGGCGTACCCCCGGCCAATACCCCTCCCGGGCCAAACATCCACTGGGCTCCCAAACCTCCTGCTAATCCTCCGCCAACAATACCAAAATAGGTTGCAGGGTCTTTATAATCCCATTTCCCCGGATTCCATTGCCAGTCATTTGTTGCAGAACCGCCTAAATACGCACCAACAATAGCACCTATTATGAATGCCAATGGATTTTCCCCGTCCGGGTCGGTATAAACCAGCGGATTGTTCAGACAATACGAGTACCGGTTAAAACTCTGCGTAAACCCCGGCGCCTGCACATAGTTG
>CAYNOQ010000015.1:18863-41306 GCA_964398855.1 uncultured Mariniphaga sp. | reverse complement strand
CTTCAGAGCATTTGTAACGGAGAGGGTGTTTAATAAAGCGTTGCCGATGGTGAAATAAGAGATTATCTCTTGTCTGGGGTGAGTATCCCGCAATCTGTATAAGTAATCAGAGGATAAGAATCCTGATTTTTATGGTGTGCCCTTATTGAAATAGTACTTTTTCCTCCCCGGTTTCAAAAAAGCTGCAATCACAAAAAAAGCCGTTCAAATTGAAATTTGAACGGCTTTTCTTTTTGCGGAGAGAGAGGGATTCGAACCCCCGGAGCCTCGCAGCTCAACGGTTTTCAAGACCGCCGCAATCGACCACTCTGCCATCTCTCCGGTCAGCGGCAAAAGTAGAACTTTTTTTGATGTTGGAAAACCTTCCGTGCAAAAAAGTGTTGAAATTCTAAAAAAAAGCCGTTTTAGGTTGTTTTATTGAAACTATTTTCTGAATTTAGCTGAAACTTTTGTAAAAGTTCTCTGAAACTGTTGATTCTATTGACTTTTGAGTATTTTTTTACTTATGATTGTTATGCACTGTAAAAAATGATTGTAACATAAATAACTTATTATCAATTGTTTGTTTTTTAATTTTTTAATTTTTTAATTTTTCAACTTATGAATAAAGCACAATTAGTTGATGCAATGGCCGCAGGTACCGGCCTCACTAAAGTAGATGCAAAAAAAGCATTAGATGCTTTTATCAGTGCAACTACAGATGCCTTGAAGAGTGGCGACAGAGTTGCCCTTATTGGTTTTGGCACTTTTTCAGTAAGTGAACGCGGAGCACGCACAGGAAGAAACCCACAAACAGGAAAAGAAATTCAAATTCCGGCTAAGAAAGTGGTTAAATTTAAAGCAGGAGCTGATCTTGCTGATGCAGTCTCTTAACAAGAAAAAGTTAGTTAATTGTGGAAAAGGGAGGCGCATTTGACCTCCCTTTTCTATTTTTGCGAAACAAATATATTTCAAATGCAAAAACAGCTAATAGATTATCTCTCAGGATTTGCTACCCCGCAAAGAGTTGAACTATTCAATAAAATCATAAATCAAAGAACCGGCTACATAAGGGTTGTTCTGGAAGATATTTATCAGCCGCAAAACGCAAGCGCTGTGCTTCGCACCTGCGACTGCTTCGGTATTCAGTATGTACATGTTGTTGAGAATCAGCATGAATTTACTGTTGACAAGGAGGTTGCGATGGGAGCATCTAAATGGCTTACAGTTCAAAATCACAACACAGAGGAGAATAACAGCCTTCAGACCATCAGGCAGCTAAAGCAGCAAGGCTACCGGATTGTTGCCACTTCACCACATACCAATGACCGGCTTTTGCCCGATTTTGACCTTTCAAAAGGGAAAGTTGCACTTGTTTTTGGCTCAGAAATGCCGGGAATTTCCGAAATAATCGAAAATGAAGCCGATGAATTTTTGAAAATTCCCATGGTTGGGTTTACCGAAAGTTTTAATCTGTCGGTTTCGGCGGCAATTATTTTATATCAGCTGACAGAGAAAATGAAAAAAGATTCATCTGTTGACTGGAAGCTGACTGAAAGCGAAAAAGAAACAATAAAATTGCAGTGGCTGCGCAACAGTATCAAGAGCAGTGAGCTGCTTGAACAGCAGTTTTTGGAGAGACTTGGAAAATAAGCGGCACCCGGATGATTGCTAACCAATTATCTTTTTGAGTTGAGCCAAAGTGATCATTTTTACTCCCCTTTTCTCCCAGTAATCAAACGGCATAGGAATTTTTGGCAGCTCTTTAATAGCGTCTTTAACCACATAAACTTCTTTGCCCCTTTTGACTAATCCGCGAACAGCCGCATCAACGCACACATTTGTGGTTACGCCGTAAACAACCACCGTTTCGGGATTCAGATATTTCAAAATTGTTTCGGTCAAAGGATTCCCTTCAAACACATCAAAAGCATCTTTTCGGATCACAAAATTCTGATGTTCGTCACTTTCAAAAAGCTCCGGCGTAAGCAGATACTCCTTCTCCCAATCGAAGATCATGGGCTCGTCAGGTTCTGTTTCGCGGATGAAATCGGCGCCGCGCGTTCCTGCCATGCAATGCTCCGGAAAAGTATTTATGAAGTCCGGCGAGGAGTCAAGCTCCGGTGAATTGGAGTAATGGTGGTCGGCTGTGTTAACCACTCTGATTTTTTTCTTTTTAGCCAATTGTGTCAGTTCTTTCCATTTAGGACGCAGTTTTTCCGCATCCTGTACATATAATTTTCCGCGAGGATATACGAAATCTATCTGGGTGTCAACATTCCAAAAAAGTAAATTAGATAATTCCATTTCAACGTCTCCTTTAAAATTCTATTTAAAAATATTCAATAAATAGCACAATGGCTTGCTTTAATATGTTAAAAAACAATAAGATGGATTTATTCAACAAATTTTAAACATATAAAGTGTCAGGTATCGGGCGCTATAAACCCTTTTCCAGAAAACTCACAAATTCACCGGCATCAAAGGTTACGCTCAGCGTATGTTCACTTCCGTCCGGCTCAATGATTACATGATAGGGGATACTGTTGGTAGCATATCTTTCAATCTGAAAATCAAGATTTTTTTTGCCCATAGTGTCCTTCAGCTTTCCGTCAACGACAGATGTAATCTGCTCTTGATCAGGCAGTCTTGTTCTGTCGTCTGTGTATAGTGCAATAATGACATAATCCTGCGAAAGCATTTTTAGCGCCTGCGGGTCTGCCCAGACGCTGTTCTCCATTTTTTTGCAGTTTGCACAGGCGTGTCCCTTGAAAACCAAAAAAACCGGTTTCCCCTGTTCTTTCGCACAAGCCATTCCCTGCTCATAATCGAAATAGCCGTTCAGCCCTTGCGGCAGGTGGAGTTTGTCAGCATATTTTGCCGGTCCGCACAAATTGTCGGGGACAGCTTGCCCGGAAGCAGTGCTGCCCTGAAAGTAATGCTGCCCGGCACTTTGCGGGGGAAGCAGCGAGCTGATGGAGCTGAGTGGTGCACCAAACAGTCCGGTGAAAAGATAGAGCACAAAAGTAAATGTGGCGATGGCGAGAAACAATCTGCCAACGCTGACATACGGAATATCACTGTCGTGTGAAAATTTAATTTTTCCTAAGAAATAGGCTCCTAACAGAGAGAAAAGCACAATCCAGATGGCAAGATATATATCTCTGCTGATGAAGTTCAGCCCGTAAACCTGATCGATATTGCTCAGGAATTTCAAACCAAAAGCGAGCAGAATAAATGCAAAAACCACTTTGACGGAGTTGAGCCATCCGCCAGATTTGGGCAGTTTGCTCAGCGCCGAGGGGAAGATTGCGAGCAATGTAAACGGCAGCGCAAATGCAAGTCCGAAGAAAAACATCCCTAAAAGTGGGCGGATTCCGCCGCTTTGCACCGCTTCAATAATCAGCGCACCAATAAAGGGACCCGTGCAGGAAAAGGATACTATTACAGTGGTGAGCGCCATGAAAAAAGCGCCAACCAATCCGCCTTTCTCTGCCTGAGAATCAGCTTTATTCGCCAGGCTGTTGGGCAGCAAAATCTCAAATGCTCCAAAAAAGGAGATGGCAAAAATCAAAAACAGCAGGAAAAACAGCAGATTGGGAATCCAGTGCGTACTCAGGATATTTCCCACATTGGGACCAAACAGCCCGAATGTGAACAGCGCCCCTAACAGGGAGAAAATCAGCACGATGGAGAATCCGAAGAAAAGACCGCTGCGTATTGCTTTTGAACGATTTTCACTGCCTTGCATGAAAAAGGAAACAGTCATGGGAATCATCGGGAAGACGCAAGGTGTCAGAATTGCGGCAAATCCTGCAATTGCAGAAATTAAGATGAAAAGCCAGAGCGTTTGCCCGGAAGAGGAGCTCTGCTGCGCATCTGTGGATGTTATAGTCTCTTTTCCCGCTACTGCGTTATCCTGATTAAACTGAAAGGAAAATTCCGCTTCGTTGGGTGGCAGGCACATTTCGTCATCACACCCCATAAAGAGCACATAGCCACTGATTTCAACGGGATCGGCTGAGTTGAGCCTGATTTTTTGGGTCAATGTTGCCTTGTCGCTGAAAAATCTGAGATTGAGCATGAAAATGTTGTCATATTTTTCCACCGGTTGCGGCTCCCGCTCCAGTTCGCCTACGATTTCAAACAGCGTGGAATCGGCAAAAACTATCTGCGTGGCAATTGGGCCTCCTTCAGGCAAAAAGGTATCATACAAATGCCACCCTTCATCAATGGCAGCATTAAACACAAGTTCAACATCCCGTCCATCTTGCCTTGAGTCGAATGACCATTTAATTGGCTCAATAATTTGAGCAAATGTCGGGAATGTCAATAAAAGTACAAAGAATATAAATGTTAGTTTCCTCATGATCTTTTTGATTGAATTACACATTAAAAATGTATTTAAATGATAACAAATTATTTTTTCTAATGTTTTCTCTCTGTTTTCAGAAAGCTGTGTATCAATGAAAAAGCCGGCTGTTTTACAACCGGCTTCCCCTTTAAAGGATTATCTCTTCCATGTTTTCATCAAAGAAATGGTATTCTAAAAAGGTGAACGAGTTGTTTGATTCGATTTTCACCCATTTAAAAAATTTCAAAAACCAGCGTATCCGGTAACTTAAAATTCCTTTGGTAAGGTATGCCGCAATAAAGGGATGTACCGCAATGGAAAGTTTTTTCTTATTCAGATCCTTTAATACATAACCGATTTTGCTGTCCAGTTCATCGGCAAATAAAATTGCCGGCATAATCTTGCCGGTGCCGTTGCATGTCGGGCATTTCTCAGCCGTTTCAATAATTTCTTCGGGTCTGACCCTTTGTCTGGTAATCTGCATCAGACAAAATTTGCTCAGGGGCAAAATATTGTGTTTGGTACGGTCTGTTGCCATAATCTCCTTCATGTGTTCATACACTTTCTGGCGATTGGCGTTCACATGCATATCAATAAAATCGATGACAATTATGCCACCCATATCCCTGAGCCTTAGTTGGCGGGCAATTTCATCACAAGCCGCAAGGTTCACGTCCAGTGCACTTGCTTCCTGTCCGCCGGCTGTTTTCACTCTGTTTCCGCTGTTAACGTCAATTACGTGGAATGCCTCAGTATGTTCAACGATCAGATAGGCGCCGTTTTTAAAAGAGACTGTCTTTCCGAATGAAGCTTTAATTTGCTTTTCAATACCATAATGTTCGAAAATCGGGCGTCGCCCTCTGTAGAATTTGACAATCTTCTTTTTGTCGGGCTGAATACTGGAAATGTAGCCGGTAATTTCGTTGCAAATCGACTGATCATTAACAATAATACTGTTGAAGTCGGGGCTGTAGATGTCCCGGAGCAGCGCCGTTGTGCGGTCAATTTCACCAATCACAAGCGAAGGCGCCTGGGCGCGCTTGAGTTTATGGAAAGAGGTTTCCCACTTCTCAACCAAGCTTTGAAGCTCCTGATTCAGCTCGGCAACCTTTTTCCCTTCGGCTGCCGTGCGTACAATTACACCATATTTTCTGGGTCTTATACTCTGAACGAGCTTTTTTAATCTGCTTTTTTCTTCATTTGATTTGATTTTCTGCGAAACGGATACCTTATCGCTGAAGGGCATCAAAACTAAGTGTCTTCCTGCAATTGATATTTCTGATGTGAGACGGGGTCCCTTTGTGGAAATGGGTTCCTTGGCAACCTGCACAAGGATTTTTTGTCCCACCTTCAAAAGCTCGGTAACCCTGCCGTGTTTGTTAATATCGGGTTCCGAGTCAATTTTTGAAATGGAAGTAAGCTTAGTTTTTCGTGAAGAAACGATTCGCAAAAACTTGTTCAGAGTAGAAAACTGAGGACCCATGTCAAGGTAGTGTAAAAAGGCATCTTTGCTGAAACCTACATCGACAAATGCCGCATTCAGACTGGGCATTATTTTTTTAACCTTTCCAAGATAAATATCGCCTACGGCAAACTTAGCGCCGCTCTTTTCACGGGTTAATTCAACAAGTCTTTTGTTTTCCTGTAATGCAATAACGATTTCGGAAGGAGTGACATCAATAATTAAATCACTACTCACAACCTATAAATTAACACTGTTATATAAATTAAAATACACTATTATAACAGATTAAACCTAAGACAATCATTGTCTTAGGTTTAATCTGATTCACTAAATAACCGGTAAATTATTTCTTCTTCTTATGCCGGTTCTTGCGCAATCTCTTTTTGCGCTTATGCGTGGCCATTTTATGTCTTTTCCTTTTCTTTCCGCTTGGCATTTTGTATTATTTTACATTTTTCTTAACTGCTGACACAAAACTTTTTGCCGGTTTGAATGACGGAATGTTGTGTGCCGGGATAATAATCGTTGTGTTTTTGGATATATTCCTTGCAGTTTTCTCTGCCCTTTGTTTAATCACAAAACTGCCAAATCCTCTCAAGTAAACATTTTCGCCACTCTCTAAAGAATTTCTAACGGTTTCCATAAAAGCCTCAACAGTTTTTTGTACTGCTACTTTTTCAATTCCTGTGTTTTTGGAAATTTCATTTACAATATCTGCTTTTGTCATGTCTTAAAATATTTAAATATCAATAAATTAATCGACTTATTTCGGAGTGCAAAAATATAAATATTTTGAGAACCCAAAAGCTTTTCCGAAAAATTTATTTTTGTTTGCACAAACTTATTAAAGGGTTTACATATTTATGAACGCTTTTATACCAGCAATATACAAATGGTACAATATTAATAAACGCAATTTGCCCTGGCGCCACACTTCTGATCCATACAAAATCTGGGTGTCGGAAATCATTCTTCAGCAAACCCGTGTTGAACAGGGAATTCCATATTATAACGCATTTATCCGCAAATTTCCGCAGCTGGCTGATCTTGCAAAAGCAAGCGAAGATGATGTATTGAAGCAATGGCAGGGATTGGGTTACTATTCCCGCGCACGAAACATGTACGAAACAGCGCAGGTCATTTACCACAACTTTGACGGAATTTTTCCAAACAAATATGAATTGATTCGCTCGTTAAAAGGAGTCGGCATATACACTGCGGCTGCAATTGCTTCTATTGCATTCAATCTTCCCTATCCCGCTGTGGACGGGAATGTTTACAGGCTGCTTGCCCGGTATTTTGGTATTTTTGAAGATGCGGACAGTTCAAAAGGGAGGAAGATGTTTTTGAAAATTGCAACGGAGCTGATGCCCGGCAAAAATCCGGGATACCATAATCAGGCACTCATCGAATTCGGAGCAGTTCAATGCAAACCGAAATCACCCGGTTGTGCTGTCTGCCCGCTTGCAGCCACATGCTTTGCCTTTAAAAACAATCAGGTTGAAAACCTTCCGGCAAAAAAAGCAAAAGTGAAAATCAGGCTTCGCTACTTCTATTTCTATCTCATGGAATCGGACGGGTTTATATGGATTGAAAAACGAACCGGAAACGACATCTGGAAAAACCTTTATCAGTTTCCACTGCTCGAAACGGAGAGAGAACTGAGTGATGAAGAGATACTGAATGCAGAACCACCTTTTTTAAAAGGATATAAAATGAATGTTAAATCTGTGTCGCTCACGCAGAAACATAACCTCACTCACCAGACAATTTTTGCCCGGTTGATTCATGTTGAACTAGATTCCGCTAATGATTCCGGTTCACCTTTGTTCAAAATTCCCAAAAACAGGCTGAGTTCTTATGCAATTCCCCGTCTCTTAGAAAAACTGCTTGAAAAGTGCAACTCTTTTCAAAATTGGCGTTGAAAATTTCGTAATGAGCAACATAATTTCTATTTTTAAACTCTGTTAACCTTAAAAATTTATAAAAAATGGCAATTAACAAAGTAATTTTAGTTGGAAACGTGGGAAAAGACCCGGAAGTAAGACATTTAGACACAGGCATTGCAGTGGCAAATTTTCCGCTGGCAACCTCAGAAACCTATACTGCAAAAAACGGAGAGCGGGTAACAACCACCGAATGGCATAACATTGTTTTGTGGCGCGGATTGGCAGAAGTGGCTGAAAAATATGTTAAAAAAGGAAGGCAGCTATACATTGAAGGCAGAATTCGTAGCCGCTCCTATGACGACAAAGATGGCATCAAACGTTATGTTACTGAAATTTACGGTGATGTCATGCAGATGTTAGGCAGTAAAGAAGGTGGTGGCAGGGAAACTGAGAAAACTCCGAAGGAAGAAATAAATACCGGCTTTCAGGCAGCAAGTGAGCCTGAAGTAGGCGAGCCGGGCGGAGATGACGATCTTCCCTTTTAATTTTGGAACCGGACAAATTCAACTCTTCCGTTTTGCAAAAAACATTTTTGAAAATCAGCGGACTTAACTTCCGGTTTTGATAAATACTAATTTGTCAATTTTAGGCTTTTGAAAGTCAGTGCCCTGTAATGTGGTAATTGTTTAGGATTGAGCAGACAGATGGCTATATTTAAATTTTCAGATTTCAAAAAAAATATCTGTCTGATTTCATCAGTTTAATTTTTTTTGCAAAAAATTAAAGCTTGTCAAATAGACTGAGTCGAAAAAAATTCCGATTTTTGAAATTTGGTATTTGGCAGAAATTATTTAAAATCTAACATGAAAGTATTCTCGAAAAAAATCGGATTTGACAACGAAAAATATCTGCACGAGCAGACAGCTGCAATTATTGAGCGGGTTAATCGCTTTAACCACAGACTATATCTTGAGTTTGGCGGTAAAATTCTGTATGATTATCACGCTTCCAGAGTACTTCCGGGGTTTGATCCAAATGTTAAAATGCGCTTGTTAGAACAGTTGAAAGATCAAACGGATGTGATTCTTTGCATTCATGCCGGAGATATTGAACGTAAAAAAATCAGGGCAGATTTTGGCATAACCTACGATGCGGATGCCCTGAAAACCATTGATGATTTCAGAGAATGGGGAATTGACATCACTGCCGTTGTGATTACCAGATACCAAAACCAGCAGCCAGCAAAAGTTTTTAAAAATAAGCTCAAACTCAGGGGAATTAAGGTTTACCTGCACTATCCCACCAAAGGGTATCCTTCTGATATGGAGACTATTGTCAGTGATCAGGGATATGGCGCCAATGATTATATTGAAGTTACCAAACCCATTGTGGTTGTTACCGGACCTGGACCGGGCAGCGGAAAACTTGCCACTTGCCTGAGCAACCTGTATCACGAATACAAAAGGGGAGTAAAAGCCGGTTATGCGAAGTTTGAAACATTTCCGGTCTGGAACCTGCCTGTCAATCATAAAGTTAATATTGCCTATGAAGCAGCTACGGTTGATTTGGACGATAAAATAATGACTGACAAATATCACCTGAAAGCATATCATCAGGAAGTTGTCAGCTACAACCGTGATATTGAGGCATTTCAGCTCCTAAAAGAGATTTTGGAAAAGATAACCGGTGAAGCGTCGCCCTATAAATCGCCCACCGACATGGGTGTAAACCGGGTCAGCTCAGGAATTATTGACGATCAGATTATTTCCGAAGCTGCCCATCAGGAGATAATCAGGCGCTATTTCAGATGCGCAGCGGAATATGCAATGGGACTGACCGAAAAAGATGCATTGGAGAGAATTGACGGCATTATGCGCAAGTTGGGAATAAAAGTGGAACAGCGCAGCGTTGTGGAACCTGCAAGAGAAGCTGCCGAAAATGCTGAGCTTGCCGGAAAAGGAGATGAAGGTATTTTTTGTGGTGCAGCTATTCAGCTTCCTGACGGCGAAATTGTTACCGGTAAGAATTCACCGCTTATGCACGCTGCATCGAGTCTGATTCTGAATGCCACGAAACATCTGGCAGGCTTGCCCGACAGCATGTACCTCATTCCGCAAAATATTATTGACTCGGTTACCCACATGAAAAAGAACATCCTCAACGGAAAAATGGCAAGTATTGATGTCGATGAAATGCTGATTGTTTTAGCCATCAGTGCGCTGTCAAATCCTGCCGGGCAGATGGCTCTGGAAAAACTTAAATACCTGCAAAACTGCGAAGTGCATCTCACCCATATTCCTACCCCCGGCGACGAAGCCGGACTGCGTAAACTGAAAGTAAACCTCACCTGCGACCCGAAATATCCCGGGAAAAGTCTCTATTTAAGTGATTAATAACTAATGTATTATTTCAGCAGTCATATTAAAACCATTAAAATGAAGAATCTTTTTACGACAATTATCTTACTTTTTACATTGGGTTTGCAGGCGCAAAAAATCTGGATGTTTCTGCCCTTGCAGGTGGAGTTTATCTGGTCAGATTGAAGCAAAACAATAACATCACCACAAATAGATTTGTAAAGTTTTAGTTTGCTGTTTTGTTTTTGTTTAAATCGATTTTTAAAAAATAACACAAATCCCGGTTCCATGTTTTAGATGGTATAAATTTCAAGATACTGTTATCTTTGCAGGGCAGCACGATGTTATTCCATGTGTTTGTCTTCTAAGGCAATAATACACAGGCGAATAGTTTGAAAGTCATGCTGCTTTTTAATACAAATTTTTTATTGAATTAACAGAATGATTAGAATTACTGAACAGCCGTCATTATACAATGACCTTGAGAAGAAGAGTATTGAAGAGTTGACTACCGGGCTGATTAGCGAGTATAAAAAAATTGCATTGGCAATTGAAGCGGTAAAGCCTCAGTTGGATAAGGCGCTGAATGCTATTGTTGAGAAAGTGAAAGCCGGAGGAAGAATGATTTATCTTGGCGCAGGCACCGGCGGAAGACTATCGGTGTTAGATGTCCTTGAGCTTCCTACAACTTATGGCATGGAGGATGATACCATTACTGTGGTGCTTGCCGGTGGCGTAGATAAATTAACTCTTGCACTTGAAGAGCGGGAAGACGATACTGAAGAGTCGTGGGAAATGTTGCTTGAGAAAAATATTACCCCCAGAGATATCGTTGTGGGAATTTCGGCAAGCGGCTCCACTCCCTTTGTACTGTACGGACTGAATAAATGCCGCGAAAACGGTATTGCCACCTGCTGTATAGTCAATAACCCCGACTCTCCCATCGCAGAAGCTTCCGATTATCCGATTGAGGTAATAACCGGACCTGAGTTTGTTACAGGCAGCACAAGGATGAAAGCGGGAGCTTCCCAAAAAATGATATTTGACATGCTGAGCACATCTGTTTTTATCCAGCTTGGGCGTGTTTTGGATAACAGAATGATTAATGTTCAGCTGATTAATAAAAAAATTACCGACAGGGCAGTGCGCATACTAATGGATAAATCGGATTTTACCGATTATGAAGAGGCAAGCGAATTCCTGTTTAAACATGGTAGCGTGGCAAAGGCTCTGCAAGTTTTAAATCAAAACGAAAGATAGTGAATTGCCCGGAAGCACACTTTAATTAAACAATACCTCATGTTTAATCGGTGTAAGGAGTGTGCTTTTGAGAGAAGGAGCATGAAGTTTAGGGGGATTACAATTTGAAAATGTTTAATGAAAATACTCCAAAATGATTTTAATTGCTGATGGCGGTTCTACCAAAACCATATGGAATCTGTTAAAAAGCAGTGATGACAAATTTCTTTTTGAAACGGAAGGATACCATCCTTTTTTTGTCGAAAGTGAGTACATCACCGATTCGCTTAAAAAGAACCTTCCGGAAAATGTGAAAAATGATGCGCTGAAAGTTAAGCAGATTTTCTTTTATAGTGCCGGTGGTGGTTATTCTGAAGAGACAGACAATGTATTGGTCAGGGGAATTTCTGAAATTTTTTCGACAGCTGAAATAGTCATTGAAACTGACCTGATTGCAGCAGCCCGTTCCCTGTTGGGAAACAGTGAGGGTTTCGCAGCTATTCTTGGTACCGGAACCAACAGTTGTATTTACGACGGGAAAAACATTGTTGCAAATATCGAATCACTTGGTTTTTTTCTTGGAGATGAGGGAAGCGGCAGTTATATCGGGAAAAAAATTATCGGCGACTATATCAGAGATGTTATGCCTGAAACTGTCAGGGAAACTTTTTTCAACACATACAAGCTCTCTCCCATTGAGTTGCTAAACACTGTGTATGAGCATTCTGTTGCAAATAGATACTGTGCATCTTTTGCCAGATTTGCCGGTGAGCATATAGACGAAGACCCCTATTATTTTAACTTGATTAATCAATCTTTTGATGATTTTTTCGAAAATATCGTAACAAAATATCCCGGTTACGAAAAGTACAGTTTTAACTGCATCGGATCCATTGCATTTTATTTTAGCTCTGTTTTGAAACAGGTAGCGGCTAAACATGGAATGAAAATAGGAAAAATTGAAATTGATGCCATGAGCGGACTGATTATATATCACCAGCATAATATTTAAAGATTTCGATAATTCCAGAAGCTTTTTGGCAGTAATTGCATTTTATTTACTAAAATCACTCAATCGAAGTGCGCCGTAATATATCTGATTAAGACGTGGTTATATTTGCTTTTCAATCCTTTTGAAAGGTTTCTGCTTTTATGTATTGCATAAATTTTAAAAGAAACCTTTTGATGTTTCAAATGTTTTATGCTAAAGTTCAGATGAAACAACTCCCGTTTGTTCGGGACAAGTTCCATGTGATGATTATAAAAATTTTAATCAGATTCACATGAAAAAGATAATAGTTATAGGTTGCGGGTTCGGCGGATTACAATTTGTAAGGCATTTGAAGAAAAACAAATATGATATTCTCATTATTGACAAAATAAATCATCATCAGTTTCCCCCATTGTTTTATCAGGTTGCTTCATCGCAGATAGAACCTTCCACCATCTCCTTTCCCATCCGGAAAATTTTCAACAAGCGAAGCGATGTCAGAATTCGCCTGGCTAAAGTTTTTGGCGTAAATTCCACAGAAAAAACAATTGACACATCTATCGGAACATTCTCTTTTGACTATCTGGTGATAGCTACCGGTTCGCGGACAAATTTTTACGGAAACGAAGAGGTGAAGAAGAACACTTTAGGATTAAAGTCAACGTATCAGGCAATTAATGTCAGAAATTATATTCTGATGAATTTTGAAAGGTTGCTGTATGAAAAAGATAAAGAGGGACTGAATAACATTGTGATTGTTGGCGCCGGTGCAACGGGTGTGGAGATGGCAGGCGCATTCATGGAAATGATAAAGGAGGTTCTTCCGACAGACTATCCCAATATTGATGCAGAAAAAGTGAAAGTCTATCTTCTTGAGGGTGGCACGAATACGTTGCTCAATATGAGTTCGTTTTCACAAAAGTATTCGGAAAAATACCTGCGCAAAATGGGAGTAATTCTGAAAACCAATGTTTTTGTGAAGAATTACGACGGCGAAAAGATAACGCTGAACAATGGCGACATTATCCGCACCAAAAGCGTGATTTGGTCGGCAGGAATTGTTGCCAATGCCATTGGCGGAATTCCTGAGGAATCAATTGCCCACGGGAATAGAATAAAGGTGGACAGAATGAATCGGGTTTTGGGATTGGATGATGTTTTTGCAGTTGGAGACGTTGCCTATATGGAGACAAAAAAATATCCGCATGGGCATCCACAGGTTGCAAATGTAGCCATAGGGCATGGGAAAAGACTGGCAAAGAATCTTCAGTTACTCATAAATGGAAAAAACAGACTGCATCCTTATGAATATATGAATCTGGGAACCATGGCAACAATCGGGAGAAATAAAGCTGTGGTTGATCTTCCTTTTATGAAGTTTAAGGGACGGTTTGCCTGGTTCATCTGGATGTTTTTTCACCTGATGTTTATTCTGAGTGTCCGAAACCGGCTGATCATTTTCATAAACTGGGCATGGAATTACTTCACAAGAAATAATTCCTTAAGGCTGATATTAAAAGATCAGGATTGAGCCTTGCCTTTTCAGTGTTAATGCCAGTTTAAATAAATAAAGCTAATTTAAGCGGTAATTGTTTTTTGGGGCTCAAATATTTTGGTGAAATGCAAAAGTTGTATATTCGCAAAAATTTTTAAAAGCATGTTAAAAGGTATATTAGCTATTGGCGGACAGCCCGGATTGTATAAACTCATTGCTGAAACTAAAAATCATCTGATTGTTGAATCGCTTGAGACAGGGAAGAGGATGCCGGCATACACTACAGCAAAAATTTCAACTCTTGAAGACATTGCAATTTTTACAGAAACAGAAGAGGTTCCTCTGAAAGAGATATTCCAGAAAATTTCGGAGAAAGAAAACGGCGGACCCGCTATTGACCATAAGGCACCGGCTGATACGCTGAAGGCTTTTTTCGAAGAAATTCTTCCTGATTATGACCGTGACAGGGTGTATGTTTCAGATATCAAAAAGATTTTACTGTGGTACAATATTCTTCAGAAAAAGGAATTGCTCGATTTTTCCGAAGAGGAAGAAACCGAAGAAAAGGAATCTCCGGATAATGAGAATATCATACCAGAATGATTATCTATTATTATATAGTATGCTTTTTTGTTTTGATAGCTGTGGAAATTTTCTGAATCAATAAGATAAAAATTAAATTTTAACCGTAAAAAGTGTAATTTTGCTAAGTTTTAGGGCGATGTTACTGTTTCTTTATCAATTTTTGCAAACAAATTTTAATAAAATGAACAATTTCTAAAAAAATGTATAAATTTGTTTAAAAAATTATGATGTTAAATTGAAACTCGGTTAATACCATTAATTGAAGAGGAATTAATTTAAAAATTGTTGCTTAAAAAATAAATTTCTAAAAAAAATTACAATTATGAGAAAATTTACTTTGCTTTTGCTTTCCTTGTTTATCATGGGAACTGCATTTGCTCAAAATGCAGAGAAAAAATGGGCATTAGGTCTTGGACCTGGCATTTACCAAAATCTTGACACAAAAAATTGGGCGCCAATGGGTGAGCTTTATCTGAGCCGCTATCTGAGCCCTTCTTTTGACCTGATGCTGAAAGCTCCGATGGGCTTTTGGAGTGAAGGAATTGACTTTGTGAATCCTTCATTGGATCTTCGTTTTAAGGTTATTAAGGATGGCGCTGTTCAGCCTTACTTGTTTGCCGGTCCCGGAATGCTCTGGGATAATCTGGCTTCGGGAGTGAACTTCAACGGTGGTGTTGGTTCAAAATTCCGCATTGGTCAGAATACTGCACTTTTTGTTGAGGCTGCGTATATTCACGGAATTGATGGCGAGAGATATGTTAATGACCAGCTGACTGCTGTTCATGACAATTTCCTGAAAGTATCCGGAATTATTGAGTTCGCTTTTGGTGCACCAAAAGATTCCGATGGTGACGGTGTTCCGGATAAAAGAGACAAATGTCCGAACACTCCTCCGGGAGTTCAAGTTGATGAGCATGGATGTCCGCTTGATCGCGACGGCGACGGCATTCCGGACTATCTGGACAAATGTCCCGATGATCCCGGTTTGAAAGAGTTTGACGGCTGTCCAGACCGCGATGGTGACGGTATTCCGGATCATTTGGACAAATGTCCTGACACCCCGGGATTGGCTAAATTTGACGGATGTCCCGACACTGACGGTGACGGCGTGCCGGATCACTTAGACAAATGTCCTGATACTCCGAAAGGATGTCCGGTTGATGAGCACGGTTGCCCGCTTGATTCAGACGGCGACGGCGTTATTGACTGCGAAGACAGATGTCCGACAGTTCCAGGACCTGCTTCAAATCAGGGTTGCCCGCTGGATGAAGAGCTGAACATTCCGACCATCTATTTTGACTTTGACAAGGCTGACCTGAGATCCGAAGCTGTAGCCGAACTGGATAAACTTGTTCAGACTTTGAGCGGAAGCAAGGAATACAGCATTGTTGTTGGCGGACACACCTGTGATATTGGTGCAAGCGCATACAACATGAAACTTTCAGAAAGAAGAGCACAGTCAGTTGTGAAATATCTGCTTACCAAGGGTATCAGCAACGCTTATGTTGGTTCCAACTACTATGGTGAAACGAAACCTGCCGTTCCGAATACTTCAATCGATAACAGAAAGAAAAATCGTAGGGTAGAATTCGAAGAAGCTAAAGTTTCAAGATAAAATACTATAAGTTTTTACAAAAAAGCCTTGCCTTCGGCAGGGCTTTTTTTATGGACTTTATCCGGATGAGTGTAAAATTTTTACTGAAAAATTGACGCTTCATTTATCAAATGGCTGAAGCTGACTACCCGTATCCTAAATTTCAAATTATGAAACGGTTTATTTCAGCGAACCGACAAACAGCTTACAACTAAATAATATCTTTGCCTTTGGTTAAATAAAAACATGGAGATGAATATCGAGCAGAAAATTTTGGTGTCCGTAGAAGATGCGCTAAAAAAACTATATCATTTTACACCTGAAAAAAGCTTAATTCAGTTGCAAAATACCCGCAAGGATTTTGAAGGCGATATCACATTAGTTGTTTTCCCTTTTTTGAGAAATTCAAAAAAATCACCCGAAGCAACCGCTGCCGAAATAGGAGGATATTTGGTTGAAAATGTGCCGGAAATTGTAAGATTTAATGTTGTAAAGGGTTTCTTAAATCTCGAAATCAGTAGTTTATACTGGATTGATGTATTGAAAAATACCCGGAACGATGATTCTTTCGGTAGAGTACCAGAATCGGCAGAAAGTGAACTTGCAATGGTTGAGTACTCCTCACCAAATACAAATAAACCACTCCATTTGGGGCACATTCGCAATAACCTGCTCGGGTTTTCAATTTCAGAAATTTTAAAAGCAAACGGTTACCGGGTTGTCAAAACCAATATTGTTAATGACAGAGGAATTCATATTTGCAAATCGATGCTTGCCTGGCTGAAATGGGGAAACGGAAAAACACCGGAAAACTCAGGAATGAAAGGCGATCACCTTGTGGGAGAACTTTATGTGGAATTTGACAAAAACTACAAACAGGAAATAGCCGGTCTGATTGCCAAAGGACTGACTCAGAAAGAAGCAGAAGAACAGGCGCCTTCAATTCTGGAGGCAAGAGAAATATTGCGAAAATGGGAGGCTGGAGACCACGAAGTGATTGAGCTTTGGAAAACCATGAATCAGTGGGTGTATGACGGCTTTGATGTAACCTACAAAAAGTTGGGCGTGGATTTCGATAAAATTTACTACGAATCAGACACTTATCTTGTAGGGAGAGATGAAGTTTTGCGCGGGCTGGAAGCAGGTGTTTTTTACAAAAAGGATGATGGTTCTGTCTGGGCTGACCTGACTGAAGACGGACTTGACCATAAGATTCTGCTCCGCAGTGATGGCACGTCTGTATATATGACGCAGGATATTGGTACTGCAAAATTGAGATTTACCGATTATCCCATAGATAAAATGATTTATGTGGTTGGAAATGAGCAGAATTATCATTTTCAGGTGCTAGCAATCCTGCTCGACAAATTAGGGTTTGAGTGGGGGAAAGAGCTTTATCATTTTTCCTATGGAATGGTTGAATTGCCATCGGGTAAAATGAAATCGAGAGAAGGAACTGTTGTGGATGCGGACGATTTAATTGGTGGTATGGTGCAGGTTGCCAGAGAAATGGCTCAGGAGTTGGGGAAACTTGATGCGCTTACCGAAGAAGAAGCTGAAAAGGTTTACGAAATGATTGCCATAGGAGCGCTGAAATACTTCATTCTGAAGGTAGATCCAAAGAAAAATATGCTGTTCAATCCTGAAGAGTCTATCGATTTTAATGGAAATACAGGACCGTTTATTCAATATACACATGCAAGAATAAAATCAGTGTTGAGAAAAGCAGAGCAGAAAAATATTGTTTTGCTGGAAAGTGCACAAAATTATCCTGATAGCCTGAGTGTGAAGGAAGAAGAGCTGATCAAAAGAATTTCTCTTTTCCCGGACGCCGTCCGGGATGCAGGAAAAAATCACAGCCCGGCACTGATTGCCAATTATTGCTATGAACTTGCCAAAGAGTACAATCAGTTTTACCACGATCATCCCATATTGAGTGAGGAGGATGAGTCGGTGAGAAATTTAAGACTTTTGCTTTCTGCGGTAACCGGGAAAATAATCCGGGACGGAATGAGCCTTTTGGGCATCCGGGTGCCGGAAAGAATGTAAAAAAACCACCTTTTTCTTATAATATTTTTTATTTCCGAAGATGCTTTAGCTGTCATTTCGGACTGAAAAACCATGTCTGGATTAAAAACAGATGGATTATTTTTGAAAATTAATTCTGTTTTTTTTTAATGTTGTAAGTGGTTGTTTTTCAGTATATATTTTGTAGTTTTGGGCTTTAGTTAAAAATAAAACCCGATTTTAATATAAAATTAAAGGGTTACCTTTTACTCATTTTGATGATTCTATATTGGACGCTATGAAAAATTATACAGATGAACAAATTCTTAAAGGAATTTTGAGACACGACAATCTGGTATTACAATATATATATAAGAAGTTCTATTACAAGGTTAATTTATTCGTTAAAAACAATAGCGGAGACGAAGATGACGCCAATGATGTTTTTCAGGAAGCGATAATTATTATCTACAGGAAATTGAAAGAAAACGATTTGGTTCTTGAGAAAAACGCTTTCTCAAACTACCTTTTTTCTGTCAGCAGATTTTTATGGCTCAGAGAGCTTGAGAAGCAGCGCGTGGAAAGGCAAAGAATAAGTGAGTCATTGCCTTTTCTTGAAGAGATTTACGATGATGAGCTGATCGATCTGGTAAAAAGAAATGAAGAGTACAGTTTGTATCAGAAACATTTTATGAATCTCAGCACCGACTGCCAGAAACTTTTGCAACTGTTTTTTGAGAAGGTTCCTTTGGCTGAAATTGCAAAAATCATGGGCTATAAAGGAGAAAATTATGCTAAAACGAGAAAATACAAGTGTAAGGAGCTTTTGGTTAATAGAATTAAACAGGACACAGAATTTAAAAAAATACTTGAAGATGACACCTAAGACAAAGTTTTTTGAGATGGTTGAGGATTTTTTGATGGACGCCCTCAATCCGATTGAAAAAGATGAATTTGAAACAGAGCTCAAAGTCAACCCCGAACTGAGTGATGAAGTAGAATTTGAAAAACAGATGCAGGCAGCGCTTGCAGAGAAAGACGTTCTAAAGCTGAGGGAAAACCTCAAATTGATTGAAAAGCAGGCTGCTGGCAGCCAAACTCCATTCGAGCTACTGGAAGACATTGAAAATGTCCGGCAACTTTCCGAAATTTTAACCCCTGATGAATTGCTTGATTTTTTCGACTCTCTGCCCAAAGCTCATGTTTATCAGCATAAAATTGCTTCCAATGAAAATGTTCACGAGTTTTACCGTGAGCAGAACAGCATAGAAAACGAACTGATTGACGAGGAGATTTTTCATGAATTTGATGAGTTGATTGAAATTGAAGGTTTGGAAGAAGCTATTTTGGAAAAAGACATTCTGAATCTCAGAGATACTCTTTCAAAAGTATCTTCTCTCGTCCGGCATCCCTATTCGGTAGAGGAAATTGACAGCTACTTAAGCGGAGAGCTTAAAGGCAGGAAACTGGAGCAGTTTGAGCGTGAGCTTGTAGTCAACAGTGGATTGCAGCAGGATGTTTTTCTGCACCGAAGCATTGAAATAGCGATGCTTGAGCCTCAATTGATTGCTTTGAGGCAGAAGGTTTCCGAGATGGTAGGGCTGCAGTCGCAGAACGAAGCTGCTTCTTCTGTTGATAATGATGTAACAGCAAATCTAAATGTAGATACCTTTAATAGAGCCGAATCCAATCTGAAGGAAAATTTAGACAAATCATTAGGCGAACGTGATATTTTTGCTCTTAGAAATAAGCTTAATGTTGTTCAGAATGAAATTCAGAGAAAAGAAGCAAAGTCATTCATTTCCGATGCAAATACACAAAAATCACAATGGTGGAGGGCAAGTGTTGCCGTGGCGGTCGTTGTGTTTGCTCTTGCGGGGCTTCTCAGGGGCGAGTTTCAAAATGATAGAATATACGACAAATACTATAAAGTGCCGGAATGGGCGCCGCAAAGGTCTGTGTCAGCAGATTTGGATATGCTGCAACAGGCTAATCTCTATTTTGCCAAAGGCGAATATGAAACGGCACTCATTTTTTATGACAAGGCAATTCAGGAAACCAACGAAAAGTTTGTTCTCCAGTTTTACAAGGCAGCAAGTCTTCAAAATCTTGAAAGATATACGGAAGCAATTCCCGAATTTACGAATGTCATTCATCACGGCGACAATTTATTTATTGAAGAGTCGGAGTGGTACAGAGCATTGTGTTATCTGAAACTTAATCAGAAAGAGGTTGCAAGGGAACAATTAACTGCAATCATAAGAAAAAATGGCTTTTATGCTGTGGATGCCAAAGCTATTCTAAGAAAAACCAGGCATTAATTCAAATAATTTTTTCGTTAAACTTAATTTACACACATCTGAGTTCTTTTCATTTTAAGTTATCACACGGATTTTAAGCGTTAAACTGAAATCACACATCTACTTTTTTAGGAACGCTTGGTTTTCCGGTTTTTTCTCACACGGATTATCTGATCGGTAGTTAATCCGGTAAGGGCAAGGGC
Organism: uncultured Mariniphaga sp.; assembly: GCA_964398855.1. Lineage (GTDB taxonomy): Bacteria > Bacteroidota > Bacteroidia > Bacteroidales > Prolixibacteraceae > Mariniphaga. The sequence continues at coordinate 20,848 of CAYNOQ010000015.1, read as the reverse complement.
TAAAAGTCCCAGGAAGTATAGGTCATAACTTGCAAACAACGGACTTGTCTCTCCGATACTGACGTATCCCAGCCAGTAATGGGGATGCCCCATGCGCGGATTGGCATTTTTCAGGTAGTTTAACTGAGCAATCCTGAGGGCTTCGTCAGTAGGTTTTCCCCTTTTCAGATGTCTGTAGAAATTGCTCATTATTTTTGTTCCTGCATTATCCTCAACTTCCCAGAGAGTCATTACGATTCCCGGGCAGCCTGCATATAGAAAGCCTCTTGCAAGGCTCATCACACCTTCTCCCTTTTTTAAATTCCCGGTTCCTGTATTACAGGCGCTCAGCACGGTTAGTCGTGCATCTAAGTCGAGGTTGTAAATGTCGGCAGTGTTTAACCAGCCGTCACTTTCGCTTGAGCTGTTACTGTTCTGAGCAAAGGCAAATCGTGAAAATGCCGGCAGTGAGTCGTTGATAAATGCGTGCATTGCCAGGTGGAGAATATCATAACCTTTGCTGAATTGCTTGAAATTTGATTCTGTTGCTTCTTCCCCGCGAAAAATGCTGGTTTTTATTTCTGAAGAAATAAAATCAACTTCATGCTGCACTCCCGGCAGAGGCGTCAGAACATATTTTTCATTTTCAACCCAAACAGTATCCGAATTATATATAGGTGCAAATGCGAGTAAATGATTATCTGCCTGCCTACTGGTTTTTTCTGATGTGTAGAGTAAATTGGCTGAATATGAGTAGTTGACAATATTTTTCTTTATTAAATAAGGCAGATTGTTCAAAAGAATCTGACCTGTGGTATCGGGCATTTCGGTTAGTAGCGCATAAAATGGCAGATAGTTCAATTTTCCATCGGGAATAATGGTAATTTTTTTATTATGAGTTAGTTTTTCAAATGGGAGCAGCAGTTTTTGGTAGAGATGATGTGCAGCAGAACAGTAATTTTTTGTATCTTCATTTTGTGTAAACAGATACCCGGAATTTGAAAGAAATTCAAAAGTTGTTTTTAAGGATTGCACAAATTCCTGCTCAATCTCTATTTTTTTGAAAAATTCATTGTTTTTTGAAAAACCGAAGGCATACAGCTCAGGTATTGAGCCTGTTTCATTGAAAACGTACTCAATCAGAAGTTCATTGTTTCCGAGTTTCTGCCTGATTTGTCCGGGACTTAATGTTTTGTCGGAATATTTTAGACGGTAATAATCGCTGTAATTATTCTCCATATATCTGTTGAGTTCGTCCCACTGCTTTTTCAACTGGAAAAGCATGGAGTCTGTTTTGGCTATTTCAGCAGCATCCGGTTCTGCCTCCTGTCTGAGATAGAACAGATTTTCACTTTGGTTTGAAATGTTGTAATTCAGCATCCGCTCAAGTTCAGTTAAACTGTCGGGCATTAAACTGCCTTTTTGGGCTAACTGGTCGGACAGCCGGTCAAATACTGTGCTTGCTTTCATACGTTCAGCTGTTTGAAAAGCAAAAGCGGTGGTTTCACTGTTTGGCGATATTTCATTTGCACTGAAAGCCGTTTGGATAATTTTATAAAATGTGGTTTCGGCAAGTGCGCTCAACTCAATTTTACTTTCGTCGGAATAAATCTCTTTTCTTGCCTGATGAATGAGATCGGATGTAAGTTTATAGTAGTCAAGGGCTTTGTTTATGGCTTCAATCCTGTGATCTTGCTGTGTTTTCTCATATAGTTCTGAAATATTGTGGTAGGTGTCACCAATCAACTCTAACAATTCAATATTCTGCGTAAGAGACAGCGTGCCGGATAAAATCTGACTGATATTGAGATTTTGTGTCTCTGTTCCAAGCGCTTCAAGTCCCTTTTCATAAGAACTGACCGCTTCATTGAGGTTTTTTACTTTTTCAGCTGCAAACTCATCCATGTTTTTTGTATCCACGTTTCGGTTCTTATGGAAATCACCAAGATTTTTGTAATAGAAGGACAATTCAACACCCTGTGTTGTATGGTTTTCGGCTAAAAGCT
>CAYNOQ010000015.1:4294-18763 GCA_964398855.1 uncultured Mariniphaga sp. | reverse complement strand
TAGTAGATGTGTGTTTTTTAAGTTTAACGAATTAAAATTTTTTGAGATGAAAAATTCCATTTTTAACAACGGAAAAACCAATTTTGAAACATTATCCACAGAAGAAATGCTGAAAGTTCGCGGTGGCTCTAAACCAATTAATCGACCAATTGATATCTTGTTACCTCCCAAGAGATAGTCTTTCTTTTCTACATTCCCCCTAAAATCATAACAGAGATTTGTCTGAACGTTATTGCTGTGTCCTTTTTCCTCTGAATAAGGGATATGACAAATAGAGACATTCCAGTTTTCCATTGTAAAGTATCTGCTTGCTTTTTGGCTTCAGCCCGACCGATTTCAGATATTCCCTTGAAGCAGTAAGCAACCAGGCTGTATTTCCCGTAAAATGGTGTTTTAGTCGTTCACCGATCATCGCATAAATTGCATCTAAATTTTTGGGTAACATTCTTTCTCCATATGGTGGATTGATGATGATTACCGCATTATTGGTTTTTATATCCAGATTTTGCATGTCGCATTGCTGAAAAACTATATCAGCATAAACTCTCGCTCTGCGTGCGTTGGTTTGGGCAATCAGCATGCTTTCTCTCGAAATATCCGATGCATAAATTTTCTTCAATAACGGCTTTGTTTGGTTTTCAGCTTTAATTTTCTCAAACAGTTTTGGGTTATATCCGGTCCATTTTTGAAAAGCATATTCTTTTCTGAACCGTCCGGGAGGAATGTTTTGGGCAATCATTGTCGCTTCAATCGGCAATGTTCCCGAACCGCACATGGGGTCTATGAAATCGGAATTTCCGTTCCAGCCTGTCAGCAGAATCATGCCGGCTGCAAGCACTTCACTTAACGGCGCCTTCCCCTGTCCGGCACGATATCCCCGTTTGTGCAGTGATTCTCCTGAACTGTCAAGAGAAATGGTGCAGAAGTTTTTATTGATATGAACATGAATATAAATATCGGGTTCCTGCGTATCTACATCCGGTCGTTTTCCGGTTTTTTCCCTGAAATAATCAGCCAGGGCATCTTTCACTTTCAGGGAAGCGTACATGGAATTGCGAAAATCCCTGGAGTTGGATACTGTGCTGCTGATTGAAAAACTTTGATTGAGATTCATATATTTTAACCAGTTGATCTCCTTGCATCTCAAATAGAACTGGTCGATATCCCTGAATTGAAAAAAGGTGATCTCCCTGAGGACCCGTAATGCGGTTCGCAGATAGTAATTTGATTTATAGATTACTTCTATGTCACCGTCGTAAAAAACCGCCCGCAATCCGGGTTTGATATTTTTTCCGCCAATTTTGGCAATCTCTTCGGCAAGAATATTCTCAAGCCCGGAGTATGTTTTTGCAGTAAGCTTGTAATTTTCCAAATCTTTATGTTTTTATCAGTTAAATACCCAATCCGTCGGAGAACTCAAGCTCTCTTGGATGCGGTTGTACGATTTTTGAGTTTGGCGGAACGTTTTTGGTTATCCAGACATTCCCGCCAATCACGGAGCCTTTGCCAATGGTTATTCTTCCCAGAATGGTAGCTCCCGAATAGATTATTACATTGTCTTCTACAATCGGGTGGCGGAGAATTCCCTTGATTGGTTTGCCGTTTTCATCTAACGGAAAACTTTTGGCGCCCAATGTAACTCCTTGATAGATAATTACATTGTCGCCAATGATGCTGGTTGATCCGATTACAACGCCTGTTCCGTGGTCAATGGTGAAGTTTTCTCCGATACTTGCTCTGGGATGAATATCAATACCGGTTTCGCTGTGTGCCATTTCGGCAATAAACCGCGGCATCAGCGGAACTTTAAGCTCTAACAGCTTATGCGCAATCCGGTAGTTTGTTATGGCACGCACTCCGGGATAGCAGAAGATGACTTCTCCAATATTTCTTGCAGCAGGGTCGTTCAGGTAGGTGGCATTTACATCGCCGACCAGCTTCCGGCGGATTTCCGGCAGGTGCTCAATAAAATCGGCTGCAATCTGCTTTGAAGCCGGTTCGTGCTCTTTAAGTCTGCTTGAGTTTTTGTCGGGACATTCAAAACATAAACCTGCTAAAATTTCCTGACTTAAGAGATCGTATAATTCATCGATGTAAACTCCCATGTAGTGGCTGATAGTGCCCGGGCGCAGGGATGTGTTGCCGAAATATCCCGGGAACAGTATCTCCCTGAGAATCTCTATAATTTTTTGAAGCCTGGCAATCGATGGGAGGGGTTCTCCCATCCGGTGTTCGTGGCAAACCACGTCGAAAGTTGAGGGATCGCTCAAGCCTTCGATGGCTTTTGATATTTTGCTTTCAAACTCGCGAGATGTCATAATTATTTTTGTTATTGTTCTCTACAAATTTAAGCAATTCAGCTCAATATATTTTTCAGGCTGAGATTTGTGCCCTGTTTTGGTGGATTCTCCTTTAAAAATTAAAGATTTTTCAATGCTTTTAGTGCATTTAAAAAGCGGGCTTCATTCACGCCGCTTATTATTTCATACCTGAAACCGTAATCTTCTATGGTTTTCAGATAGCGGTTTTGAAGAAATATGCGGCGCTCACCGCCATTCTCTCTGACTGAATCGGCAATCCAGGGCAGATTTGTATCGCAAATCAGGAAAAGATCAATTTTTGAGTTTTTTATTTCCGAATCAATCCATGAAGGAACTTTGTTAAATACTTCTTCAAACCATATTTTGGTGACAATCAGCCAGGTATCGCTAAAAATCCAGGGATGATTTTGCTGCTTTAATTCTTCCAGTTGTTCAACCTGTGCGCGTGCAATGTGTTCAACATCAGAGTAATTGTATTTTCTGTCAAGATTTTCAATGTAATTTCTTGCATATTCAGCAATAAAAGGCACCCCAAAATGTGTGGCAAGCTGCCGGGTAAGAACACTTTTTCCTGTAGATTCCGCACCGGTGATAATAATTACTTTCTGTTTTGTTTCCATTGCTGCGCAATTAAATCTTTTTTCCAGTTTTTCCAGCCAACAACTGCCATAATAGTATAGACCAGAAAAAGTACCACTGTAGGCCAAAGCTCTTTGTAAATATATAATCCTGCCGAAAACAGATCGACAAAAACCCAGATCAGCCAGTGCTCGATAAATTTTTTTGCCAGCATGTAGGTTGCCGTGATACTCAGTGCCGTTGTCATAGAATCCATATATGGAACCGTTGAGTCGGTGAAATTAAGCAAAATGAAGAGGATAACGAGATATATGGCGGCAGTTACCGGAATACTGTAAATCAGAGTTTTGCGGGGAGTTTTTCTCACCGGAACTTGTTTTTCTTCCCGGGCAGGTTCCCTTTTTTCCCCTTTAAGCCAGAAATACCAGCCGTAAATACTGATAAAAACATAATAAACCTGCAAGCCCATGTCGGCGTAAAAGCCGGAGCGAAAAAAGACAATCACGTAGAGCAGTGAGGTGAAAAGTCCTGTTGCCCAGGTCAGGATATGCTGCTTTATGGAGAAAAAAATGTAGAGGATACCCAGAAATGCTCCCAACAACTCAATATGATTTTCCCGCAGGAAAGTGGTCAGAATTTCTGCCATTTTTTAATTTTCAGCCGTAACCAGAAAGTTTCTGTATGTTTCACTACTTTTAAGTACTTCGAGCGCTTTCAGAATGGCTTCATCGTCCCGATAAAAGATTTTGTAAAAATCGTTATTTGTGTATATATCCCTTGCAATCAGCGCCTTTATCTCTTTCTTCATGGTGTTGAGCGTAAAGGATAAACTTTTGTCATCTTTTTTAATTCCATCTTTTTCTCCCTGTGCAACTATTTCATCAATCATTTCGTCAGGAATCTGAAAGTTTTGATCAAACTTGCTGGATGTCGGATATTTTCGTTTAATGTCGCTGCGGTGATGATCCACATAATCAAGTACATAGTTATAGACAATATTGTTTCTTCTCAGCCGGTTGTAGTATTGATAATGAGCCGAAGTGTCCATCGGGATAAAAATGTCAGGCATCACGCCGCCGCCGGCATATACATTTCTTCCATTCACTAATGTTTTGAATTTTAGCGAATCAACAAGCGTAATGCTGTCGGCGTTGAACAGCTGCCCGGTGCTCAGTCTGTCCAAATAATCGCGTTTATAACTTTCAACTCCGTTGTTATACGGTTTTTGGATATTTCTTCCGCTGGGGGTATAGTAGTGCGCTGTAGTCAGTCGCACCATAGAGCCATCGGTCAGGAAATAGGGCTTTTGCACCAGCCCTTTGCCAAATGAGCGGCGCCCGATAATTAGCCCGCGATCCCAGTCCTGAACTGCGCCCGAAACAATTTCACTGGCTGAGGCAGAAGCTTCATCCACCAGAATGATGAGGTTACCGTTTTTGAAAATTCCTTTTTGCGAAGCTTTATACTCCTTTTTTGAATCGTGCAATCCTTCCGTGTAAACAATAACCCGGTTGTTTTCGAGGAACTGATCGGTTATTTCCACGGCTGTTTTCAGATAGCCGCCACCATTTCCCCTCAAATCAAGGATAAGATTTTGAAGATTTTGCTCTTTTAAATCCTTCATCGCTTCCGTAAATTCATCAGTGGTGGTGGCTGAAAATTTATTGAGCCGGATATATCCGGTTTTGTCGTCGAGCATGAAGGATGCATCAAGGCTGTGAATAGGAATTTTGTCGCGGACGATGGCAAAGTCGAGGAGCTCATCTATATTGCGCCGCAAAACGGAAATCTCCACGGTTGTTCCTTTTTCGCCGCGGATTAAATTCATCACATCACTGTTTTTCATGCCGGCGCCTGCAATATTTTTTCCGTCAACCTGCAGGATGCGGTCACCCGGGCGCAAACCCACTTTTTCGGAAGGTCCGCCGGGTATAATAGTGGTTATCAGCAAGGTATCTCTAAAAATATTGAAAGAGATACCAATTCCTTCAAAATTTCCCACTAACGGTTCATTCATTTTATCCACTTCTTCTTTGGAGATATATACAGAATGTGGGTCCAATTCGCTGAGCATGTGAACTATTGCTTTTTCGGTGAGCTTGTTCACATCAGCCGAATCAACATAAAACCCGTCAATCAGTCGAAGAAGCCTGCCAAACTTCATTTGGTTCTTCTGAACATCTTCCTGTGCGAAAATTTTTCCGGCAGGAATTATGGTCAGCCAGATGAGTGAAATGATTGGCAATACATAAAGAAATATATCTCTGTATCTGTATTTTAAAGCGGTTTTCATCTTTTTAAATTATGAGTTTTTAATGGCAGACATGATTTAAGATTTAAAAATTCGGAGCATATTGTTTCAATATGCTTTTCTCATGTTTTCAGCCCTTTACATCAATATTGAATAAACGTTTATTCCCATTCAATTGTTGCAGGCGGTTTGGAACTAATATCAAACACAACACGGTTAATCCCCTGAACTTTATTAATTATTTCATTGGAAATTTCAGCTAAAAAGTCGTAAGGCAGGTGCACCCAGTCGGCAGTCATTCCGTCGGTTGAATTCACTGCCCGCAGAGCCACTGCATTTTCATAGGTGCGCTCATCGCCCATCACACCCACCGACTGAACAGGCAACAGAATAACTCCTGCCTGCCAAACTTTGTCATAAAGCCCGTGTTTTTTCAGTCCATTTATGAAAATTGCATCTGCCTCCTGTAAAATTGCAACTTTTTCCGGGGTGATATCGCCTAAAATCCGAACTCCTAATCCCGGACCGGGGAAAGGGTGCCTGCCTAATAATTCAGGCCTGATACCCAGCTCCTTACCCACGCGGCGAACTTCATCCTTAAACAGCAACCGCAAAGGTTCCACGATTTTCAGATTCATTTTTTCCGGCAGCCCGCCCACGTTATGGTGTGATTTAATTTTGGCAGAAAGCCCGTTTACGGAAACCGATTCAATCACATCGGGATAGATTGTTCCCTGCGCAAGCCATTTTACATCCTTGATTTTATGTGCTTCTGCATCAAATACCTCAATGAAATTATGTCCGATGGTTTTTCTTTTTTTCTCCGGATCGGTAATTCCTTTCAGCGCATTCCAGAATTTTTCACGCGCATCCACACCAATCATCTGAAGTCCCATATCCCGGTATGAATGCAGCACCGATTCAAATTCATTTTTTCGGAGCAACCCGTTGTCAACAAAAATGCAGGTGAGGTTGCTGCCGATGGCGCGATGAAGCAGTACGCCGGCTACTGTTGAATCCACACCGCCCGAAAGCCCTAAAACGACCTTGTCGTTTCCTAATTTTTCTCTGAGCTGACTGACTGTAGATTCCACAAATGAAGCGGGTGTCCACTTCTGTCCGGCTTTGCAGATGTTGGTTACGAAATTTTTTAATATTTGCTGCCCTTCCGTGGTGTGGTAAACTTCGGGGTGAAATTGAATGGCATAAGTCGGTTCATCTTCAATTTTGAAAGCTGCAATTTTTATATTTTTGGTTGAAGCGGTTATTTTGAAATTTTCAGGTAAAGTAATAATGGTATCTCCGTGAGACATCCACACCTGACTGTTTTCTGCAACATTTTCAAAAAGAGGGGATTTTTCATCAATGAATTCGAGATTTGCCCTGCCATATTCTCTTGATTCCGGGCGTGCCACTTCTCCGCCAAAGTAATGCGCCAGATACTGTGCTCCGTAACAGATTCCAAGCAAGGGGATTTTCCCCTTGATTTTTGAGAGATCGGGGAGGAGGGCATTTTTTTCGTGAACGGAAAAAGGACTTCCTGAAAGAATTACTCCTTTCACGGTGTCGTCAATTTCCGGGAAGTGATTAAACGGATGAATTTCACAGTAAACATTTAATTCGCGGATTTTTCGTCCGATTAACCGGGTGTATTGTGAACCAAAATCAAGAATGAGAATTTTTTCCTGCATGAAATTTATTTTAAAACGTTTAAACCGAAATTGCAAAATTAGAAATAAGAAAATAAAACAGATGTTTTAATTTCTGAAAGAATTCAAAATTAATGTGAATTGGAACCGTTTAAAATTATGGGCTGACCAATAATTACTATTTTTGAGCGATTTTTACAAAACATAAAATAAAGGAAATGAGCCATCTGGTAAATTTATACAAAACTGTGCTATTTTAATGGTTGTTTCCTTACAGATTTTTGAAAATTTACAATTGCAAAAACATGAAAATTACACATTATTTTCTTTTTCTCCTGTTTGCCGGAATGTTTACCTGCAACCTTTCGGCGCAGCAATTAAAGGAAAATGAAATTATTGTAATTCAGGGTGAAAAATTTGTTCTACATCAGGTACGAACGGGCGAAACTATTTTTTCCATCAGCCAGAATTATAAGGCAGACCCGCATGATATACTGAAACACAATCCACATATTTCGGAAGGAATAAAAATTGGTGAAATTCTTAAAGTGCCTTACACTGAAGGTACTGCTTTGCAGGAAATTCCGGTAAACAAAAAGGGAGACCCTGCTCATTTTGAGTATTTTACCATCACTTCCAGAACGGAAACCCCCTATTTCATTGCCCGCCAGTTTGGCATTACCGTTGAAGAAATTTATGCTTTCAATCCTGGGGTGAACCGTTTTAAGAAAGGAACAAAAATACGCATACCCCGCTGGGATATCCCGCCTTCAGAACTTGAAAAAGCGGATTCGGGTGCAGAGCAAAAAGAGACTGCAGAAAGCAGCCGGATAATTGCATATGAGGTAAAACCCGGTGAAACGCTCTATTCCATTTCGCGCCGGTATAACATTCCGGAAAGTGAAATTCTGTTTTTAAATCCCGGTGGGCGTAACCTGAAAGCAGGAAGCATTATCTACCTTCCGGGCGTTGATATTGCAGATGTTTCAGAGTTCCCCGAAAGTATAGAAATAAAAGGGGAAAAACCAGTTGATGAGAAAACCCGTGAGGTTTTTTCCGAAAGCAGCGCTTTCTTCGAGCATGTCATCGTTTCAGGGGAAACACTTTGGTCGGTTAGCAGAAAATATCAGGTGTCCGAAGAGGAGTTGAAATCGCTCAATCCGGTTTTGGAAACCGGATTTCCCGCCGGCGCTTCCATTCAGATTCCGGCGAGAGAGTCGGAGTTGAGCACTGCCGAGCCGGTGAATGAAGATGCTTTTTTCCGGCATCAGGTACAGCCGGGGGAGACATTATACCGTCTGTCGGCAGAATACGGACTGACCATTCCGGAAATCAGAAAATTCAATCCGCAACTGGAAAACCGGAATCTTGTGCTGGGAGAAACGCTGCTGATTCCCCGCAAACCTGAGGAGAGTTTTGCAGAAGAAATTGAAGCAGAAACGGAAGTGGAAACTGACTCTTTGCAGGCAGAACTTCCGAGATTTGAGAGTAGTTTTTATGATGTTGAGCTGCCCGTTACCGTGCCCGAGGATTGTGCTCCGTCAAAATCTTACGCTTTTCAGCCTGCATACAATGTGGCTCTTTTTCTACCGCTGTTTTTAACTGAAAATGAGCAGCTCAACAAAAAATTTGAAAGAGAACTTGCTTCAAGGGATTCGCTGCAGGAAGTGATTTCTGATGTCGGTGAGGATGCTTTAGTTGAAATGGATGAACCCGAGGAGTCGCTTTATGAATTTTATCGTGAAAGTGAAAATTTCCTTGAATTTTACGAAGGAGTGCTTCTGGCGGTGGATTCATTGCGAAATGCGGGAATGCGCATTCACCTGAACATTTTTGACACCCGGCAAAATCCTGCTTCCATCAGGAAAAACATCCATTCGGATGAATTTCTGCAAACGGACCTGATTATCGGTCCGGTTTATCCGTTAGTGCAAAAAGAGGTGTCTGCGATAGCTTCCAAAAATCGAATTCCGATGGTTTCGCCATTGTCTTCGCAATCCGACGAAATAAATGCGAATCCCTATTATTATCAGGTGAATCCGACACGTGAATTTTTAAATCTTAAAACCGCTGAGCTGATTGCAGAAGAGTATTTTAACAGCAATCTGGTTGTTGTTAAAACATCAAATACGGTTAAGGGTGCCGAAGAGAAAATTGTGGATATGGTTCGTGAAAAGCTTGACCATTCGGGCTATTGGGGACAGCCGCAGGGAATGCAGCTGCAAACTTATGATTTCAACAAAGAGGGACCGTTTGGTTTCAGCCGTGTCATGTCGCATGAAAAGGAGAATGTAGTTTTGGTTACTTCTTTGAATGAAGGGGATTTGAGCGTGATTTTATCGAATATCAACAATCTTGTCGGAACATATTCCATAACGCTGATAGGTTTTAACCGCTATGAGCAGTTCCAAAGTATAACCGATGAGTTTTTTCACAACCTGAAATTGAAATATGTAACTCCCTACTGGGTTGACTATAGCCACCCGGGGACGATTCGTTTTTTGAATAATTTCAAAAATAATTTTTACACAGAACCGGGAAGTTTTGGAAGGCAGGGCTATGATGTGACTTTCTATTTTTTGAGTGCTTTGCGCAATTGGGGCAGAGATTTTCCGGATTGCCTTTCTTATAACCGGGTTCATCTGTCGCAGGGGAACTATAACTTTGAGAAAATATCCCGTTTTGGAGGATATATGAATCAGGGAGTTTCGGTAATCAGCTATGAGCGGAATTTTGAAGTGATTCGCAAAAGGGTGGTGGGATTGCCCCGTTTTGCAGAGAAATAACCGGATTTTTCATCAGAATTCAGCGGCTGCTTTTTGATTCAGCCGGCTTGTTTATTTTGATTTTTCCCCAGAAACGTGCAATTAAAATTTCGGACAGAATAAACAGCAGGGAGAGGAGTATGCACCATTTCCAGAGTTGCTTTCCTTTCTGAATTTCCAACAGCGTTTCACTAAAATTTGAAGAAATATCGGTAAGCACGGAAGCTTTGTCCATGCCTGCCATTTCGATACGCTCTTTGAGTTCTTCCGGCGAAAAATAGCGCAAATCCGACTCACTTCGGTTGTAGTTGAAGGAGTAGGATGCAATTGTGCGGTTGTCCTCTTTTATGAGATAATGCCCGGCAGTTTCAACAAAATTTCCCAAATCGAGCCGAAGTCCCTCCTGCGAGACGGTAATTCCGGGAATTGAGCTTTCGCCGGTTTCCCGGTTCTCTATTTTTAGTGATGACTTTGCGTCGGCGCCGGTATTTCGCGGCAAAAGATAGGATTGCTCACGCCCTATGATGTACGAAATTTGCTGGTCGGGCAGGCTGTTTAATGCAATGTTATATATTGAGGGAACAAACAGGATGTCGTGTGCAAACGCTTCATTTTTTTTATTCAGCGGGAAAGCAAAAACCCACACTTTCCCCTTTTCGTAAGGCATAACCGACAGCGCTTTGTCATTATTTCCGAACCACAGCAGCTGAGTTTCATTGCTGCGTACGTTTTCTGAAAATTTCAGATGCCCGGCAGTTTCCGGTAGTTTTGCATTCTCTTTTTGTTCCCTGAAAACGTTGAGGAAGAAACGGTTATCGAAGTCGATGCCGGAAATTTCCTGTCGGGATGTGTCAATTCCTGAAACCGTATTGGCGCCGAATTTAGATAAAAACTGGTTGTTTACGGAAACAGAAGATGAAAGTTGCGGCAACAGAATCACGGAAGCACCGTTTTTGACAGCTACTTCAAGCTCATTCAAAAAACCGGAGGAAAAATGGTCGGGATTAATCAGGAAAATGGCATTGCTCTCATTCAGCTTGCTGATTTGAAGGCTGAGTATATCCATTGCTTCCATCTCCACGTAATCGTCATCTTCAAACAGGGCAGAAAGGTATTCATGTCCTTCTTTGGAGTCGCTGCTTTCATTGTAGATAGCCAAAACTTTCAGTTTTGGTTCCACAAAATAGCTTAAAAACCAGGTGTTGTCGTGTGTAAACGGATAGTCGGTAATTTCCACCTTGCCCGTTTGAATGCCTGCCGAACTGTTTTTGTATTTTAGATTAGCGGTAATATCGCTTCGGGCTTCCACCGTAAAATTGGTTATCGATTTCAGCGAATCGTTGAGAAAAAGCTGAAGCGGAAGATTGAAATAATCTTCGTCGGAGCTGTTTTTTATCTTCACAAAAATGGTCTCTTCCTGATTAAGTCCGTGGGCAGGCACTTCCACCCAGCAGGAGTCGATATAGAGATTGTTGACCTGATTGGGAATCAGTGGCATGAAGTAGCTGAAAACCGATTTTCCGGAAAAGTTTTCCAAATCGGTTATGTTTCGCTGAAAATCGGAAATGAAATAGAGTATTCCGTCAGTTTCGATTTCCTGCACCCGGTTTTGCATTTCAAACCGGTTGTGAATTGATGAAAGCGTTGTCATTGCTGCCGAAGGGCGGATGTCGGAAACCTGACGGATAAACTCTTCCCTGTTGAACAGGCGTTGTTGTACCGGGCTTAAATCATTGGTGAGCAGTCTGAAACGCGTTCCTGCAGGATAGGATTGCGCAATTTCCGCAGCTTTGTTTTTAGAAAGCTCTAAAAGCTGTCCCTGCTCTGAAAGTGCGTTCATACTGAATGAGTTGTCAATGTAAACTCCCACAACTTCACCGGTTGCCGGCGCGTTTTTTTCAGAAGCAATATAGGGTTGTGCAAATGCAAATACTAAAAAGAGAATGGTGAGAATGCGCGCTAAAAGCATGAGCAGCTGTTTTAACCGCGATTTTTTTTGGGATTCCTTTTTAATATCTTTCAGAAATCCGACATGACTGAAATAGACGGTTTTGTGCCGCCTGAAACTGAACAGATGAATAATGACAGGTATGACAATGGCAAAAAGAGCAAATAAAAAACCGGGATTCAGAAACTTCATTTCAGTCGGACACTTTTATATAAACTTTGGCAAATATCGGAAAAATTTCGGCATTGCTTCTTTTCTCTAAAGACTGTATAAAACAGAGAAAAAGTGCAGAATTGTTCCTGCCATGACAAACAGATGCCAGATTCCGTGTCCGTATTTCAGGTTTCGCCATGCGTAAAAGATAACGCCGGCTGAATAGCAGATTCCGCCGGTAAAAAGAAAGACAATACTACTCACCGGAAGGTTTCTTACAATAGGTACCACAGCAATCAGAAACATCCATCCCATTGCCAGATAGAGCCACATCATCAGCTTTCGGAAACGGGTCAGGTAGATGGAGCGAATGACAATTCCGGCAACCGCAAGCGCCCAGATGATGCCAAACATAACCCAGCCGAAGGGACCACGGATTGTGGTCAGCACAAACGGAGTATAGGTTCCGGCAATCAGCAGAAATATTGCTGAATGATCGAAACGGGCAAACAGATTTTTTAAGTTTTCTTTGGTAAAACTGTGGTAAAGCGTGGAGGCAAGATAGAGCAGAACCATTGACGTTCCGAAAATGGTGAAACTTACCACGTGCCAGGCATCTCCTTTTTTAACTGCAAAAACTGTGAGGATGACCAATCCTGCAATGCTCAGCAAAGCACCGATTCCGTGTGTGATACTGTTGAAAATCTCTTCTCCGAGCGTCAGCTCCCTGTAATGTTTCTCTTTTTTATGTTTGTATTTCATCTTTCAAAAAAAAGTTTCAAAATTTTGTGGCGAAACAGCTCTTTCCTCTAAAAAAGCTCCGTTTAAGAGCAAATTTCAGCATATTTTCATTAAAAAACCAAAACGGTTTATTAAAAATATAGTTTTCAAATTTAGATTTTTTTCTTCGTAACGAAGAAAAATCCCGCTTTTGTGAAATTAAGGTGTGTTTTATCCGGGATTTTCCATGTGCTCTGTTTGCGTTGAAACCGGCTGTTCTTCGGCATGAAGGGCAAGTTGCGGAATTGCCATTTTTATTTTCTCCTTTTCAAATGCTTCCTTGATTTCGGCAATCATCCGGTTTTTTCCAGCAGTTGCGTTGGTTCGGTCAACCCAGATTCCAACCGTAATTTCAATTCCGTTTTCGCCCCAATTCTGAAAAATAATGACCGGTTTCGGCTCATCCAGACAATATGGATTTTGCTTTGTGGCAGCAATCAGGACTTTTTTCACTTTTTCCAGATTTTCCTGATAATCAATTTTAATCAGCGTGTCAACCCGCCGGATTGAAAACCGGGTGAAGTTGGTAACCTCACTGCCGACAACTTTCTGGTTTGGAATGCGAATGAACAGATTGTCGTAGGTTCTGACTTTAATGGATAGCAGATCAATGCTAAGGACTGTTCCGGTGCTGTCGCCCACGCGGATGACGTCGCCAATCTCAAAGGATTTTTCGGAAACTAAGAAAAAACCGCTCACAATGTTCCCGATGCTTGTTTGTGAAGCCACCCCAACCACCAACCCGATTAATCCGGCAGCGCCGAAAATGGGGACCAGGTTGATTTTTAGCTCGGAAATAACTATCAGTACAAGGATGGTAAAACCGGTGTACTGAATTGTGCGGTTGATTATCATCTTCCTTTGCTCAGACCATTTTAGTGGTAATATTTTCTTAATGAAATATTTAAGCGAATAAATTAATGCAATGCCAATCGTGATGATAAGTAAAATCCGGATTGCCTTTTCAAGTGTTTCGATGTTGAAATATTGCTGCCATTCAAAATTCATGATTCCTGTCTGTAAAGATTTTTAATGAAGAAAAAATTGATTTTTTTTAGGTTATTTTCAGTAACTGTCCGTGGTTTTACAACAACTTCCGGTTTTTCGCCATGAAAAGCTTTCGAGTAGTTGTATTTAGCCGAACTGTTAATTGTTTTTCCCTTGTATTCCACAGCCAGCAGGCTGGTGGTCAGTCTGCCGGCAACTTTATAAAGTGTCATGTTTTCAACCCTGATGATCAGTCTTTCCACTTCTAACACTCCGGCGAAATTGTTATGAATTGTAACCGGACAAATTGCTTCAAATGGAGATAAGTCAAGCTCATCCGGCGATTGCCATGAGCCGGTGTTCAGGGCGAAAGCCGGTTCGCCGTCGTGTGGCTCACCAAACCAGGTGTTAGTAAGTTTGACGGGCGAAATCTCTTTAATCATGTTTTCCGGTTGTGGTTTTGAAAAGCAGACCTGGATATTCAGCGGAAGTTTCAGGAAAAAAGTGAGCTTTTGCCCCGAAGTGATATGAAGATTGTCCCCTTTGAAAACCAAAGGTATTTCCGGCAATGCAGGCAGGAAGTGCAGTGTGTTGGATTTTCCGGTTTTAAAAAATTCGGCATCCGAAAAGTCGGACGTTAAATTTTTTGCAGATATTTTTTTGTTCTGTTGCAAAAACAACCAGCCGTCATTTTCTCTTTTAACTGCCAGTGAAAAATTTTTGTGGGAGAAAACAACGTACTCCCTGTCAGGAATGAGATGTTTACCGAAAATTGGAATTTCAGCCATTGTACTTTATTCAAAATTATGATGTTAAAAATAGAAAAGTTTTTTCAAAGCAGGGAATAACAATCTCAATCGGGATTATTATATGATGTTTTTATGAAATTTCCTGAAAAAACGACAAAATACACTTTTGCTGTACTTTAACATTTGTTCATAACAGGTGCTGTTTTCTATTAAAACTCCTTTAAATAATGTTGCATTTTGGGTGCAATTTTATTCAGAATTAAAAAAACCTGCCATCTTTGTTTTAT
>CAYNOQ010000015.1:0-4194 GCA_964398855.1 uncultured Mariniphaga sp. | reverse complement strand
ATAACCGTTTTTCTGATTTTGTGGTTGTTAATCATTATTGGCAATCTGCTGATCAGGTTTACAAACAGGTATTTGCCCTTACCTGAAGCAGTTGTAAAAAGTGCAGACGATATCAGTTCCGTACCGGGCAGAACTGTGGCAGCAATTGTAGCCGCTGTTGATGTTGTTACGGGAGGAAAAGGGAAGGTTGAAAAAATTGAAAAGGATAATAATTAAATAGGAAATTACCATGGCAAAAGAGATTAAGTTCAGTTTATTATATCGGGACATGTGGCAGTCATCAGGAAAGTATGTCCCACGCGTTGACCAGTTATTAAAGGTAGCCCCGGCAATAATCGACATGGGGTGTTTTGCAAGAGTGGAAACCAATGGTGGTGGTTTTGAGCAGATTAACCTGCTGTTTGGCGAAAATCCCAACATTGCAACCCGCGAATGGACGCAGCCTTTTAATGATGCAGGAATTGAAACCCACATGCTTGAAAGGGCGCTTAACGGAATTCGAATGAGTCCGGTGCCCAAAGATGTTCGTAAGCTGATGTATAAGGT
Organism: uncultured Mariniphaga sp.; assembly: GCA_964398855.1. GTDB lineage: Bacteria > Bacteroidota > Bacteroidia > Bacteroidales > Prolixibacteraceae > Mariniphaga. The sequence continues at coordinate 3,648 of CAYNOQ010000015.1, read as the reverse complement.
GAAGAAGAAACAGGGTACCGATATTGCCCGTTCATTTTGCGGTTTGAATGATGTGCGTAATCTTGAAGGCTCAATCAAGTATGCAAAGCAGGGCGGAATGATTTCTCAGGCTGCTTTAAGTCTGACTGTTTCTGAAGTGCACACGGTTGATTATTTCACCAAAATGGCAGATCGGGTAGTTGAAATGGGCACCGATGAAATTTGCATCAAAGATATGGCAGGAATTGGTCGTCCCGCTTTTTTGGGAAAACTTGTAAAGAACATTAAAGAGAGACATCCGAATATCCCTGTCCAGTATCATGGCCATGCAGGTCCGGGATTCCAGATGGCTTCCATTCTTGAGGTTGCACGCGCAGGCGCCGAGTATATTGATGTTGGCATGGAGCCGCTCTCATGGGGGACGGGTCATGCGGATATACTTGCCGTTCAGGCAATGCTCAAGGATGCTGGCTTTAAAGTTCCGGAAATCAACATGAAAGCCTATATGCACGCCCGTGCGCTCACACAGAGCTTTATGGATGATTTTTTAGGATATTACATCAATCCCAAAAACCGGATGATGAATTCGCTGCTTATTGGTCCGGGATTGCCCGGCGGCATGATGGGCAGCCTGATGGCAGACCTTGACAACAATCTGGCAAGTCTGAACAGATGGTATGAAAAGCAGGGTAAGCCGGAGATCACTCAGGACGATCTGCTGATCAAGCTGTTCGATGAAGTTGCGCATATCTGGCCCATGCTGGGATATCCGCCTTTGGTAACGCCATTTAGTCAGTATGTTAAGAATCTGGCGCTTATGAATGTTCTTCAGCTTGAAAAAGGACGGGAACGCTGGTCGATGATTGCTGACAATATCTGGGATATGATTTTGGGCAAAGCCGGAAAACTTCCGGGCGAACTGCATCCTGACATTGTTCAGCTCGCAAAAGAGCAGGGTAAGGAGTTTTACACCGGCAATCCGCAGGACCTTTATCCCGACAAGTTGGATGAATTCCGTGCCGAAATGCAGAAAAATAACTGGGATTTTGGCCAGGATGATGAAGAACTGTTTGAATTAGCCATGCACCCCGAGCAGTATCGTGCCTATAAATCGGGGCAGGCAAAGGCAGCTTTTGAAGAAGATATTGCCGCACGGAAAGCTGAAGAACAGCAGGCAGGCACGCTTGTTCAGGCAGTTGCAGCAGAGCAGGGAACATTTACACCGAAACAGCTGAATATTGATGTTGATGGTGAAAAATATGTGGTCAGGGTATCCTACGGAGACACAAATTCGGAGGGAGAAAACAACGGAAATCCCGCTCCGGCGCCTGTTAAAAAAGCAAGCCCTTCCGGGAAAACCATTGAAGTTACAACACCGCTTGAAGGCACTTTTTATCTCACCAAGGAAGCCGGCGAAAAAGGCTTAAAAGTTGGCGACAAAGTGAATGCAGGGGATACGGTATTCTATATCGAATCCATGAAAACTTACAATGCGATTGTTGCTGAAGAAGCGGGTGAAGTGGCTGAAATATGCGTTAACAACGGTGATTCGGTTGATGAAGATGACGTAATTATAAAATTACAATAACAGTATGCAGGATATTTTTTCCAACTTATTTAATATGACAGCGTTTGGTGCCATTGACTACCAGACTGTCATTATGTGGATCATTTCGTTTGTCCTGCTCTTTTTGGGAATAAAGAAGGGCTATGAGCCTTTGTTGCTCATTCCCATTGGATTTGGTGTGTTGCTGGCAAATTTTCCCGGTGCAGAAATGGGAATTGTGGATGCTGCAAACATCGATCTGGGAAATGGACGCTACAAAAATCTGTTTGAAATAGCGAATGAGTACGGAATTTTAAATTTTCTCTACTACTCTTTGATTAAAACCGGATTTTTACCGCCAATCATATTTATGGGGGTGGGGGCGCTCACTGATTTCGGACCCATGCTCAGGAATTTGCGCCTTGCCTTTTTTGGGGCAGCGGCGCAGATTGGGATTTTTTCAGTTTTGATTGGCGCTGTTTTGCTTGGTTTCAGCTTAAATGAAGCCGCTTCATTGGGGATTATCGGCGGCGCTGACGGACCCACTGCAATTTATACAACTATTAAGCTGGCTCCCCATCTTTTGGGACCCATTGCCATTGCAGCCTATTCCTACATGGCGCTTGTGCCGGTTATCATTCCGTTAGTGGCAAATTTACTGATGACCAAAAAGGAGTTTTCAATAAATATGCGGGAAATGGACAGGAAATTCCCCTCAAAACATGAGATTAAAAACCTGAAAGCGGTAAAAATTATTTTTCCCATTGTGCTGGGAACCGTTGTAGCCATTTTTGTGCCTTCGTCCGTACCGCTGCTGGGGATGTTGCTGTTTGGAAATTTAGTGAAAGAGATTGGTACATCAACCAGCAGGCTGGCAGATGCGGCGAGCGGACCAATAATGAATACGGCAACCATTTTCTTAGGATTGAGCGTTGGCGCAACAATGACTGCCGAAGTATTTCTCTCTCCGAAAACATTGGGAATTGTTATCGGTGGCTTCATCGCCTTTGCATTTTCGGTGGCAGGCGGCATAGTGGCAGTGAAAATCTACAACCTGTTTGTGCAGAAGAAGATCAATCCGCTAATTGGGGCAACAGGCTTGAGCGCTGTGCCGATGGCATCGCGCGTTGCCAATGAGATGGCGCTGAAATACAATCCCGCAAATCATATTTTGCAGTATTGCATGGCAAGCAATATTTCAGGAGTAATTGGCTCGGCAGTTGCAGCTGGGGTACTTATTTCTCTGATTTAGTGTGACTTTCGATTAGTTACTAAGGTTATTGAAAGAAATAAGGTTTTTTACTTTTGAAAAGCAAGGCGCGGTTTGCAAAACCGTGGCAGCGGAGTACCGAGGTCAACCCAAAGAACTTTTCCGTTGTCTGCCGTCAACTTTACGCAAGTGCCTCCGATTTCCTTTGTCCCTCTATAAATTTTGATTTTCATTTCAATTGCCGTTTGTAAAATGCTCAAAAGTTTCAAGTTAGGACTGTCCCCTAAAATGGCAGGTAACGGGACATTGTCATTCATTGTCGTAACATCAAGGAAGCGTTACGTCTGTTGGAGAAAGTAAAACACCGATTTAAAGACTGTAAATTGGCATTAAACCAAAAGAAGTCAAAAATCGTTTACTGTCGCCGAAATCAGAAACGTCAACCACCATTTAAGGTACGGTATCAGAAGTTTGACTTTCTGGGTTATACCTTTAAGCCGAGAGTAGTTAAAGAGCGAGGGAAAATCAAATTAGGTTTTTCGCCCGCTATCAGTCAAAAGAGTATAAGCAGGATTGCAAGGGAACTGAAAACGCTGGATTTTCATCGTTGGGTACATTTCCCAATCAGCAAGATTGCCGAATTGCTCAAACTCAAAATACGAGGCTGGATAAACTACTACGGCAAGTTCCGAATGAGTGAGATGCGGAAAGTATTCCGCTTGTTACACATACGTCTTGTGAAATGGATACGCAACAAATACCGCAGGTACAGGAAACAACGTTGGGGCAATGCTTACAAGTATTTGCAAAGCCTTTCACGGAGTTACCCGACTTTGTTTGAACACTGGCAGTATGAGGGTTTCCGACCTTAGAGATTTGGATTAAGAAGAGCCGTATGAATCGAGAGGTTCAC
>CAYNOQ010000014.1:8609-41890 GCA_964398855.1 uncultured Mariniphaga sp. | reverse complement strand
CCGGTAGCTTCAACATTGATTTTATCCGTATTGACTACAAAAGGAATCTCCTTGTTTTGAGCTACCTCAAAATAGGCTTCCCCGGAAAGTTTTACTTCACGCACAGAACCACTGAATTCCAGCGGATAGCTGAGTTGAGTTTTGGAGTTGAGATAAACTTTGGTGCTGTCGGGCAGATAAAATTCGGAACGCATCCCGGCAGGGATACTCAAAGTGTGCCAGGTAGTTGAGCGCTCCTTTTGAGCAGGAGCTTTTCCCAATGCAAACCACAAAGATGCAGCTATCAACGGTAAAATCAAGACTGCTGCAACCTTTTGAAATGCAGCGGTAAAAGTTAATCCTTTTTGTTTTTCAAGTTTCAGATTTACTTTTTTTATCGCTTCATCAGGCTTATATTTTCTCATCAGGCGAAGCTGCTCAATCCCTTCCCATGCCCTGAGGGAATCGGCAAATAGCTGCCGATTCTCATCAGAAGCGTTCATCCAATCTTCCACCTTTTCTCTCTCTTCCCGGCTGAGTGTCCCCTCAAACCAGGAAAGAAGCAATTCTTCTATGTGATTTTTTCCCATATAATTTTTAGAGCAACGCATTTAAAAATATGCGCTTAATTAATAGACGACTGAAAGAAACAAAACACATATCATTTTTTTAAAAAACTGTACCAAGAAGATTTTTCGTTAGGCGAAAAATGACTCCGTATTTTATATCTCACCACCAGACAACGCTGTCATTTTGCATAAAGTGTGGAGACTAATGAATTAGGCAGGTAAAAGCTTATCCTCCTTCCTCCCTGCCAAGAGGCGGGTACTAATAAAGATAACGCGCTGAGAAACAGAAACATTTCTTTGACTACAGCTCTTTTTCTCCCCTTTTGGGGGAGTTAGAGGGGGCTATTTATTTCAGCAAAAGCATCAGCAGGAAAAGCGGGAGATACTCTTTCAAATCTTCACGGAGTTGTTTCAGGGCATTGCTTATCTGAAGTTCTACGGTTCGTTTGGACAGTTCAAGTTTGTTGGCAATATCCTGATTTTTCATGCCTTCAAATCTGCTCATTTCAAAGATTTCGCGGGAACGTGGCGGAAGTTTTTCCAAACTTTTCTGAATAATTGACTGAAGTTCCGACTCTGCAAACCACAGCGAAACTAAATTTTCGGACAACTCCTTTTTTGCAGCCAGATTTGTGAGATTTCTGGACTTTCGCTCTTCATGTTTTAGATAATCTAAGGAGCGATTTTTTACAGAAGTAAACAGATAATTCTTTAATGACGATTCAATCCGGATTTGATGATGTTTAATCCATAAGGTAACAAACAGCTCCTGAACAATATCTTCCGCTGCGTGCCGGCTGTTTGTAATTCGCTCACAATAAGCACACAACCCGGAATAGTAATAGTGGAAAATGAAATCAAAAATAATTTTATTCCGGTTTAACAGACCATCTATAAGGTATTGTTCATCCACAAGCAGTAAGTTTACTTTCAGTCCAAAAGTAATGAAACGATTGTAGAATAGCAAACTTCATGCTGCTCTAAATATTGAGATTTATTTTAGCCCGCTTCTTTTCAGCAGCGCATCAGCGGACGGTTCATGTCCCCGAAAACGCTTATACAAAATCATGGGATGCTCCGTTCCCCCTTTTTCAAGGATATTTTCCCGGAAAGAAGTTGCCACTTCCCTGCTGAACAGTCCCTGTTCCCTGAACAGGCTGAACGCATCGGCATCCAGAACCTCTGCCCATTTGTAGCTGTAATACCCTGCGCCATAACCTCCGGCAAAAAGGTGCCCAAACTGGGTACTCATGCAAGCCTCATCAATTATCGGAAACAGCTGCGTTTTTTTCCATGCCTCTTCTTCAAATTCTTTTATTTCCCCTTTAAATGGCTGTTCTAATGTATGCCATGCCATATCCAAAAAACCGAAACTCAGCTGGCGAAGGGAGAGATACCCGGCAAGATAATTTTCAGCATCCTTGATTTTTTTCACCAATGTGGCGGGGATAGGCTCACCGGTTTTGTAATGGATTGCAAACTGATCTAAAAAATCTTTTTCCACTGCCCAGTTCTCCATAATCTGAGACGGCAGTTCAACAAAATCCTGATATACACTGGTTCCCGACAGGCTTGAATAGGTAGAGTTTGCAAAAATTCCGTGCAGCGCATGTCCAAACTCATGCAGAAAGGTCTCCACTTCGGAAAAAGTGAGTAGCGCCGGCTTCGTCTCCGTTGGTTTGGTAAAATTCATCACAATGGTAATATGCGGACGCGAATCGGTACCGTTTTCCTTCCACTGGCTCTTGTACTCACCCATCCAGGCACCACCTCTCTTCCCCGGGCGCGGATGAAAATCGGTATATAAAACTGCCAGAAACGAGCCGTCAACATCATATACTTCGTAGGGAATGACCTCTTTGTGATACACCGGAATTTCCGGATTGGGTTTGAAAGTTACTCCATACAGACGGGTTGCCAATCCAAAAACACCATCAATAACTTTGCTGAGTTCAAAGTAGGGTTTCAGCATTTCGTCATTCAAATCGAATTTTTCTTCTTTAAGTTTCTCTGCATAATAGCTCCAGTCCCAGGGCATAATCTCGCCGGAAAATCCTGTTTTTTTGGCATAATTTGCAATCTCCTCTTTCTCTTTCAGCGCTGCCGGATAGGATGCCGTGTATAAGTCTTCTAACAGATTATAAACATCATCCCGGTTAGTTGCCATGCGCTGCTCTAAAACATAATCGGCATAACTGCTGTATCCTAACAGATTAGCCAGCTCCATTCTCAGGTTTACTATTTTGCGGATATTTTCCCGGTTATCATATGCGCCTCCCTGAAATGATTTTGACATGTATGCCAGATAAAGTTCCCTGCGCAAATCCCGGTTATCGGCAAATTTCATAAAAGGGAGATATGAAGGCATGGTTATATCAAAAGTCCAGCCCTCTCTGTTTTTGCTTTTTGCAACAGCGGCAGCCGCTTCCAGTACACTTTCGGGAAGCCCGGTGAGCCTGTTTTTGTCGCTGATGTGCATTTCGTAATTGTTGGTCTCTTTCAGCACATTTTCACCAAATTGCAAAGTCAGTTTCGATAATTCTGTTTTGAGCTCCCTGAATTTTTCCTTTTCCGCATCCGAAAGGTTAGCGCCCTGACGCACAAAACCAAGGTAGGTATTTTTCAGCAACGTTTGCTGTTCAGCGCTCAGACTGAGCTTGTCCCGCTGTTCATAAACCGCTTTCACGCGCTGAAAAAGAACAGGATTCAGCGTAATATCGTTCTGATATTTCACCATCATCGGAGTGGCTTCCTGTGCTGTTTGCTGCAACTCATCATTGGTTTCGGCACTAATCAAGCCGAACAGAATACTCCGGATTCGCGAAAGCATCTTTCCTGAACGCTCCAGCGCTTCAATCGTATTCTCAAAAGTTGGCTTTTCCTTGTTATCCGCGATGGAAGCTGTCTCCTGCTCTCCGGTTTTTATCGCTTCGCTCAATGCGGGTAAAAAATGTTCATTTTTGATTTCAGGAAAGGGCGCCGTAGCGTGCGGTGTTTTAAATTCACCCAACAGCGGATTGGATTGTGCATGTACCATAACAGACAGAATACTTAACAGTGAAACAAACTTTAACTTTCTTATTATAACAATATTAGACCTCATAAGATAATTTTTTGCGGGTTCAAATCCGGTTTTGACCTGCATTTCTTTTCTGCAAAATCATGTTTCAAATTTGCAAAATTAACTTAATATTTTTTGTTTGATTGTTTCCCTCCGGGAAATGGTGACAATGTTTTAATCCACGGAAAATAGTGTAGCTTCCCAAAACAGAAGGCAGGAAAAATGGTGTTTCCTGCCTTCGATATGCTTTTGCTCAATAAAAAACCTATTCGTTAGGTTCTTTCCAGTCTCCGCTCTCTTTGATTAACTGTTCCATCTCCTCGACGGCATCTTCAAAAAGAATATGTTTTTTCACCGGTCTCAACCCTTTGTAGAGCGTAATTTTATTGTGGCTGACTCCCACAAAACCGTAATCTGCATCGCCCATTTCGCCGGGTCCGTTGACCACACATCCCATAACGGCAATTTTTAAATGATTGAGATGTTTGAAGTGATCTTTAATTTTTCGGGTTGTTTCCTGCAGGTCAAACAGTGTGCGCCCGCATCCGGGACACGAGATAAACTCGGTTTTTGACATGCGCATCCGGCTGGCTTGCAGAATGCCAAAGCTCAGGTCTTTAAGCTCAGTGAAAGTGATGCGGTCGTTATCGTTCGAAATGCAAATACCGTCGCCGTAGCCGTCAATAAACAAGCCGCCCAGGTCAGCTGACGATTTGATCTGAAGATCTTCCATGACTCTCTCATTGTACCTGCGATACAGAATAACCGGCACTTTCCAGATGTGCGATTCAAAAATGGTGAAAAAGGCGCGCAGCTCTGCCAACGGATTCTTGTTGTAGCTTTCCAGAATCAGTACAGTTTTGCGGGTCTGCTTCAATTTCATGATGATTTCCGGATTTTTTGCCATAAAATCATCAAATTCCATCTTATTGGTACGGATGAATTTCAGTCTGCCCCAGCGCGTACTTTCATAAAGATATTCTGCAAGTGTCAGAATCGGGTAGCTCTCCCCTTCAATATCTAAAATTTTACTTCCAGAAAGAAAATAATCGGGAACCAATTTGCCTCGCACCGGCAAAATTTCGGTCAGACTGTGTTTCCCCAAATCGGCAATGACAACCGGCAGGTTATCGCCACCCATATTCAACACGGGACGGGTGGAGCGTTTTTCATATTCAAACGGATTGACCTGCGCGATGAGTGAAGCCGTGATGGGCTGATGTTCGCGGTAACTTCTGAAGTGATTGACTAACTTTTGGGCAATCGGAATTTCGTTTACCGGGTCTTCGGTGAGCGACACGCGAACGGTATCTCCGATGCCGTCTGCCAGCAATGCACCAATTCCCACAGCCGATTTAATGCGCCCGTCTTCTCCCTCGCCGGCTTCGGTAACTCCCAGATGAATGGGATATTTCATATCCTCAAGGCGCATTTTATAATTGAGAAGCCGCACCGTGTAAACCATCATCCGGGTGTTGCTGGATTTGATGGAGACAATCACATTGTTAAACTTCTCCTTTTTGCAGATACGCAAAAATTCAAGAACCGATTCAACCATTCCTAAAGGTGAATCGCCATAGCGACTCATAATCCGGTCAGACAATGAACCGTGATTGGCGCCTATCCGCAGAGCCGTTTTGGTTTCCTTCAACAATTTCAGAAACGGGACAAACTGCTTCTCAATACTTTGAAGTTCATCCTTATACTCATCATCCGTATAGACCTTCGCTTCAAACGTTGCCCGCTTATCGTAGAAATTTCCGGGATTGATGCGCACTTTGTCGAAATATTTTGCTGAAATTTCAGCTAATCTCGGATTAAAATGAATATCAGCCACTAACGGAAGGTCATAGCCCCGTTCTTTCAGGTCATTTACGATATTTTTCAGATTTTCGGCGTCTGAAATTCCTTTCACCGCGCAGCGTACAATTTCAGCGCCCGCCTTTGCCAGACTGATAATCTGCTCAACCGTGGCATCTGTATCTTTTGTACTGGTATCGGTCATCGACTGAATGCGGATGGGATTTCTTCCCCCGACACCAACATTACCTACCTTAACTTCAACAGTTTCCTGCCTCTCGTATTTCGTAATATCTTTTATGTAATTAAAATGATGATTTTCCATAATAGTTCTTTTGAAAAAGTGCAAATTTAACCCAATGCTTTTAATTTAAAAAGAATCTTATATTTTTGTTCTGATATTAAAGTATATGAATTTAGAAATCAGCAATATAACAAAATTTTTTGGGAAACAGAAAGTTCTCGATCAGGTCAGTTTTTTAGTTTCCAAAGGAAATTTGCTGGGTTTTCTGGGTCCGAACGGTGCCGGAAAATCTACTTTGATGAAAATCATTACCGGGTTTTTGCCTGCCGGTTCGGGAGAAGTGTGGCTTGACAACACAAAAGTTTCAGTTGACAACACCGCCATCCGCCGGAATATCGGTTATTTACCCGAACACAATCCGCTTTATACAGATTTGTATATCAGAGAATATTTAGAAATCATCGCCGGATTTTACCGCCTGAAAAACAAAAAACGAAAAGTTGATCAAATTGTTGAATTGACCGGACTGACTGATGAGCAGCACAAAAAAATAGGGGCGCTTTCAAAAGGTTACCGCCAGAGGGTGGGATTGGCACAGGCGCTGATTCACGATCCGCCGGTGCTTATTCTTGACGAACCCACAACGGGTCTTGACCCCAATCAATTGGAAGAAATCCGGGCGTTGATACGAAATATCAGTGTTGAAAAAACGGTGATTCTTTCGTCACACATCATGCAGGAAGTGGAAGCAGTTTGTAACCGTGTGGTAATTATTAACAAGGGAAAAATTGTGGCTGACGGAGATATTTCAGAAATCAGAAATGCACGCTATCAGCGTAATCAAATGGTGATTGCCGTTTTTGATAAAAAAGTTGAAGCAGAACAGTTGCTGGCGGTTGAAGGGGTTAAATCCGCACAGTTTTCTGACGGCGAATGGTCGGTTGAAGCTGCCGGTGACCGGGATATCCGACCTGCAATTTTCCGTTTTGCCGTAGAGAACAAGCTGATCTTACTGACGCTGACAGAGAAACAGCAAAATCTTGAAAGTGTCTTTCAACAGCTGACAAGGTGAAATTTATCGGTAATATATATCCGCGACTTTACCCCTTCGCAGTATTTTTTGCTTTTACAAAGCAATGCACGGTTTGCAAAACAGCACTAACGCATGAATTCACGAATTTGCATTCGCTTTTGAAATCTGCCTGTTCCGTTCAGCTCGGGGTCAGCGTCGCCGGACCTAAAAGCGTTGAAAACCTGAGAACAGCGTAAAACCTTCAGCAGTCATTGATGCGCAATTAATCTCCTTAATCTCCATCAAATCTCTCCTTAATCCCCATCTTCTCTCTCTCTCAAAGGCACGAAGTTTTGCCTGCCTGCGGCAGTCATCTGCAACTTCTACGTTGTCAGACACTTCGTATGCAGACAAGTCTGCTCCCCCAGACCTGAGAGCGTTAGTAAATGCTTTCAAATTTAGCCCTCTGTCAAAAATTACTATAGAGCCAATCGGTATATTTTATCTGTTTTCGGAGAAGTATTTCACCGTGCCCACCTTCAGTTCCATTGTTGCATCATCGTCGCAAACAATTGTTCCGTGCGGATGAAGCTGTAAAACCGACAGTGTCCACATGTGGCTGACGGCGCCTTCAACAACCTGTTGCAGCGCCCGTGCTTTTTTGTATCCGCTGACAAGAATAACCACTTCATGTGCATCAAAAACGGTCTGAACTCCGACAGTTACCGACTGTTTCGGTACTTTATCCATATCGTTTTCAAAAAAGCGGGAGTTCGCCATGATGGTATCGTAATTCAGATTAACCACACGGGTGCGTGAGCTGAGTGACGAACCGGGAACATTAAAAGCAATGTGTCCGTCGGCGCCCATTCCGCCTAAAAACAGGCGGATGCCGCCAAGTTTTGTAATTTTCTCTTCATATTCCAGACACTCCTTTTCCATGTCGGCAGCATTCCCGTCAGGAATGTTGATATTTTCGGGGCGAATGTCAATGTGGCTGAAAAAATTGTTGTGCATAAACGAGTAGTAACTCTGCGAATGATCTTTGGGAAGCCCCACATATTCATCCATATTGAAAGTAACCACATTTTTGAAGGAAATTTCGCCGGCTTTATACTTTTTTATCAGCTTCTGATAAGTTCCGATTGGCGATGAACCGGTAGGCAGTCCAAGCACAAAAGGCTTTTCTTCAGTTGGGTTGAAGTCGTTTATTTTAGCAGCAATATAATCTGCAGTCCATTTGCTAATCTCTTCGTAATTCTTTTTAATTATTAATTGCATAACGTTTTCAATTTAAAGTTCTTAAAAAATATGTTCCATTGCTTTGCCTAATTTTGATGCTTCTTCCAGGAATTCGTCAACGGTCAGCTCCCGCAGATAGACCATTCCGTGAGTTGCCCTGAGCAGCGGCAGCTTGTTTTCATAAAAGAAATTCTTTCCCAAAAGGAACTGAATCTGCTTGTGCTGCTCAAACCAGGTCTGCTGTGTGAGTTCGCTGAATTTGCCGTCAAGCTGATAGCTCGGGAATGAAGCATTCACCTGAGTCACATAACATTCGGAGAAGGATTTGTCTAAAATTGCCAGCGCATTCAGCGAAACCGGCACAATCATTTCCACATCCCACGGATTGTATTTAAACCACACATTGCGGTAACCCAAAATGCGCACATTTTCCAGGTTTTTCTCTTTTTTCCACTCCTCAACAGCTGCTGCAATTGCCTGAAGCACTTTGTAGTGCGTGTCGGGTCCGCTGCCCTGCGGGTCCATAGCCAAACTGATAACCGTGGGTTTATATTTTCTGAATTCATTCAAAACAGGCAATACATCTTTCTCCATATCGGGCTTACTGCCCATCACATTGTTCTGATAAAAACCAAGTCTCAGGTGATGAACATTTTTAACCATTGTACCGTAGTGTGCCCACACAAGTTCTTCTTCCAGCTCGCGAATCATCCCTTTTAGTTTTTGAATCCGCGAAGGATTTTTGCCGCCGGCATAAGTGTTTTCGAGTGATACCAAAATCTCTTCAATCACAGCCTCAAGTTCTGCGCGGTTGTTTACGCCCCAGATATCAACCAGCGCACGCACAAGCCTGTGGCAAACGCCGCGGCGCTTCTCCTCTTCATTTTGTGCGGCAATATTGTCCAGATAGTGATAGACATCTTTGTCCCACTTGAATTTATATCCTTTTTCAAAGAAATCGGGATATTCAATCATCTCAATTTTACCCTGACAAAGTAGCGCTTTGGTATCCTTGAGCAAATCTGTCATAAAATTGTTGGTGACTGCCGTATATCCCGACGTCAGAACCGCATAGTGCAGCTCGTTTGTGGATTCGCGCGACTGTTCATTGGTCAGCGGCATGATGCCGAGCATGATGTCATCGTGGTGCGGTCCGGTGTGGTAATATATCTGGTTCTTTTGGGTTCTCATTCCCCGCTCAATCTTGACCAAAATGGAGTCAATAACCGATTGCACCGTGTGTTCATCAAGCCCCGGAATCCGGCTGCAATATTTATCGGCTTTCAAATCTTCAAGCTCCAGTTTTCCGCCGAATTTGTTGATTTTACGGCACAGCTCCATCACTGCGCGTTCCGTCTTTTTATGTGTCCACGGACCGTCATTGAAAAAATGCTCCACTGCATCTTCCAGTTGAACGGAAGCGCCATCGGTCAGATAGAACCGGCTGTTTTTCAGCTTTTGCAGTGATGTTGCCGGATAGATCACATCAGGCTCGCTCTCCAATGAATTCTTGATGGTTTCGGCAATTGCTTCGCCGGCAGCATATATAATGGCTTTATTATCAGGATTATATCCTAATGTTCCCAAACCGATTGTGATAACTAACCGGTTTCGTGAAACTTCAATGCCGCCCAAATCGGTAGCGCTGACAGCCTGTGATTCAAAGTTTGTCTTCTTCAGTCGTGTTGGTGAAAAATGGTCGGAGCCGCGGGTGTTGAAGGCGATGTGTCCGTCAGGTCCGATACCGCTCAGGAAAAATCCGATACCGCCCTTTTCCCTGATTTTATTCTCATACCGGTTACACCACTGGTCAATTTTGAAAATTGATTCCTTTTGAAGTTGCTCCTGCTTTGTTTTCACTTCGCGATAGCGCAAAGAGAGGTCAATGCGGTAATCCGGGAATACTTCGGTAAAATGTTTCCCTTCAGCCAGCTCAATTTCATCCGAATTTATCAGCTGTGCTTTTTTCAGATCAAAGCCCAGATCTTCAATGTAATTTTTCAGCATAAAATTGTAGAGACTGTTGTGCTGTTCAGCGCTGATGGGGTAAAATTCACCCATTTGCACAAGCTGCAGATCGTGCATGTTGGGTTTTTTCAATGCTCCGATGTTATATTTTTCCCTGAAAGCTATCCCTTTTTCGTTATCCCAGTTATCTAAAATGAGACGTACAAAATGTAAAAAATACTGCGCGGTTTTTCCGGTTGGTAAGCTCACCACACCGTTGGGATTATTTGCAGCCCACTCCAAAAAGGAGAGCGCCGAAAGCAGTCCTAATTTGGGAAAACTGTCAACCGTAATGTAGGGCATTCGGGCGGTAATCTTCTGAATGCTTGATTCTTTGAAGAATACCTTTTCAATTGTTGTGAAATTGGATTCCATAATCTTATGCTTTTTTAAATATAAATGCGTGTTAAATCAAAATGTTTTTTCCATGGAGAGTTTATCAAGTGCAAAAGCGGCAACACCCAAAGGTCCTGCCTTTGAACCAAGTTCCGAAAACAGAATTTCGGTGTCGTTGCTTATATCCCTGTTGCTGAAAATATTGATGGTTTGCTGAATTGCGGCAGAAATAAACTGATTGGCTTCTGCAACATGCCCCCCGATAACAATAAGTTCGGGATTGAAAATCTGAATCAGATAAACAATTCCTTTTCCAAGCCAGTAGCCCACGTCTGAAAAAATGGAAATTGCATACTGATCGCCGCGGTTCGCAGCATCAATGACCACGGAAATATCAATTTTTTCGGGGTCGTTATCCACGAGTTCTTTTATCAGTGAAGTTTCTCCGTTTCTAATTCCTTCAGCTGCCCTGCGTGCTATGGCAGTGGCTGAAACTATGGTTTCCAGACAGCCCTGTTTCCCGCAACTGCAAAGAACACCGTTGTCCACAATGGGTAAATGCCCGAATTCGCCGGAATAGCCTGATTTTCCGGGATAGAGTTCCCCGTTTATGATGATTCCAAGCCCCAATCCCCAGTCTGCCTGAAGCACCAGAACATTCTGTCTGTTTTTGGCAATGCCGAAATGCTGCTCCGCAAATGCGCGCAATTTCGAGTCGTGGCAGATAAAAACGGGAGGCCCGAAAAGATGCTGCAATTTATCTGTGAGGTGCTTCACTTCCGGAAAGTAAGTCTTGTTAATATCCTGTTTTTCATTGAATAATCCGGGCAACTCGACTCCCACGGTGAGCACTTTTTCTCTTTCAATGCCTTTTTCGGCAAGAAATTGCTCGAAAAAAGCGCTGATTTCCGAAAAAATACCGAAATCATTATGCATTTTGACCGGAAGAAAACCGGGCATCCCGATCTGCTTCCGATTACTGTCAAAAACGGCAACAATGGTGCGGTTAATATTGACGGAAATGCCGGCTACATAAAAGCTCTCTTCAACTAACCCATATATAACCGGACGTCTTCCCCCGCTTGAATCGCCCATTCCCAGCTCCCTGACCAAGCCATCTTCAATCAATTCGATGAGCAGGCTGTTAATTTTTGGAGTGCTGAGCTGAACAATTGCCGACAGTTCAGAATTGGACATTGCGCCATGGAAAAAGAGAGTGCGCAAAATTTGTTTCTTCTGATAAACCTTTTTCTGTTCAACTCCAAAACTCTGATTGCCTGTATTTCTAAAAAGTTTTTCCATCGTTTGATTTCTTCAACAAATATGGGATTTTTTTCGCTAAAACAGAGCAATCTTTTTAATAAAATTAAAAAGATTGCTATACTATCTGTAAAATTAACAATTACTGCTCAAAACAAAATTATTAACGGGAGAATTATTGCAGGTTAGCGAAAAAATATGAACTTTATGTGCAAAAATTTTAAAACTTTTAGCTCTGTCAAAATGCGTATCACTATATTTTTTCTGCATTTGGTTTTTCTGTTTTCGGGATTTTCCGTGCAGGCACAATCCAGAAAGATTATTCACATTCCCGATATTCCCGGATTCCGTACCCTGAAATGTGATTTTCATACCCACACCGTTTTTTCGGACGGCACTGTCTGGCCAACGGTCAGGATTCAGGAAGCGTGGCAGGGAGGGCTGGACGCCGTTGCCATCACCGACCATATTGAATACAGACCGCATTCCAAAGATGTTGTAGCCGACCACAACCGCTCCTATGAAATTGCGGAACCGCTGGCAAAGAGTATGGGGATTTTGCTGATTCGCGGCGCTGAAATTACCCGCGGAATGCCCCCGGGACACCTGAATGCCCTGTTCATCCGAAATGCAAATCTGCTTGACCGCGATGATGCTTTTGAAGCAATCCGGGAAGCACGCAATCAGGGAGCTTTTATTTTATGGAATCATCCGGGATGGAAGGTACAGCAGCCCGATTCCACCCAGTGGTTTGAGGAACACACACAGTTGCTCAAAAGTGACCTGATGCATGGCATTGAAGTGTTCAATTACCGGGAATTTTATCCTGAAGCTGTTGACCTGGCGCGGGAGAAAAGGCTGGCAATGTTTGCAAATACCGATATTCACGAACCTGCTGCGATGGCTTACGATCTTTCACAAACCCACCGCCCGATGACGCTTGTTTTTGCGCGAAGCCGTACTGAGGGCGGAATCCGCGAAGCGCTTTTTGCCCGCCGCACCGTTGCCTATTTCAACAACACTTTAGCCGGAAGAGCCAACCTGCTTGAACCCCTGTTTTTTTCTTCTCTGAAAATGAACAATCCTGCCGGAAAGCTACGTTTCGGGGAGACAAAAAGAGTTTCTGTCGAAAACAGCTCTGACATTGACTTTGAGTTAGAACTTGTTCAGCCCGGAATCGGTTTTGACGTTCCCGAAAAAATCACACTCCCCGCGCACCAGATTACCCCGTTGGAGTTCACCGGAAATTCTGAGCAGGTGAGCGAAATGAGTGAGCTGAAAGTTTACTACAGAGTGAAAAATATGATAATCGGTTCAACGGACAACTTAATTGTAACCTTCACATTCTCAAATAACTAATTTTTATAATTGACAACAGAACCGACTGAAAACAAAATTTCATTTCAAAAATGCAGGAAACGGTAATCGGAAACAGCGAAATTTCTCCCGGGGTTTTCCTTATGACCTTTCGCCGTTCGTGGGATTTTGCGCCCGGACAGGTTGTGAAGGTAGGATTGGGCAACGGGCAGCCCCCACGTATTTACAGTCTTTGCAGCGGAAGCAGCAGCAACGAAGCCGCTATTCTTTTCAACATCAAGGAAGATGGTTATTTGACGCCAAAACTGGCAAAACTTGCTCCCGGCGATAAAATTGATATTTCAAAACCTTACGGCGAATTTAAGGACAGCGATTCTCCGGCGTGGTGGATTGCCACCGGTACCGGTATTGCGCCATTTTACAGTATGCTGCGCTCCGGCGTTACCGAAAACAAAAGGCTGATTCATGGAGTGCGCTTTTTGAATCAGTTCTATTTTGAAAATGAATTTGAACAGTCGCTTGGCGATAACTATATCCGCTGCTGCTCGCGTGAATCCGGCAACCATGTCTTTGAGGGTAGAGTTTCAACATATCTGGCTTCATTGGAAGCCCTTCCCGCCGTGAATTATTATCTGTGCGGCAAAGCGCTGATGGTTGTGGAAGTTCGTGATCTGCTTATCTCTAAGGGAGTTCCATTTGAAAACATTCTTTCGGAAATATATTTTTGACATTATGAAAGCAATCAACTTTTTATTTCTTGTCAGCTTACTCAGTTTGCTGTTATCGTGCACGTTAAGAGAAAAAGAGAGCAACTCAAAACATGACATTATCATTGAAAACGAACAATTCAGGCTGATTGTGGGGAGCGATGCAGTTGCCAAAAGTCTGAAATTAAAATCCAACAACGAAGAGTGTCTGATGCCGGGTGCAAACATGGCGCTATTTTCCGTTACTCAGGAGAGACCCTACCACAATGAAATCAAGCTGGGGCATCCCAATAAAAAAACGACGTATCAGGCAGATACCATCTGGCGGGAAGGAAATCAGCTGTTTGTCGGCTTTGAATTGATTCCCTACAAAGCTGTTTTCAATGTGGAAGAAACACCTGGATATGTCAGGTTTAGTTTGGAAGACTTTTTAACCGACAACATCTATCCGACATATTTGAAAATCACGCCGCCACCTGCAACCGAAATTTGTCTTTTGCAGTTAGCCGTCCGTGACCGTAAAAATTTTGGCGAGTGGCTGAACGTGAGCTGGGACGAAAGCGCTGCAATAAATGTTTTGGGAACAGATGAATATGCAAATATCGATTTTGAAAGACGGAACGGCTACCGGATTTTAAAGGCAGGTGCTTTCAAGGAGATTAAGTTTAAAGGAACCGGCGCTGCGCTGATTGTGAGTGAACCCGGAAAGCTGTTAGATAACATTGCCCGGATTGAAGAAGATTTCAACTTGCCAAAAGGAGTGGAGAGCCGGCGCAGCGATTTGATTAACGCATCCTATTACTGGACAGCTAATGCGAATCCCAAAAATATTGACGAACATATCCGTTATGCCCGGTTAGGCGGATTCCGCACCATGAGCATCTATTATCCCAGTTTTGAAGGACCCGGCGGATACAGCATCATCGGGAATTATGAAATTGACAAAAATATTTTTCCGGGCGGGAAAGCGGAGCTGAAAAAGATGTTGGACAAGATAAAAGCTGCCGGAATTACTCCCGGAGTTCATTTTCTGCATTCACACATTGGCAGAAAAAGCAGCTATGTAACCCCGGTTCCCGATTACCGGCTAAACATTACCAAAACGTTCAGTTTATCTCAGGAATTAGGAAAGAAGGACACCGTTGTTTATGTGGAGCAAAACCCCGAAGGTTCCGTTATGGCAGACGGCTGCCGCGTTCTCAGAGCCGGAACTGAACTTATCTCCTACGAAAGTTTCACCGCCGAGCGTCCCTATAAATTTACCGGATGTGTGCGGGGAGTGGACAATACCCTGATTAACAGTTTGCCTCAAGGCTATTCGGTTGGTATTTTGGATGTGAGTGAATTTGGCGCCACCAGCGTTTATATTGACCAGCGCACAAGTCTGCAGGATGAAATTGCCGAAAAAATTGCAAATATCTATGATGCCGGTTTTCAGTTTATCTATTTTGACGGCTCGGAAGGAGTGAATCCACCTTTCGGAATCAATGTGGCATTAGCGCAATACAGGGTTTTTAAACAGCTGAAACCCGCGCCGCTTTTTGCCGAAGGCGCTGCAAAAACCCATTTCAGCTGGCACATGCTGAGCGGCGGAAATGCTTTTGATGTTTTTCAACCGGAAGAACTCAAGGAGCAAACTAAAAAATGGCCCGCCGAAGAAGCTCCAAGGATGCAGCAGGATTTCACCCGCATAAATTTCGGGTGGTTGGGCTACCGGATTCCTGATGAAAAAACCGTCGGAACCCAGCCCGATATGCTTGAATATGTTACAAGTGTGGCTGCCGCATGGGATTGCCCCATTTCCATGCACTCAAATCTGCACAGCTTTGGCACTCACGCCAGAACAGCTGATAATCTTGAGGTTATCAGAAGGTGGGAAGAAGTGAGAGCAAATAAATGGCTGAGTGAAGCGCAGAAGGAGATGCTGAAAAATCTGAATCAGGAGCACATTCTGCTAATTGATGAAGAAGGAGATTTTGAACTGCAACCCTATGAGCAGATTGAAGATGTGGCAAATGGTAGCAGAGAAATCCGTGCTTTTATTTTTCAGCGAAAAGGAGTATTGCATGTGGTTTACTGGCACATTTCAGGAGAGAAAAAGCTGAAACTGCCACTCGGCAAGCACAAATCGCAGCTGTTTGAAACATTGGGAACTGAAGAAAATATCAGCGCCGGGGGTGATGATTTTATTGTAATTCCTGCCGCAAACCGGCGATACCTGAAAGTGCAAAACATTTCAAAGGAACAGCTCATTTCAGCTTTTGCAGAAGCTGAAATTGTGGAAAATTAGCAGGAATAAAACTGGCAAAGAGCTATTTCACCCGTTCGTAGATGTACAGCTCATGCAATTCTTCGGAGTATCCGTCATAGAAGCCTTTCACCATGCCTAAAACGATGCGTGATCCCCTGTTCATCAAAACCAGCAAATCGTCATTTGTTGGGTCAATAGCAAGTCCTTCAATTTCACCTGCCCGTTTGAACTCTTTCATCTCTTTGAAAAGGGAGACATACGCCGCAGTTTTTCCCAAATCGGAAACATCTGCAATGTAGATATTGTCGGTTTCGTGAAAATCTGCATCGCCGTCATCAGCGGAAATCAAAATTTTTCCGTCAACACAAAACAAGCCCTGCTGGTATTGCGGCACCGGGCGCAGGTGTACTTTTCCATGATATTTTCCCGTTGTCAGATCATATCTGTAAATGTAAGCTCCGTTTACCCAATCTGCCATCCATGCCATATTCCGGGCTTTATCGACGGCAATACCGCAAACTTCCATCTGCCCCGATGAAGGATCAAAATCCAGCGACTGGTTAAATTCCAGTGTTCCGGCATCATAGGTGGCAATCTGAATATCCTTCCCGACTCCGTCAACAAACCACTCAATTCCGGTATATATTTTTCCATCGAAAACGTCGATGTCGCCAAAATGGTTAGCTGCTTTTTTCAGCCCTGCAAACGGATTTTCATTTTTTGCAAGCAGATTTCCATCCTTATCATACTTGTAAAGCGCGGTACTGCCTGAATTGTAGTAATAATTCTCATCGGCTGCAATGCCTTGTCTTCCGGCAAGAGGAAGAATTTTCTTCAAGCGGTAGCAACCGCCATGCGGGGCAATGGATTGTGCAACGGCGCTTATTGCAAAGAACACCAGAACAAAAACAGCAGTTAGTCTATTCATTTTCAAAAAGTTTTGTGAATGAACCACTCCGGAAGAGATTTTTCCCATAAAGTCCTGTTTAGTAGCAAACAGATATTGAAGGCTTTGTGTAATTTCTGCAATTTTTACTTTTCGAAGCTGATTCACAATATTATACATTAAAATATTTTTATTTTTCTGCCGGCAAAAGGTTCTCTTTCTGAAGCACAATGGAAATTGTTTTTTGCAGAAAAATATTGTTGGCAATGGATACTTTTTCCTGATTAAAGGTTTTGATATGCACAAAAAAGAAGGTGATATCGTTGATAATTCCTTCAATCACAAAATCTTTTTCCAGAATTTTGATGTGATCTCCGATTCTCAGCGGATGATTGAAAAACAGAATCAGTCCGGCAGTGATATTCGAGAGCACCGACCACTGTGCTACAAACGCAATACCCAGAATTGCCATCACCGAGGAGATGAAAACGGCAATCTGCGACTGTTTCACACCCCATATTCCCGAAATAAACACAATGGCGGTTAGGGTTAACAGAAAATTGATTGCACGAATGGTTAATTTGCGGCGCTGAGAAGAAAACTTAAGCTTTTTTAAAAAATTTCTCACTCCCCTTTTGGTGAAAAAATGAGCCGCTGTCAGCGCTACAATAACTACCAGTGTCTGAATGATTCTGATTGTATGAATTTCCATTTCAAAAAATTTAAAATTGCAAATTTAATCACTTTCCCATATTCCGCTTTCAGACAACCCCCGGCAGGCTGATTCCCTTAATTTTCCGGTAGAGATCGAGTGCAAAAACATCGGTCATTCCCGAAATAAAATCCACTGCCGACTGTATTTTATGATAAAGGCTATCGCTTTGGGGTTTATACTGTTGCGGCAGCAGTGATATGATTTTCCGGTTGTAGCTGTTTTCCGGATCAACCACTGCGCCTACAAACTCTTCCAGCAGTGTGCCGATAATTTTGAATCCGGCAATCTCAATTTCAACTACCGAACGGTGGGCGTAAATTTCTTCTGCAGAAACTTTTTTCACAGCTTTCATGGCTGTCATCTGCGGATTTTGAAGCGAACCAATCAGGCTCCCGTTGAAATTTCCATTCAATATCGCTTCACGATTTTCATTGAAAACACGCAGGCTTTCGTGAATCAGCTTTCCGATAACTCCGGCGCGCAGGTAGCTGATCTGCTCATTTTTGTCGGAAACCCGTTGCAGCGTTTCATCAATACTTTTCATCACGTTTTTATCTTCATCCGCATCATAGAAACTTAAAAACAGCTCCTTTATCCGGTCATAAGACAAAATGTTGAGTTTATAGGCATCTTCCAGGTCCATAATCTGATAGCAAATATCGTCGGCTGCTTCTACCAGATAAACAAGCGGATAGCGTGCAAAAGAGAGAAATTCTTCATCTTTTTGGGGAATTTTCAGCTTTTCAGCTATCGCTTTAAAATTTTCTTTTTCAGACTGAAAAAAGCCAAATTTCTGCCGGGTTGCCAGCGAAGATTCATACGGATATTTCACAATACTGGCTAATGTGGGGTAGGTCAGGGCAAATCCACCCAAACGCTTTCCGGTAAACTGATGGGTAAGAATCCGAAATGCATTCGCATTTCCGTCAAAACGGATAAAATCAGTCCATTGCTGCGGGGTGAGCTTATTTTGAAATTCTTTGCCTGCACTGTTTTGAAAAAACTCCGAAATTGCAGATTCGCCCGAGTGCCCGAATGGCGGATTTCCCATATCGTGAGCCAGGCAAGCTGTTGAGACAATCGTTCCGATCTCCTGAGCCAAAGAATCATTTGGATTTTCGGTAAACACGCTTTCGGCAACTAAATTCCCTAACGACCTGCCCACGCTTGCCACTTCAAGACTATGGGTGAGCCGGTTATGCACAAAAACATGTTCGGGAAGCGGGAAAACCTGTGTTTTATTCTGCATTCTGCGAAATGGCGACGAAAAAATGATGCGGTCATAATCGCGCTGGAACTGTGTGCGGTCTTTTGTCTGCCCGGCAGGTTTCCGGGTTTCCATGCCAAGCCGCCGGGTTGTGAGTAATTCGTTCCAATTCATTTCATAAAGTGTAAGTTGAATATTTTTTTACCTCCTGAGCCAGTTCGCGGGCACGAAATCCTGTACATTCATCTAATTTTTTCCAGAATCGCGCGCTGTGGTCCTTGATTTCCGTGTGCACCAACTCGTGCAGTAAAATATAATCGATAAGCTCGTCCGGTAGCTTCATCATTTGCATATTCAGGCTGATGTTGTTGGCAGAAGAGCAGCTCCCCCAGTTGCGCCTGTTATCCCGGATGGTGACTTTATTGTACCGAAATCCGTGTTGACTGGCAAGCTCTTCCAACCGGGGAGGCAAAATTAACCAGGCTTCAACGAGATATATCTTTTCCATGAAATCTTCCAGAACTTTATGCCCCTGCTCAGTGCTGAAATCGGGATAAAAAAGCTGGATTGTTGAGTGTGAAGATTTAGCCTTCAATTCAGGACCTGTACGCAATTCAATTTTATAGAATTTGGTTTCTATCACATCCCCTGCTTTGTATCTTCGTCTCATCAAGGATATTGCAAACTGCCGCTCTTTTATCCATGGCTCATTTTCAGCTAAATAACCCATGACTTCCTTTTCTGAAATAAAAAAAGGATAAGAAATCAGCACCGAATTGTCGGGTTTAATAGTAATTTTTATACTTTTAGAACGCCTGTTGCGAAAAAAAGTTACTTCACCGATACTTTTAAAATAAACTACTTTGCTTGCCATGCGTTTAATAATTAGACCAAAGATACCACATTATGGAACAGAACAAAAAATTTGAAGTTTTCACCAATTTATCGAAACTTGTCACCATTATTCCGGTGGAAGAAAAAGTGCTGGAAAACAGTCTGGTTTTTGAAGCGCTGAACCAGTTTCCGGGCTACTACCACGAAGCGCCCACCAAGCCGCATCCGATCTATCTCTATCTGGTGCTCGACAAACAATACCCATTGGAAGAAATTTTGCGCGCTACCCAGAACATTGAAAAGGAGTATAACTGGAATTTTGACGGCGGAAAGGGATACATCAATCTGGGTTCGCAACTGCTTAACGTTATCCGATTGCGGCATCTTTCTGAAATTGACATGGTTGTAAAAATTCAGGAAGCCTATATTAAGCAGAATGTCGGTTTTTTGATGAATAAGAAAATCAGGGGAAAGCTTGAAGCTGAAGTGAAAATTGTGAAATTCATGGAGCTTGAAAAACTGGCAGAAGGAATTTATGTGGAGGAAAAAGATGAATGTTTCGGCTATATCGAAATCCCCAACTATCTAAGACCTTCCGTGTTTGTGAAGGTGACGATGGATGTGAGATACAACTGGGAAGGTCACGAATTTGACGCCGCTTCCGGTTCATTTTTCAAAGACGGCAAACTCACCGAATTTGTGCGTATCCACTCCAACAGAACCGATGCTGAATATCTGGGCAAAATCAGAAAACTCTATCTGGAAAAAATCAGATAGGCGCTGTGAATTTTATGTGGAGTCAGTCTTTCTGGTGTATTTTATGAACTGCTTATATTATATTTTAAGATGTTCAGTTCACAAATATCTAAAATGAATGGTTACACCAATCATGCTTGCAGAAAAGAAGTTCCGGGTTCCAAGTTCCGGGTTCCGGGTTCCAAGTTCCGGGTTCCGAGTTCCAAGTTCCGGGTTCCGAGTTCCAAGTTCCGGGTTCCGAGTTCCAAGTTCCGGGTTCCGGGTTTCAACAAAAATGGAACACTGATGACACGGATGAGCAAGCTCAACGCGGATATTTACGGATTATGAATCAGCGAAAATCAGCGAAATCAGCGGGAGGCAAATTACACAAGAAATGTCCCGCAGTGCAAAATCCCCATTCTACTCCCTTCCTACTCAAACCGTAGTGGTTGCGGTGGCATAGGCTCAAAGCTGTAGAACTTTTTCTTCAGCTGTTCTTCTAAAATAGCTCTTGTGAATCTCATGTCTGAAGGGGAAAAGGGATAGAAAGCCAGCCGGAAATGAAATGTTTTAAAAACCAGGTTTTCGTTGTGCACCCTCAAACCAAAGCCCAATCCGGTGTAGTAATTTTCAGTGAAAATCAGCTGCTTGTTTGAGCCGATGATGCCTACATCGCCAAAGCCGTAAATTGCGACATTAAATTTATACAGCTCCTGTCGCAGGAACAGCACGTATTCCACATCAAGACTAAGCCGCTGTTTTCCTGTCGCTTCCTTGCTGGAAAATCCGCGAATATGATCATTTCGCGAGAGAGTCAGGTTTTCGATTTCAAAACGCCGGATGCCAAGCGTATAATTTCCTCTGACAAACAGTCTGAATCTTTTCCTGCCGGCATTAACCTGTCTTGAAATATAATTCATGCTCCCCTGGATCTGCCCCTGTTCATAGTCATTATTTTTGAAATAGCCTCCTATTCCTGCAGCAAGATAGAGATAGCCCGGCCTTCTCACCAACAGGTTGCCGTTCGACAGGTAGAGATGTGCATAGTGCCTGTCGCCAAACTCATTGGCATCAAAACCATAAACAATTTCATTTTTGAAACCTTCGGGAATATCCTCAGTTATGCCATAACTGTAAATCAGCTGGTCCTGCATAAACCTTCGCTGTGTAAATGTTATTCCCAAGAGATAAAATGTACTGTTTGAAAAATATTGTCCTTCCTCCATTGAAAAATCGGGACGTTGAAAATAGGATCGACTGTATATGCCGGTACTTAGTACCATCTGCGAGTTGTTGTAATGGTCGGGTTTTATCTGAAAACTTCTGCCGCCCCAGAGATTAAAAAAAGACAAATCCAGAGGAATGATATCTTTCGACAGCGGTTCGTTGTCAAAAATTCTGTCTGTCCGGTAGAACCGTTGTGCCAGTCCGCCGTAGCCCCATTTTATGGATGGTGTAACGAATGGTTTATCCAAAATGAAGCTCATGCCTTCCCGTCTGAAAGTGTTCATGTAGCCGGCAGATATGTCGATAAACTTTCCGCGGAGATTGTTTATTTTATAAAACGTCTCCACCCCGGCGTAGGGCTGCCGGTTCAGATGCCCCACAAAACGAAAGGAAATTTCGTGCCCCACGCCAAAAATATTCTGATTATACATTTCGAGAGCGGCTGAATTTTCAGCCTCCACGCCGCCCGTAACCCCAAATGAAAAACGATCCTTGGTCAAAACATGCACTCTGACTAAATTTTCGTTAATCGTATCATTTTCAATCACAAACCGGACATCCTTAATGTAAGGCAGCGCACGGATGATGCGTTCGTTTTCATACATCAGCTCGGCATCGACCGGACTGCCGGTTTTAAACATGAGCATTCTTCTGATGGTATTCAAATTGGATCTGGAGTGGAGGGCATTCGCTGTTTTTTCAATAATAGATGACGCTTTTCGGGTAGTATCGTCAAACGTGGGACCGAAAACTTCCAGCGGCTGAATAGAGATTTCAGAAATTATTTTGTCTTCAAACTCACTGTAATACTCTTTGGAAAGCGCTTCCCTGTCCACAAACGGACGGGGGGGCGAAACCAAAAAATCGTAAAGAATGCGCGTCAACGCCTTCTCCTTTGCCCTGTGTTCGAGACTATCATAAAACTGCTCGCTTTTGCTGGGATATTTTCTCATCAGATGCAGCGTATCCTGCCGGTCTGACTGTGCTCCGGAGTCAAGAGAAATGAGGAGCAGCATCAAAACCAACAGAATCTGCAAACTGACTGTCAAATGCAATTTATAGAGCATAAACCGATTTTGCTATACTTTTTAAAAGGTAAAAATAGAATTTGTTCAGGAAAATAGAAACTATTAAAAATTTCCATTGAAATAACCCGTGTTAATTTTCGTTAAACTTCAAAATTGGGGAATTACCGGTTGTTCACTTCTTTTGCAATTCAGCCGTCTGCAAAGCGTTAAATTTATATTTTTGTGTTGTGAGCAAAATTTACAAAATATATAAGCGACATATTTACGGGGTGATGGGAACCCTGGTTTTTCATATTTTGCTGTTCTCCTTTTTTCTTCTGGCTGATGTGGATATGAAGGGGAAGGCAAGAGAAGATGAACTGCTCATCGAGTTCCCCGACATTCTTACTGAAATTGAAGAAGAAATTCCCGAACAGCAGGAAGACGATCAGCCGCCAATGCCCAATGAAGCGTCGGCGCAGCTTTCACAGACGCAAAGCAGCAGAACAAATATTGCATCAAACCGACTGGCGCAGGGGAAAGAGTTTTTTGATGAGGATTACATGAGCGAAGTGGAAGCTGCAAGGCAGCTTGTGGCTAATGTAAACAACCAGCTTTCCAAAGAAACCGTAAATCTTGAAGATATTAAAATGCCCGAGAAAACTACCGAGGGGATGACCCGTGAGGAGATTGAAAATGAACTCTATTCCGGTGAAAGCAACATTGTTTATTATCTTGAAAACCGTTACCATCTGAGATTACCCATTCCTGTTTATCTTGCACAGAGCGGCGGTCTGGTTGTTGTTGACATCAGCGTTGACAGAAACGGGCGGGTGACTCAGGCAACTCCGCGTTCAAATCCTTCTATCCGGGATGAGCAGATTTACATCTACGCAAAAGCTGCCGCTTCGCGAACTGTTTTTAATGCCGACCCAAATGCTCCAAATCCACAAAAAGGAACCATTCACTACACTTTCATTGCACAATAAAGTAAACAAACACAATCATTTAACATGATTTAACAGTTTAGGGGTTGAATTCGAATTTTTCTGTCCTTATATTTGCCATACGTTTATTTTCATAAGTTTAGGTTTAGTTAGGTTAGTTAGTTTAATGAGAAAAGGATGG
Source organism: uncultured Mariniphaga sp. (assembly GCA_964398855.1). GTDB lineage: Bacteria > Bacteroidota > Bacteroidia > Bacteroidales > Prolixibacteraceae > Mariniphaga. Next base: position 18,363 of record CAYNOQ010000014.1, on the reverse strand, counting down.
GTTGTTGAACCCATCCTTGCTTTTTATAGATACGTTCCTTTTTCCAACCTTTTGTTCCCAAAAAATCATTTCCGGAAATCCTTCCCAAATTGTCTTTCAACAGGTTTACAACATAAAAACACTCCTGCTCTTCTTCCGGGTTTTATTTGACAAATTTTATTACTTTTGAAATCAAAAAACATGGTTTTCAGACAAAAATCTTTGAACCGAGACGCGGAGTATCGCTGTTTTTTCGAATAACCAAAGCATTTCGGACTAAATAGCTGAAATTCACATTTAAAGTAAAATTTTGTTAAACAAAGGCATGATAAATAGTGTTACATTTCCAGCGGTGAGCACAAAAAAAATCATTAATTATTTTAACACTTAAAGAACATTTTAATGGATAGCAAACAATTAATCAAAGTGTTATCGGATTCCATTTCGATGACCAGCAATATTGACAAAGAACTTTTCCCCCAGATGGGAGTGAAGCGCGGACTTCGGAATGAAGATCATTCCGGTGTGCTTGCCGGGCTTACCCGCGTGGGTGATGTGGTTGGCTACGAGCGACAGACAGACGGAACACTGAAGCCGATTCCGGGGAAGCTATACTATCGCGGCATTGATGTGGAGGAGCTGGTGCACGGCATTCAGTCAGAAGACCGGTTAGGATTTGAGGAGACAGCATATCTGCTTCTTTCCGGCAGGCTGCCCGACAAAGAAGAACTTGATGCCTATATTAGCCTGATTTCCCGCACTACTCCGCTAAACCACACGGCTACTATGAGTATTTTGTCACTAAAAGGCAAAAACATTATGAATATTCTGGCGCGAAGCGTTCTGGAACTATACACCTTTGATGAAGACCCCGATAATATTTCGCCTGATAATCTTATCAAACAATCCATTAACCTGATTGCCAAGTTCCCTTCAATCATTGCCCTCGCCTATCAGGTTCTCCGCCACAACCAGATGGGGCGCTCGCTGCATATCCGTCATCCGCATGAGGACTGGTCTGTAGCAGAGAACTTTCTGTTTATGATGAAAGGCTACAACAGCTATACGGAGCTTGACGTGAAAATTCTCGATCTGGCGCTCATTCTTCATGCCGAACATGGCGGAGGAAACAACTCCACCTTTTCCGTGAGGGTGACCAGCTCAACCGAAACCGACACCTACTCGGCAATTGCCGCAGGTATCGGCTCGCTGAAGGGACCGCTTCACGGGGGCGCAAACATGAAGGTGAAGGGAATGCTGGAGGATATGAAAAAGAACATTAAAAACTGGAAAGATGCCGGCGAAGTGGATGATTATCTGCTGAAAATTCTGAAAAAAAAGGCTTACGACAAAACCGGACTGATTTATGGAATCGGACATGCAGTTTATACGGTCAGCGACCCGCGTGCAGGTCTGCTCAAAGATATGGCGCGCGAATTAGCAAAAGAGAAAGGGCGCGAGGATGAGTTTAATTTCATGGAACTTGTTGAAGAACGTGCAGTAGAGGTATTCTTGGACTTCAAAAAACAGGGAGCCAAAAAACGAACCTGCATCAATGTGGATTACTATTCCGGCTTTGTTTATGATGCCATCGGTCTTCCCGAAGAGGTTTTCACCCCGCTGTTTGCCATGGCACGTATTGTGGGCTGGACAGCCCACCGCATTGAAGAACTGAACTTCACCAGCAAGCGGATTATCCGTCCCGCATACAAAAATGTCCGTGAGTTGCAACCCTTTATACCAATGATAGAAAGATAAATAAAATGGCTGAAAAAATTAAAGTACAAAACCCTGTGGTTGAGCTTGACGGCGATGAAATGACACGGGTCATCTGGGGATTTATTAAAGAAAAACTGATTTTGCCCCATTTGGACATAGAGTTGAAATATTTTGATTTAGGCATCGAAAACCGGGATGCTACCAACGATCAGGTTACCGTTGACGCTGCAAATGCCATAAAAAAATATGGCGTTGGCGTAAAGTGTGCAACCATTACCCCCGATGAAGCGCGGGTTGAGGAGTTTGGTTTGAAACAGATGTGGAAATCGCCAAATGGAACCATCCGCAACATTTTGGGAGGTACCGTTTTCCGGGAACCGATTTTAATCAGGAATGTCCCGCGGTTAGTGCCCGGCTGGCAAAAGCCCATCTGTATCGGGCGTCATGCTTTTGGCGACCAGTACAAAGCAACCGACTTTGTTACTAAAGGGAGTGGTAAACTCACCATTACATTCACCCCGGATGACGGCAGTGAGCCGGTTTCACACGAAGTGTATCATTTCAACGGAGACGGCGTGGCAATGGCAATGTATAATATTGACGAATCCATCTATGGATTTGCCCGCTCCTGCATGAATCAGGCAGTGATGAAAAAATGGCCCCTTTATATGTCCACAAAAAACACAATTCTGAAAAAATATGACGGTCGTTTCAAAGATATTTTTCAGGAAGTATATGAAAACGAATACAGGGAGAAATTTGAAGAGCTTGGTATAACCTACGAGCACCGGCTGATTGACGACATGGTTGCAGCAGCTCTGAAATGGGATGGCGGCTTTGTGTGGGCATGTAAAAACTACGATGGCGATGTACAGAGCGACACTGTGGCTCAGGGATTTGGCTCTTTGGGGCTGATGACTTCAACTCTGGTTACGCCAGACGGAAAAACCATGGAAGCCGAAGCGGCACACGGAACCGTTACCCGCCACTACAGGCAGCACCAGCAGGGAAATCCCACTTCAACCAATCCTATCGCTTCTATTTTTGCATGGACACGCGGACTGGAATTCCGCGGAAAATTAGACGGAAACCGGGAACTGATGGATTTTGCCAACGCACTTGAGCAGGTTTGCATCGAAACCGTGGAATCGGGAAAAATGACCAAAGACCTGGCGCTTATCATTCATGGAAAAGCGCTGAAAGAAGATCACTATCTGACAACAGAAGAATTTCTGGAAACAATAGATGAAAATTTACAAAATAAACTGAATGCCTGAAGCACAAAAAATCAGAATTGAAAATAACGAACTGAAAGTACCCGATTTTCCGGTAATTCCCTTCATTGAGGGTGACGGAATCGGCAGGGACATTACCGCACCCTCACAAAAAGTTATAGACGCCGCCGTGGCTTATGCCTACGGCGATAATCGGAAAATATTCTGGAAAGAGGTTCCGGCAGGCGAAAAATCGTTTCGTAAAACAGGAAATCATCTGCCGGAAGAAACCATTGAAGCATTTAAGGAGTATCTAATTGGAATTAAGGGACCGCTGCAAACTCCGGTGGCAGAAGGTTTTCGTTCACTAAACGTGGCGTTGCGCCAGGCGCTCGACCTGTTTGTGTGCCTGCGTCCGGTGCGCTGGTTTAAAGGCGTTCCGTCACCCATCCGCTATCCCACCTTGGTTGATATGCACATTTTCAGGGAGAATACCGAAGATATTTACGCTGGAATTGAATATATGACCGGCGAAGCAGATGCCGAAAAATTACGCGACTTTTTAATCAATGAGCTGGGGGTGAAGACTATTCGCTTCCCTGAAAGTTCATCATTCGGCATCAAGCCGGTTTCTAAGGAAGGCTCCGAGCGGCTGATCCGGGCGGCAGTCCGGTACGCCATTCAGCGTGAACTTCCTTCGGTTACGCTTGTGCACAAGGGAAATATTATGAAATTTACCGAAGGTGCCTTCAAAACATGGGGATATGATCTGGCAGAAAAGGAGTTTCCGAATGATACATTCACCTGGCGCCAATTTGAAAATATAAAAACAGAAAAGGGGCAGCTTGATGCCGAACATGCCCTCGATGAAGCGAAAAAATCGGGGAAAGTCATTGTGAAGGATGTGATAACAGACGCTTTCCTTCAGGAATCGCTTCTCAAACCATACAACCATTCGGTGATTGCAACCATGAACCTGAACGGCGATTATATCTCCGACCAGCTTGCGGCAATGGTTGGCGGAATAGGAATTTCGCCCGGCGCAAACATCAACTACCTGAGTGGATATGCCATTTTTGAAGCTACCCACGGAACCGCTCCCGATATTGCCGGTTCAGGAAAAGCCAATCCCAGTTCGCTGATTCTTTCCGGGGTGATGATGCTGGAATACATGGGCTGGTATGAAGCTGCCGAGCATGTTTATGATGCTATGGAGCATGTTTTTGCTAAAAGAAGGGTTACTTCCGACCTTTTTGCGCAGATGGAGGGAGCCACTTTGCTGACAACATCAGGTTTTGCCAAAGAAATTATACGAAATATGCACTAACAGATATAAAAATTACAATTATGGAATACATTAAATATCGTTTTTTTCAGAAAGCAAGCAAATGTTCAAAGGAGTTTCAGCGCATTAAAGAGCAGTTTGGCGACAAGGTTATCGCTCAAATCACTCTGGAACAGGTTCTTTCCGGAATGAAGGGAATCCCTTTATTAGTTACCGACACGTCAAAACTGGACCCCAATGAGGGAATCCGTTTTAAAGGTTACACCATTGACGAACTTCGTGAAAAACTGCCTAAAATTTCATCAACCGGCGAGCCTTTGCCCGAAGGGCTGTTCTATCTGATGCTCATTGGTGAAATACCATCTCAGGAAGATGTACTCAATCTCTCGAAGGATTTTGCCACACGTGCCCATGTTCCGCAGCATGTATTTAATGTGATTGATGCACTGCCCAAAAATTCGAGACCGATGACTCAGTTCAGCGCTGCAATCATGGCTATGGCAACCGAGTCAATTTTTCAGAAGGCTTACCGTGCGGGCGTCAGCAAAAAGTTTTATTGGGATTCAACCTATGAGGATGTTATGAATCTCATAGCCAGGCTGCCACACGTTGCTGCCTACATTTATCGCCGAAATTTCTACAATGATGACCATATTGAACCAAATCCGCGTCTGGATTGGGCTGCCAATCTTGCACACATGATGGGGCACGGCTCCGAAGAAGTGCGCCGGCTGTTCCGGCTCTATATGGTTATCCATGCCGACCATGAAGGGGGCAACGTTTCGGCACATACTGCGCATCTTGTCGGGTCGGCGCTCAGCAATCCCTACTATGCTTATGCAGCAGCAATGACGGGGCTTGCAGGGCCGCTGCACGGTTTTGCAAATCAGGATGTGATCCACTGGATTTTTCAAATGATTGATGACTTGGACACGGAAACGCCCACCGACGAACAGATGGCAGGTTATATTCAGAAAACATTGGAAGAAGGGCGTGTGATTCCCGGTTACGGACATGCTGTTCTGCGTAAAACTGACCCGCGGTTTACCGCACAACAGGAATTTGCCGAAAAGTATGTAAAAAACAGTCCGGTAATTGATCTGGTAAACCAGTTGTATCGTGTGGTTCCGCCTATTCTTTCCAACATCGGAAAAATTAAGAATCCATGGCCCAACGTGGACGCATTCAGCGGTTCGCTGCTCTATCACTACGGTATTAAGGAATACACCTTCTACACAGTTTTATTTGGTGTTTCAAGAGCGCTCGGTGTACTGGCTTCACTGATAAATGACCGTGTTTACGGACTGCCCATTGAGCGTCCCACTTCCTATCCGCTGCACTGGTTTCGCGATCAGGTGGACGATTCCGGTGATAATAAACAAAACTGCTGATAGTTAGTATTTTACCGGAGAGGTCAGTCTTTCATCCGGGTTCGTTTTATCTGCTTGTTCACACTGTATGCAAAACCGACGGTGATATACTCCTGAAGTTGTAGTTTAGCCTTATCGCCGGTTTTTACGCCATTGGCGTCAAGAACCGGAAATTTCACTTTTTCATCATACACAAAGTGCAAAAGCATCCGCATATTGATGTGCTCGGTCAGCTTTATCACGAAAAGATTTTCCCAGCTGAGGTCCAGATTTCCTTTCGGCTTCATGTAGTTGACAAACATCTTGTACTTGGTCTCATAGGTAAAATCCGTAGTTATCGCTTTTCTGAAAAACACGTCTGTGTTGAAACCCGGCTCCCAAAAGCTGCGTTTTCCCGTTTCAATACCAAAAGCAGTCTGTCTGATTTTCAGCGTGTCACGCACAAAAACATTTTTTGCGGTAACAGGTGAAACAAAAAGTGAAAAATTAGGATTTGGTTTATAGTCCATCCCAACTTTAAAAAACGTCCGTATAGGCGCCATAAATGCAGAAATGGGGTCGGGATTGGTTGCAGTGGGATATTTGTATCCGTTGAACAGCTGGGTCTGCGTGTTAAACTCGGCACTGTAAAACCATTTTTTCACGGCGCTGATACCGACTCTTGACGTAATTTCAAACTTGTCAGCATTTTTCTGAGTTTCTGCTTCAGCTCCTCCGGGTCTTACCCAGCCGTTGCGGATTTCACCGGAATTGTCCCATTTCACCTTGCCGTCATGGCGGCTGTAATTTGCTGATCCGGTAAGTATAATTTGCAAAGAAAGGGCATTCTGTCCGCCGGTTTTCCAGTTTTCGAAATAGGTTTGCGTAAATCCCACACTTCCATTACCGGTTAATCTCCAGGGAGTTAATAGCTGATATTTCTGCTTGACACCAGTAAGCCCCGAAACGCCCCTGTTGAGGGAGCTGAAATCAAATTCCTTGGTCTGGCGCGGGCGAAAGCGACTGAATGTAACGCCATCGTCAATCAGCAACTGCATTGAATTTTTATCAACGCTCTTGATCATCAGCCGGAGCGAATCGTTCTGTTCATTTTTCAGCCAGAATCGGGTGAAATAGGGATTGTTATTTTGTAATACAATGGATGATTTCTCACCCAGCATATTGGTCATTGCTACCTGTGTAGTATCAATGAAATCTGCATATTCCGTCAGATTGCCAATGATGTTGGCAATGGTTTGGTTCACTTCCAGGACTATGGAATCGTTATAATGTTTCAGAATCCGGTAGTTGTTATGCTTCACGGAATCTCTTAAATGCCTGCCGGCAAAATCATACTCTTTCTGAAACTGCTCCTGTCGGTACTCCTCAATAAGCCGGTCGCGATAAGCATTTACCACCGAATCGTTATAGGCTCTCCGCTTTTCTTCAATATAATTTACCCGGATGCTGTCAAGTTTCAGAAATCTTCTGAAATCCCCGGGCGACTGCATAAGCGAATCGGGAATGACTTCGGGAAGTATCAGACTATCGGGCAGCTGATAAATTCCATCTTCGTCAAACAGGCGAAAACCTTCTCCCTGCGGAATGGCGCCCGCTCTCTCTTCAAGATTGGAAATCAGGCTGACAGGCACTGCCAGCTCCTCTTCAAAGTACTTTTTTCTGAACTTCCGGTAAATCTTCTCCAGATCACCAGTCAAAAGCTCGGAACGGTAGAACCCGGGAACTTCGAGACTGTCCGGCACATTTTCGTGATAGCGATAGACAAATCGGTAGGAATCATCTTTTAATGTTCTGTTTAAAGAATTAACTAAAGTGTCAACAGGCTGTTTTTCAATAAAATGAATTAATCCTAACACTGTTTTTCCGGTTTCGGGATTAACCACATGCCAGAGCGGGTCTTTTTCAAAATATTGCTGTAAATATTCAATTCCCACTTCGAGGGACTGCTGCCCTTCCTCCTCAGCTGCCTCCTGGGCATTTGCAAAATTTGAAATACAAAGGGCAAAAAGGAGTATGATTATTAGTTTATTTATCTCTGATAACATTGTAATTTTTTGTTTTTAGCTTTTCTTCTAAACGCAAAAATAGTGTTTATGTTATATTCAGCGAATTATTACAGGCTAAAAGGGCTAAACAATTCAGAAACCATTAACCGTGCATCGTAAATTCCCGATTTTCAGATAAATTAGGTCAGATTCAGAAAAAAAAACTATTATATTTAACCCGTTAAAAATACCGTTATGAGAAAATATATTGACAGTGATGGCTATGAGTATGAAAGTTATGAAGCTTACTGTAACTCTCCTGACCTCGATAATGACATTATTGGAGTTCTTTTAGCAACAGGCAGACGCAAACCGCAGAATGATTATGAACGCAGGTTGTTGGCTGAAATAAAAGAACTGAAAAAGAAAAATATTCCGATAGGTTTTGATTTTAATTAATGAAGTCTCTGAATAGGGATGAATCAGACACCCACGGGATAATCATTGTTTGAATTTTGGTGAAAATTTTGTACCCCAGAAAGAAAATGCCCGATTATTCTTGTTGATAATCAGGAAATTGGAGAGATGTAGCGTAGTCCCACCGGTACTATAACCTTATTTTATTGCAAAATAAAACATTAAATATATTACCTAATAATCAGCATATTACACCAAAAATAATAAAGAATAATTAAGTACGGTTTATTTTGTTTAACCAATATTTGTAGGTAAATTTGTAGGTAAATAAAAAATACCTGTAAAATTTAACTTACGGATATGGCAACAAGATTTTATTTAGACAAAAGAACAAATAAGGCTGGTGAAAGTGCAGTTAAAATTTCTGTTAGTATGTACAAAAAAAGAATACTAACAACTTTGGGTTTTAGTGTTGAGGCAAGCAAGTGGAATGAAGCAAGGCAGAGAATAAAGCACGGTGCAACAGTGGAATTAAAAACAGAAAAAAAAGGCTATCCGAAACGTAAAGTTTCATACAGTGATATTAATAATTTTATGAACTCAATTGAAAACTATTTCACAGAATTAGAAATGAGACTTCGTACAGTACCGGAAGCACAAAAAGAACTTGATCTAATGGCTGAATTTAATTCTAATTTTAGAAAACAAAAGTACACGAACCAAAGAGAGAACACTTTATTTGATAGAATTGATGAATTTGTACGAGAAGAAAGTAAGTTAAACGAATGGACTGATGCAACTGGAAAATTATTTAGAGCTTTAAAAAATCACCTTACAGACTTCGACGGCGAATTAAATTTTAATGACCTGAATGAAAACGGACTATTTGCATTTATTGACTATTTGAGAAAAATACCATTGCCCAATGGGCAAACAGGCATGAGAAACAGTACGATTAAAAAACATTTATCTTATTTGAAATGGTTTTTGCGCTGGACAATCAAAAAAGGATATAACTCAAATACTGATTTTATAAACTTTAATCCAAAATTAAAGACAGTAAAAAGGCAAATTGTTTTTTTAGAATGGAATGAGTTATTGCACGTTTATAATTTTAAATTCACCGGGAAAGGAGCAAAAAGACTGGAACAAGTTAAAGATGTATTCTGTTTTTTATGCTTTACAGGGTTAAGATATTCAGATATAGTAAATTTAAAACTTACAGATATATCAGAAGATGCGATAACAATAACCACCCAAAAAACAACAGATACGGTAACTATTGAGCTGAACGATTATTCTAAAGCAATATTAGAAAAATATAAAGATGAGGATTATCCCTATAACAATGCTTTACCGGTAATATCCAACCAAAAAATGAATAACTATTTAAAGGAGATGGCTGAAATATGTGGATTAGATGATCCAATTACAGATGTTTATTTTAAAGGAACTGAGAGAATTGAGATAGTCAGACCAAAATATCAACTTATAGGCACTCACGCCGGCAGACGTACATTTATATCAAATGCACTTATGAAAGGCATTCCTGTTAATGTAGTAATGCGCTGGACTGGACACAGCGACTATGAGGCAATGCAACCATACATAGCAATAGCAGAAAGCACAAAAAAGGAGGCAATGAAATTATTCAACACATAAAACTTATAGCTATGGTAACAAATAAGATTTTCGACCTTATAGATTGTCTTCTAAAAAATAGAGATACCATTGAAAGATATTCTAAGGTAATAGAAAGAAAGAGAAATTTAGAAAATGAGGTTT
>CAYNOQ010000014.1:0-8573 GCA_964398855.1 uncultured Mariniphaga sp. | reverse complement strand
AAGACGACTCAGCCTATGAAGCAAAAAAAAGAGAGTTGGATAATTTCGTAGAAAATAGTGAAAAAGCATTTAGCAAAATAATGAGCTATTCAGAAAAAATTGAAAGTCTAAGTTTTAAAATGACTTTTGGAACGTACAAAAATGATTTGACTGATATTTTAATCAAATGGCTAAATAGTGTAACAGATAAAGACGAGGCAAAAAAACAGTTACAAGATTACAGACAAAAATATAAAAAGCTACAATCCGATAAGGCTCAGTTATTTCTCACGTATCTAAATGGCTTATTTTTCAGCGATTTAGATTTTATTCTGAAAGAAACATTCAGCACATACCTAAAAAACCCTTATGAGGGAATCTCTCTTGAATTAAAACTTTTTTTAGAAAATGGAACAGATGAAATAATTGAAAGAATTATTGTAGATAAAGAATTGCCACCTGATGCACAAAAGCCAAAATGGAAACGTAATGTCGATGCAGTCAGATTTGGCAGACATTTAGGTTTATCAAATAGGCAATTAAGAGACTTATTTGATAACGATGTGCGGAGCAAGAATGAACCACCAGAAAACGATAAAAACGATAAGATAAAACCTATTTTACAGAAATACCTTATACCGGAAACAAAAGACTAATATAACAAATTGCATAGATACGAGGTAATATAGCAAAAGGCACTAAATAAATAGTGTCTTTTTATTTTCACAAAAAACGACCACTAAAAACACAAGAATTTATCTTTTTTAGCCAAAAAGCGACCATTTAAACTAAAAAACGACCCCCCGATAAAGAAAGCGACCACCACAGGCGACCACTAACATAAAGATTATCAGTGTTTTACATTGTGTTTTATTAAATTGAATTTAAGTTTGCAATGTGTAAAACAGATAGTAAAGTGCAAACTATCTGGAAGTATGAGGCAAGGCACAAGCTGGAATACTCACATTAAATTTTATACAATGAAAATTTCAGATTTAATAAATGAGAAAGCAAATGTAATGCTGACGATCAACGCTGACGATCTAAATACAGCGATAAATACAGCAATTGAAAAAGCACTTGAAGCAAGCAAACTGATGGAAAAAAAGAATTTACCAAAGTTTGTTACTGGCTTGCAGGGTATAGCTGATTTATTTGGAGTGTCAAAAGTAACAGCGCAAAAGTATAAAAATACCTGGCTTGCAAATGCAGTGAAACAACAAGGGAAAATTTTATTGACAGATACAGAAAAAGCGTTAAAACTTTTTTCTGAAAATAGTGAGGGGAGGCAATAAGATGACAATGACGAAAAAAGGAGGCGAAGCACAGAATTTACAAGCCCCCTTTCAAAAATATGGTATAAGCAAAGATAAACATTTTCAGGCGCAAATGCAAAGAGTGTTTGAAGTACCCACCAAAATAAACCCGGTATTTGACGATCTTATCAACCCGGAAATTATTATAAATCATTCTGAGGAACTACGAAAGAAAAGCAAAGAAGCAGAACAGAACAAAGGGCTTTTCAAAGTCAAGACAGCTAACGAATGGTTAGAACTTGCAAAAACAAGCCCTGTTCCTGAAATGCTATTTGGCGAATTTTGGCACGAAGGGGAAATTTGTATTCTGTTTTCTGATAGTAATTTAGGAAAGTCCATTTTGTCCGTACAAATTGCGGACAGCATAAGCAAGAGGCGACAAATACCCGGCTTTAGATTGGAAGCAAAGAAACAACCCGTTTTATACTTTGATTTTGAACTTTCAGTCAAACAATTTGAAGTAAGGTATTCAATGAAAAATGAAGCCCAAAAGATATTTGAAAATCATTATTTATTTGATGACAATTTCAAACGCATTGAAATAAACCCTGATGCCGAAATACCAACTGAAAGCACTTTTGAAAGTTACCTTAATCAATCATTGGAGAAAAGTATAATTGAAACAGGGGCTAAAATCTTAATCATTGACAATATTACATACCTCAAAAACGAAACAGAGCGTTCAAAAGATGCTTTGCCCTTAATGAAATATTTAAAGGCGTTAAAAAGCAAATACGGACTTTCTATATTAGCACTTGCACACACCCCGAAGCGTGATTTAAGCCGACCTATTATGCAAAATGATTTGAGCGGAAGTAAGATGCTTTACAATTTTATAGATAGTTGTTTTGCCATTGGACAAAGTAACACGGATAAAAATTTAAGGTACATAAAGCAGTTGAAAGCCCGAAATACTGAAATGATTTATGATACTGAAAATGTAATAATTTGTCAGATTGATAAACCGAATAATTTTCTTGCATTTGAATTTCTTGATTTTGGAGCAGAACGGGAACACCTGAAACAAGTAACCGAAAAAGACCGTGAAAGCAAAGTTTCGGAAGCATTGGAATTGAAAAAACAAGGACTTTCAAACGTGCAAATTGCCAAACAGTTTGGAGTTTCAGAAGGAGCAGTACGAAAATGGATTAAAAAAGGCACTGAAAATGAACAACTTACAAAACAACCTCGTACCACTCGTACCACTCGTACCGGGTACGAACAGTACGAATAGTACGAATAGATACCGATACATATTAGCAAGTAACAAAGTACCAAAGTTAGATTGTCCTTATTGTGGAGCAAAGAAGCATTGGCAACGATACATTGATATTGAAACAGGCGAAGCATTACCCGAACATTGGGGGCGTTGTGATAATGCTGATAAATGCGCACAATGGAACGACCCTTATAAAGACGGTTACGCAAAAATGATTTGGGAGCAGGAGCAGGGCAACCGTTCGGAATTACCGAACAACCGGAAACCACAGCGAAAAAAGGTAACACCACAGCCCCAACCTGAACCGGTATTTTTTGATTTTGAAGCATTTAAACAAACGTTAAACCCTGAATACTATGAAGAGAATACATTTGTTCAGAACCTACTTAATAACATCACTAATCCTTTCAAAATTGATGAGGTTACAAAGGTTATTGAGTTATACCGATTGGGCACGGTTACAAACGGTTATAGAGCTGGCAGTATTACTTTTCCTTTCATTGATATAAACCAAAACATAAGGACAATACAGGTTAAACAGTTTGATAAGCAGAACCACACCACAGGAACAGATTTTTTACATTCAATAATTGAAAAACAGCACACCCGGAACAATCAATCTTTGCCGGTATGGCTAAAACTGTATTTGAAGCAAGAGAGAAAGGTTACCTGTTTATTTGGCGAACACCTTTTAAGTAAATATCCAAACAGTCCCATCGCACTTGTTGAGGCACCTAAAACAGCAATTTATTGTTGGTTATATTTTCATAAAGCAACTATTTTAAAAAATTGCATTTGGTTAGCAGTTTATAACAAAAGCAGTTTTTCATTTGATAAGTTGAAAATATTACAAGGACGTTTTATTTATGTTTTCCCGGATTTATCAAAAGATGGGAGTACATTTAGGGAATGGGAAAACAAAGCCAAAGAATACGAAAGCCGTTTACCAGGAACACGATTTATATTTTCGGATTTATTGGAACGACTGGCACCTCAAAAAGACAAAGAGAAAGGAAATGATATTGCAGACTTTTTAATAAAATTAGATTGGAGGGAATTTAGGAAGCAGAATATTAGGAAACAACCACCACAGCCCGAACCTGAAAAAGTTACTGGAGTTACTAAAATTACCCCTAAGCAAAACAATTTATTTTCACCGGCTGACCCATTACCAAAAAATGAAATTTTCAAAATAAAACGAATTGAACACAATAAAAGGGAGCAGTCCGAACAGTGGAGCAAGGATATTAAAGAACTTGAAAACTTTTTTGCAAACACTAAAATACCAAAGCACCCTATAAAACTGAATGAATGGAGCAAAATAACAGATTATTCAAAATTTATTGATAGCCATTTTTCAATAATTAGAGCAAACAACGGAAACAATACATTTTTACCTTATTTAAACAGATTGCAGGAACTCAAAGAGATATTGAAAGTAAATTTGAATTGATATGAAAACAGAAAAGATACTGTTAAACAAACAGTTTTTAACATTAAATTTTTAAGCTATGGGATTTAGAAACAAAGAGATTGCCTCACTTGCAGGTAAGAAAAGCACACGGGCAGGCATACCAAACAAAAGCACCCAGACAGTAAGGGAGGCATTTCAATTGCTTATTGAAAACAATTTGAAACGATTACAGGCAGATTTGGACAAGTTAGACCCTAAGAGCAGACTTCAATTGTTGGTGCAAATAAGTAAGTTTGTATTGCCACAATTGCAGGCGGTTGCTTTAAGCGATTTAAGAGATAAAGAGGACTTGACACCTGTAATAATTGAAATAAGGCAATACGACGGCAGCGATCCGACTTTAAACAATACAGAAGATGAAACAGATTGAGATAACGAATAAAACAGAACTTTACAGCTTTATAGATAAGTATTTTGAAATTTTGAACGCTGAGGCAATGCAGAATTTATTAAATGCAATTACAGGAGTTCCTGCCTTTTTAATGTATGAACCATCAAAGGAACAATTTAAAAAACACATTGCAGAATATCTGACAGGAGACCCCAGAGAAAAGCCGATATTTATTATTCCTGATGAGCTCGAACAGATGAGAAAAACAGGTAAAAAGTAGTTATGATAAATAATTTTTAAAAAACTAATCACTCATATGAAATTTTTCCACCTTTAATCTCGTTCGCAATGGCAACACTTTCGGCAAAAGCAATTCCAAGTCTATCGATTTGCCATTTTGCAAACGACCAATCTGATTGGATTGGAATACTACTCATTGAAGATGCCATTGCTGAGGCTTCTGTCCCTGCTTTCCATTCTGTCGTAATTTTCAGTTTTGAACTATTTTCATTTTCTGTTATAACAATTACCATTCTTTGAAGAGTAGATTGCCCAACATCTTTACCTTCTGTTGTTATATAGTGCCTATTTTTGTCATCTTTTAAAATTCTATGCCCTCTTGTCAATAGAATAGTATATACCTCCTCATATAAACTATCGGCTGAAATGTTGTTTTTGTCAACAATAACAACTTCTGCTCCTTTAGGTATATTCTTTAGATATTCAGCCCTTACACCACTTGTTGATGAAATGTGGGAAACACTAACGCAACTTATCATCAAATATGATATTAAAATTGAAGTTGCAAAATACTTTGTTAATTCAGTCTTTTTCATAATACTTTGTTTTAATTTTTATTTGCCATAATTCTCAAATATATGCAACTCCATTTAATATAAAAAGTCCACAACAAATTTTTTATGAGAAACCTACATTTCCACCCTATAAAATTGAGAAATTGTAGGTATTTGTGTAGGTAAATTCAGTAATCAACTGATACTCAATATATTTTGTAGTCCCACCGGGAATCGAACCCAGATCTACAGTTTAGGAAACTGCTATTCTATCCGTTGAACTATGGGACCTTCGATTTTTTTGGTTTGCAAAAATAGTTAAAAACAGATTTACAGGCAAATCCAATGTTGAATTTCATCCATAATCACCCTTTTATCGACAGGTAAATCAATTTTCAAAAAAATATATGTAGTTTTACCCGTTAAAATTTGAGAGAATGTATAAATCACCACAATATCCAAAAGAATGGAACTGGCGTAACATAAAAATGGAAGCCATAGACTTTAATATTTTCTGAGAAAACCGGAAGGGATTTGTTGTGTTGCAGCAAATCCCTTTTTTAATTGTATAAATTGAAATTTTAATAAATGAATTATGAACAGACAAAAGAAGATTTTTCTTGAAGAATCGGAACTACCAAAACAGTGGTATAATCTTGCTCCGGACCTTCCCAGACCGTTGAACCCCCCTTTGGGCCCTGACGGGAATCCCGTTACACCGGAAATGCTGGCACCGGTTTTCCCCATGAACCTTATTGAGCAGGAAGTTAGTCAGGAGCGCTGGATCGACATTCCTGAAGGAATCCGTGAAATTTTGGTGCAGTGGAGACCCAGTCCGCTGATTCGTGCTTATGAACTGGAAGAAGCATTGGGAACTCCGGCAAAAATTTACTACAAAAACGAGAGCGTTTCCCCTGCCGGAAGCCACAAGCCCAATACTGCCGTGGCTCAGGTGTGGTACAATAAACAATTTGGAATTAAGAAGCTGACCACCGAAACCGGCGCCGGACAGTGGGGCAGCGCGCTTGCATACGCCTGTGCACAATTGGGCGGAATAGAGTGTAAAGTGTATATGGTTCGCGTAAGCTTCGACCAGAAACCTTTCCGCAAAATGCTGATGAACACTTACGGAGCCAACTGCGTTGCCAGTCCGAGCACGGAAACTCAGGCAGGAAGAAATATCCTGGAACACTATCCCGACACGCCGGGAAGTTTGGGAATCGCAATTTCGGAAGCAATTGAAGAAGCGGTAACCGACCCTAAGGGAGAAACACGTTATTCATTAGGATCGGTGCTCAACCATGTGATGCTCCACCAGACAGTTATCGGTTTGGAAGCTAAAAAACAGCTGGCTAAGGTTGGAATCAAAAAGCCGGATGTTGTAATCGGATGTTGCGGCGGCGGAAGCAACTTTGCAGGTCTCTCCTTTCCGTTTATGTATGACAAAATCCATGGAGATGAAATTCAAATTATTGGAGCCGAACCATTTAGTTGCCCCACATTAACAAAAGCGCCATTCATTTACGATCATGGCGATGTGGCAAAAATGACACCGTTGCTGCCGATGTACAGCCTTGGGCACTCATTTATTCCGGCGCCCATTCATGCCGGCGGACTGCGTTATCACGGCATGGCTCCGCTTGTGAGCGCTGCGCTGAAAGACGGATTGATGGAAGCTTATGCAATTCACCAAAGCGAGTGTTTTGAAGCCGGGCTGCTTTTTGCCAAAACAGAAGGAATTATTCCCGCACCAGAAACAACACACGCTATTGCAGCAGCAATCCGTGAAGCCAAAAAGGCAAAAGAAGAAGGCAAGGAGAAGGTTATTCTGTTTAATTTCAGCGGACACGGTCTGATGGACCTCGTGGGTTACGAGAAATATTTAGACGGCGTACTGACCGATTACGAATATCCAGAATCGGAAATTGCCAAAAATCTGAAGGAGTTAGAAGGCTATCCGCTCCCGAAATAATTTTTAAATTACAGGGACATAGAGCAAATTTACTTTGTGTCCCTGTTTCTTTTCAAAAAAAGGCATAAGCCAGTTCATCCGGCGCATTGGGGAAAACTTCCCGAATTGCATTTCCGATTTCATCCCACGAATGTCTTTTCCCTGAAAGCAGTCCGGCGAAATCCTTCTTCCGGCTTTCCGAAAGAAAATCTCCCGAAAAATCTGCATTTTTGATTACTCCTTTTTCAACGTTCAGCTCAATTCTCAATACTTTTCCTTCTGAAAAATATTTATTCCGGAATGTATATTTTGGAGAGTAACCGTAATTCCACTCCCACGCACAGAATTTATTCTGAACCAGTTCATGGATTTTTTGATTATCCTCGGCAGTAAATTTATAGATTGTGCTATCAGGATTTTTCAATTGGTCATTCAGCAGAAATGTGTTAAAATCTGCAATGCTCCAGTTGTTTCCCAGAAGTGGCAGAATGTTGGTTACAACACTTCTCACCGATTGCACCGCTTTCCCGTGATATTTGCCGGGTGCAGTCCTGAGTGAGCTTCCTAAGGTTTCAAGATTTGAATCGAAAAGTAGTGTTCCATGATGTAAAACCCGGTTTTTGAAAACATGCTGAGCATTCCCGGAAATTTTTTTGCCATCTACTATTAAATCACTTCTCCCTGACAAAGAGGCAGTTATTCCAAGTTTAGCCAGTGCTTTCACAACCGGAAGCGTGAAACGTTTGAAGCTGATTTCAGCTGTGCTGTTTACATTGGTTATAAAAGCAAAATTCACATTTCCCGAGTCGTGAAACACGGTTCCGCCGCCTGAAATCCGCCGGGCAACATCAATATTTTGCCTGTGCACATAAGAAAAATCTATTTCTGCCAAAGCGTTCTGGTGCTTTCCAACTACAACAGAGTTGGTGCTTTGCCAAAGCATAAAAATATTCTCATTGAAGTTTTTCAGTAGATACTCCTCAGCAGCAAGACAAAAAAAAGTGTCGTTGTTCTCAATCTGAATGCACAACATTTTCAAAACAGTTTAAGTCTGCTATTTACAAATTGTAATTTACATTTCTGAAATTTTATTACACTTTTTGCAAAGAATTCCCAGTGCGGCAACAAATGCATCGTACAATAGCCCTCGGCAAATTATGCTGAACTATTTATCGCGAAATTAGTGTGAAAAAGAGGATTAAGTTGGGATTAAGGTGATTAGTTGTTTTTTAATTTTGCTGCAAAAGCGCAAAAATCTGCCTATCGGAGCAGCTTTTTCTTTGAACCACAATAGGCACAGTAGGGCACATAAGTTTTTTTAAAATTGAACCCCATACGGGATTCCGGGTGCAGTCGGTCGTGTTACCCCGGATTGCGCCTGCGGCTTATCCGGGGTTATCAATATTTTGTTCCTACGGAACAGGAGGAAAGAAAGAGGAGAATAGGTGGAGATGAGGTGGAGATGAAGGAGCATTTGCAGTAAAAAGATACAGAGTGATTAGTATTAGG
>CAYNOQ010000013.1:20380-41913 GCA_964398855.1 uncultured Mariniphaga sp. | reverse complement strand
ATGTCGGTATGATGTCGCACAAGGGAGGCAGAGTAGTGTCGCAGGACACAACGCCCGAAGAGGCAGCTGCAATATATTCGGAGGCACAGATGCGCGAATTGGAAATCGCTTCGATTTCCGGCTATTCCTATAACAAGAAAATTTCTTTGGATGAAAATATTGCGGCGCTCAAACGGCTTATCGACAACAGCAAAATATGCAACTGCCCGAATCTGATGATGAACGGCGTTTCCGATAAGGCAATTGAGGCAGATTACTACAAAGCGATTGCCGCATCGTGTGATTATGCCGAAAGCAAAGGGATAGAACTCACCCTGAAACCCCACGGCGGAACAAATGCAACAGGCGCCCAGTGCCGCGCGCATGTGGAAACGGTAGGGCATAAAAATTTCAATCTGTGGTATGATGCAGGAAACGTATATTACTATTCAGACGGCGAAATTGACCCGGTTGCCGATTGTGCTGATGTTGACGGATTGGTTACCGGAATGTGCGTCAAGGATTTCAGAATGCCTAAGGATGTCAATGTTACTCCGGGTACAGGGCTGGTCGATTTTCCGGGACTGTTCAAACGGCTGAAACAGGGAGGTTTCAGAGGAGGTTCCCTCATTATTGAATGCTTGGATAATGTAGATGGTTCACAGCTGATTTCGGAAGCCATCCGGGCTAAAAAAATGCTTGAAGATTTGGTTGCATGAAAAAACTTTAAAGCCGGGCATCAACTCTGAAAGATTATTCTAAACTTCATTAAAATGAACAAACTATATTTATTTCTCGCTCTTTTCCTGACAGTTACAACATCGTGCAACAGAAAAAAATCTGATGCAGTTGTTGTTGTATTTCCAAAGGTGAGCGAACCGATTCAGATTACCAGCGATGAAATGCAGCACTTGTTTGCCAGCTATTACGGAATAAATTCATGGAGCCGCAATCAGCGCTATGTAACTGTATTGCAAACCGATATCAGAAGTCGTTTGCCCGACGAGAATGATCCGGCTACATTGGGTCTGGTAGATGTTGAAACGCATGAGTTTATTCCACTTACCCAAACCCGCGCATGGAACTTCCAGCAAGGTTGCATGGCTCACTGGCTGGGAACTTCGCCCGATTCGCTGATAATTTTCAATGATTTTCGCAACGGACAGTTTGTTTCGGTAATTATGAATGTCCACAGCCGGCAGGAAATCAAAGAATTTCCATTTCCTGTGAGCGCAGTTTCTTTGGATGGAAAACAGGCTGCCAGTATCAATTATTCACGGCTACGAAATACCCGTCCCGATTACGGTTACGGCGGTGACGGACAGGATGCCCGGTTAGATGTGAAATTTCCCGAAGATGACGGACTTTTTCTGATTAATCTGGAGACCGGCGAATCCAAACTGCTTGTTTCCATAGCTCAGGTGAAGCAGTATATACCGGAGTTTCCCGAAGACGGTATGGCTTATTTCAACCATACGCTTTTCAGCAGAGGAGGTACGAAGATTTTCTGGTTGGCGCGGGCAATAATTCCGCAGCGAATCACTGCATCCATGACGGTAAATAGTGACGGAACCAATATTCAGCGCTGTTTCCCCGAAAACTGGGGTGGTTCCCACTACGACTGGCTCAACGATGACCAGCTGATGATTACTGCCGCCTATAAAGGTACAAGACTCTATGCACACGTACTTTTCACCGTGGGGAAACAGGATTATGTGCGTTTAGGCAACGGACTGTTGGATTTCGACGGACACGGCACCTTCTCACCTGATGAAAAATGGATGGTTACCGACACCTATCCGGGTACGGGACTGCGCGAGCAGAAGATTTATCTGATGGATATGGAAACAGAAGCCACTCTTCCCTTGGGAAGATTCCCTCAGCCTGAAGAGTTTACCGGTTTCTGGCGCTGCGACCAGCACTGCCGGTGGAGTCCGAATGGCGATATGATCGGCTTCAACTCAGCCCACACAGGAAACCGGCAGGTTTATATTTTCAGGCTTAACTTTTAGTTTAAGCATAAAAATATTCGATAGAAGTATGTGGAAATTTTAATGGGTTCCATTTGTAATCTTTCAACATAAATACAGACTTAATCAGTTGTTTTTCAGGAAATATTCTGCAAACAACCGACTATTATAACATTGAATCCTGTACAACAGCCTTGAGGAATTCTTAAAACAAATTTTCAGTCCGACAGTTATTACTCTATAACAAAATCCAGAGCTACTATGGAGACAAACACCCCTTCCGGGCAACCCGAAAAAACAGACAGAAAACGTCCGGGAATTCCGGGCGATATGATTTCATCGCTGTACAGCTTTCCGGCGGCATTCGCATCATCATCAAAAAAAGTTTTACACTCCCTTAATGTGTTTCCGCTGAAGTCGGACAAACTTTTTAACGGAGTAAAAGAGTTTCATTCCAAAGATTTTATTGAAAACAAGGAAATTTTCAGACAGCTGCAACAGGAGCAGCATCCGCACACCCTTTTTATCGGCTGCTCCGACTCGCGGGTGGTACCAAGTCTGATAACGAAATCACTGCCCGGCGAACTGTTTATTGTACGCAATATTGCCAACATAGTCCCGGTTCACAACATGAAGCAGTTAGACTACGTGGCAACTTCAGCAGTAATTGAATATGCCGTAAAAGTGCTGGAGGTGGAAAATATCATCATTTGCGGTCATTCCAACTGCGGAGGTTGTCAGGCGCTCTATTACGAATCCCGGAAAATGCGTAAACTGCCACAAACACGCAAATGGCTGAGACTTGCCGGAGATGTCAAGGATTCAGTCCAAAAGCAGATTGCAGAAAACCCCGGACTGGAGACAGAACGCAGCAAAATGACCGAGCAGCTGAACATTGTTCAGCAAATGAATCATCTGCTCACATATCCATATCTGAAATCAAAGTACAATAAGGGGCAAATCAGACTGATGGGCTGGTATTATGCAATTGAAAGCGGGGATGTTTACAACTACTCCATTGAAAAAAGAGTTTTTGAGAAAATATCGTGAAGAAAAGAAGAAAAATTGTCGGGGTGACAAGATTTGAACTTGCGACCCCTCGCCCCCCAGACGAGTGCGCTACCAGGCTGCGCCACACCCCGAAAATTTTATGCCTGCAAAAATAGTGGTTGATTTCAGTTCTGCAAAACTTTTTCAACAAATAGCTTCAAATATTATCTCTATTATAGTTTTGCTCTATTTTCGTTTCCTTTTATTGATAATAAAGTGTTCGCCTAAAAGGCATTTGTTTTGTACCTTTGCAAATTAAAAATTTACAAAGATATGTTTAAGCCACTTGACATTAAAGATACACAAGAAGAGCAATCCCTGACGGTTACGGAAACCGAAAAGGTAAAATGCCTGATTATCGGGTCGGGACCTGCCGGCTATACTGCTGCCGTCTATGCTGCCCGTGCCAATTTAAATCCGGTGATGTATGAAGGTCTTCAGCCGGGAGGACAACTGACAACCACCACTGAGGTGGAGAACTATCCCGGTTATCCTGAAGGCATCACGGGACCTGTGATGATGGAAGACTTCAAAAAACAGGCTGAAAGGTTTGGAACGGATGTGCGCATGGGAATGGCTGTCAAAGCCGATTTCTCGGGGAGCATTCATAAAGTGTGGACAGACGACAACAAGTTGATTGAAGCCGAATCGGTTATCATTGCAACCGGTGCCACCGCCAAGTATTTAGGACTTGAAGACGAAGCCAAATATTCCGGTGGCGGAGTTTCTGCATGTGCTACATGCGACGGTTTTTTCTATCGCGGAAGAGATGTGGCGGTAGTGGGAGGCGGCGATACCGCCTGTGAAGAAGCTCTCTATCTTTCCGGATTATGCAATAAAGTTTAC
The DNA here is from genome assembly GCA_964398855.1 of uncultured Mariniphaga sp. Taxonomy (GTDB): domain Bacteria; phylum Bacteroidota; class Bacteroidia; order Bacteroidales; family Prolixibacteraceae; genus Mariniphaga. The sequence continues at coordinate 38,068 of CAYNOQ010000013.1, read as the reverse complement.
ATGATTGTCCGCCGTGATGTTTTCCGCGCCTCAAAAGTTATGGCAGACCGGGTAATGAAAACACCCAATATTGAGGTACTGTGGAAACATCAGGCAGTTGGACTGTTTGGTGAAAACCACATGGTGGAAGGCGCCACTCTCGTAAAAGACAAAGGCGAAGAGGGTGAAGAGGAGGTAAAAATCAAAATTGACGGTTTTTTCCTTGCAATCGGGCACACGCCCAATTCCGATATTTTTAAGGAATATCTTAAAACCGACAGCACCGGCTATATTAAGACCATTCCCGGAACATCAAAAACAAATATTCCAGGAGTTTTTGCCTGCGGCGATGTGCAGGACTCTGTTTACCGACAGGCAGTTACCGCTGCCGGCACTGGTTGCATGGCTGCAATAGATGCCGAGCGCTATCTGTCGGAAAAAAATGCTTAAAATATTTCTCACAATAAAAAAAGAGGCTTGGAAAAGCCTCTTTTTTTATTGTGATTACATATCAACATCAACTTTTGCAAACTCCGTTTTGGAATACTGCCCCTCTTCCAGTTTTTTGCGAACAGCTTTGAAAGCTTCAACCGTATAATCGACATCTTCAAGTGTATGCACGGCTGTCGGGATGAGCCGGAGAATGAGTTCTCCCCTGGGAATGACAGGATAAACAACAATGGAGCAGAACACGCCGTAATTTTCACGAAGGTCCTGTACCATATTGGTTGCTTCAGCCGGTCCGCCCTGCATATAGACAGGCGTAACCGGGGAAATGGTTTCCCCTAAATTGAATCCGGCTTTCTTCAATCCCGATTGCAGGGCATCCACAACTTTCCAAAGATTGTCCTTTAGCTCCGGTTTTGTTTTGAGCAATTCCAGACGTTTCAACGCACCGATGACCATCGGCATGGGCAGCGATTTTGCAAAAGTCTGCGAGCGCATGTTGTAGCGCAAATAGTAGCAGATATCTGTATCACAGGCAACAAAGCCGCCGATTCCAGCCATTGATTTCGCAAAAGTAGCAAAATGGAGATCAACCTGATCGGAAACTCCAAAATGCTCGGGGACACCTGAACCGGTCTTTCCCATGGTTCCAAAACCGTGCGCATCATCAACTAACAGTCTGAAATTAAATTCATCCTTGAGTTTAACGATTTCGTCCAGTTTTCCCAAATCACCCGACATTCCAAAAACTCCTTCGGTGATAACCAGTATGCCGCCATTCTGCTTTTCAGCAAGCCGGGTTGCCCGCTCAAGCTGTTTGCGCAGATTTTCCATATTGTTGTGCGGATAAACAAAGCGTTTACCCATGTGCAGGCGAACTCCGTCAAGAATACAGGCGTGCGACTCAGAATCATAAACGATTACATCGTTTCTTCCGCAGATAGCATCAATTATTGAAACCATACCCTGATAGCCGTAATTCAGCAAAAAGGCATCCTCCTTGCCGACAAAATCGGCTAACTCCCTCTCCAATTCCTCATGTTTTGTGGTTTGTCCCGACATCATTCGGGCGCCCATCGGATAAGCCATACCATACGCGGCGGCAGCTTCGGCATCCGCTTTTCTCACTTCGGGATGGTTTGCCAGTCCCAGATAATTATTTAAGCTCCAGGTCAGCACCTCTTTGCCTCTGAATTTCATGCGTGGCGCAATTTCGCCTTCCAGTTTCGGAAACGCAAAATAGCCGTGAATCTGGCTCATGTGTCTGCCAATATCTCCCTGGTCTTTTCTGAACTTTTGAAATATATCCACTTTTGAAAGATTAAAGTTTTACAGCTACAAAATTAATATTTTTTAAAACTTCGGCAAATGTGTTAATTTCGCCTAACCGAATTCACAGGTTATTAAAAAAAGGTTATTTTTGCACACTAATTATGAAAACAAGAATTCTCACCATAGGATTACTGGTTGTTTTATTGGCTTCGTCTTGTGGCGATTACAATAAAATCCTGAAGAGCACCGATTACGAGTATAAACTGAAAAAAGCAGTTGAGTATTACGAGGGAGGTGAATACGTCCGTGCCGGCACGCTGTTTCAGGAGTTGGTGAGTATTTACCGCGGCACAAGCCGTGCAGACATGATTTATTATTACTATGCCAAAAGCATGATGGGGCAGAAAGATTACGCAATGGCTACCCACTATTTTAAATCGCTGCTGAAAGAGTTTCCCGGAAGTCAATATGCCGAGGAAGCCCAGTTTATGGTTGGCTATTGTGGTTATCTGCTTTCGCCAAAACCGCGGTTGGATCAGTCGGTAACGCGTGATGCCATTGAATCATTGCAGCTCTACATAAACATCTATCCGTATAACGAACGGGTGGACGAAGCACACCGTCTCATTGACGAGCTAAGGGCTAAACTTATTCAGAAATCCTATTTCAATGCCAGATTGTATTATGATTTCGAAAACTATAAGGCAGCCGTAATTTCTCTTGAAAACAGCCTGAAGGAATATCCTGAAAGCCAGTATCGCGAGGAACTGATGTATATGCTGTTGAAATCAAAATATCTGCTTGCCATCAACAGCATTGAAGACAAAAAAACAGAAAGGCTTTCAAATGCTTTGGATGAATACTTTCTGTTCATTGACGAGTATCCTGCAAGCCAGTACAGGCGCGAGGTTGACAGATTTTACAACACCGTTGCGCAATTGCTTAATTACGACGAAGGACAAGAAACAAATATCAATTAGAATATAATGGATTACAAAAAAACAAAGGCTTCTCAGACAACAATTCCGAGAAATCTGGACATTTTATCGAAAGAGACCGGAAACGAATACGAAACGGTTATGATTTTAGCCAAAAGGGCTAACCAGATATCTTCCGAGCTGAAAGAGGAGTTGGATCAGAAACTTCAGGAATTTGCTTCATATACAGATAACCTTGAGGAAATTTTTGAGAACCGGGAACAGATTGAAATTTCACGATTTTACGAACGGCTTCCAAAACCAACCCTGATTGCTTTTGAAGAGTTAGAAGAGAGTCAGATTTATCACCGGAATCCTGCACGTGAAGTAAAATAGCCCTATCCACACAGCAGCCATGAAACTCAGCGGAAAAAGAATAGTACTTGGTATAACCGGGAGCATTGCTGCCTACAAATCTGTTTTTCTTCTCCGGCTGCTTGTGAAAGGGGGTGCAGAGGTTCAGGTGGTTATCACACCTGCCGGAAAAGAATTTATAACTCCCGTAACACTCTCGGCGCTATCGGGGAAACCGGTTATCAGCGAATTTTTCGGCTCTGCCGACGGCACATGGCACAGCCACGTTGATTTAGGTTTGTGGGCAGACATCATGCTCATTGCCCCCGCATCCGCAACCACAATGGGAAAAATGGCAAACGGCATTGCAGACAATATGTTAGTTGCTACCTATCTCTCGGCAAGATGCCCGGTTATTATTGCTCCTGCAATGGACTTGGATATGTTTGTGCATCCTTCAACCCGACGCAATATCGCCATACTCAAGGAGTATGGAAACACCATTTTAGACCCGGACGTTGGCGGACTTGCCAGCGGTTTGGAGGGAAAAGGACGAATGCAGGAACCTGAAATGATTCTGAAAGCGGTGGTTGATTATTTCAACCAAAAAAAAAACTACTGAATAAAACCTTTCTGGTTTCCGCCGGTCCCACCTACGAAAAAATTGATCCCGTCCGGTTTATTGGAAATTATTCTTCAGGAAAAATGGGATACACCATTGCTGAAGAGTTAGCCCGGCAAGGTGCGAAAGTTCTGCTTGTTTCAGGACCGGTCTCCATTTCAGCCCGTGAAAAAGGAATCCGAATTATCCGCACAGAATCGGCAGAAGAGATGTACCAAGCCTGCATGGCTCACTTTCCTGAGTGCGACGGCGCAGTTATGACGGCAGCAGTTGCGGATTTTACTCCGTCAAATCCTGCGACACAAAAGACAAAGCGCAAAGGCGAAAATCTGATCATTGAGCTAAAACCGACAAAAGACATAGCCGGAGCGTTAGGAGAGATAAAAAGAGAAAATCAGGTATTAGCAGGTTTTGCGCTCGAAACGCAGGATGAAATTTCCAATGCGCAGAAAAAACTCGAAAAGAAAAATTTGGATTTTATTGTTCTGAATTCGCTGAATGACCCGGGTGCAGGCTTCGGCACAGATACCAACAAAATTACCATCATCGGTAAAAACAATAAAATTAACCCTTTTGAGTTAAAATCTAAAACAGAGGTGGCGGCAGACATCGTGGAAATGATAATTTCCATTCTGCCTGAATAAATGCGCCTTTATTTAAAAATTTTATATTTTTACCTGAAATAGAACGTATCTATGAAACGAATATATTTTTTGCTGCTTCTCTTTTTTACAGTATCTACACTGTATGCACAGGAGTTGCGCTGCAATGTTACCGTTACGGCACAACAGATTCAGGGAGCAAACCGGCAGTTGTTCAGAACCATGCAGGCGGATATTTATGAATTTATGAACAACCGCAAATGGACGGAACATGTCTATACATACGATGAAAAAATAAAATGCAATATTCTTATCCGTCTGGATGAGCAAATTTCAACAGACGAGTTTAAAGGCTCCATTCAAGTGCAGCTCACCAGACCGGTTTTCGGTTCAAGTTATGAAACTACCATTCTGAATATCAAGGACAACGACTTCCAATGCAGATATGCTGAATTTGAGCCGCTGGAGTTCAATGAATCCTTCAACAAAGACAACCTGACCAACGTGCTCGCTTTTTATGCCTATGTGATTTTAGGATTTGACTACGACACTTTTTCGATGGAAGGAGGCACTTCCTTTTTTGAAAAAGCGCAGGCAATCGTGAACAACTCACAAAATGCCCGCGAAAAAGGGTGGAAAGCTTTTGAAAGCGAACGAAACCGCTACTGGCTCACAGAAAACATACTGAATAAATCCTATTCCGACTACAGGAAATGCATGTACACCTATCACCGTCAGGGACTTGACCTCTTGGTGCAAAAAACCGAGGAGGGAAGAGCAAACATTGCAGAATCACTGCGCGATATTCAGAAAGTTTTCCGCAGAAGACCATCCGTCTATATTCTTCAAATGTTTTTTGATGCGAAATCTGATGAATTGGTCAATGTTTTTTCCAAATCATTCCCCGATGAACGAAACCGGGTGCTCGCCATTCTGAATGAGGTGGACCCTTCCAACGGCAGTAAATACAAGAAAATTTCAGATAATCAGGATTTGTAACTTGCGCTTTTTATGTTAATCAAACTTGCTGTTTCCAATTATGCGCTGATAAATGAACTTGAAGTGGAATTTGATTCCGGCTTAAATTCAGTAACCGGTGAAACCGGAGCGGGCAAGTCTATTATTTTAGGCGCTTTAGGGCTGATAACCGGAAATCGGGCAGATTTGTCCGTTTTGAAAAACAGAGACGAAAAGTGCATTGTAGAGGGAATTTTCAATATTGCAGGTTATTCGCTGGAACCATTTTTCATGGAAAATGATCTGGATTATGACATGCAAACTATCCTGAGGCGCGAAATAACACCGTCAGGGAAATCGCGTGCATTTATCAACGATACGCCGGTCAATCTGAAAACCATGCGCAATCTGGGGTTACAGCTCATTGACATCCATTCGCAGCATCAAAATCTCGAATTGGGTAACCGGCAATTTCAGCTCACGCTGGTAGATACCGTTGCCGGCACGGAAATCCTGTTTTCGGCTTATCGGGAGCTTTATCACGAATATATCCATCTGAGCAAAAAGCTGAAAGAACTCATTGAAAAAAGCGAAAAAGAGAGCACTGACCTGGATTACTGGCAATTTCAGCTGAATCAGTTAGAGGAGGCAAATTTGCAGGAAAATGAGCAGCAGGAATTGGAAACGGAACTGGAGATGCTGCGTCATGCCGAGGATATCAAAAGCAACCTTTCAGAAATTGAACAGCTACTTGACGATGAGAGCCTTTCAGCGATTCAAAATCTGAACGAAAGCCACAAAAAGATGCTGAACATTCAGCATTTTCTTCCTGAAGCGTCGGAATTGGCTGAACGCCTGCAAAGCTGTCTGCTGGAGCTGAAAGATATTCTGGATGAATCTGCACGGTTGAGCGAAAATATTCAGCATAACCCGGAGCGTATCGAATTAGTTAACGACCGGCTTAATCTCATTTACGGTTTGCAGCAGAAACATCACGTTTCATCAGTGGCGAAACTTATCGAACTTCAGAAAAACTTTGAGGAAAAAATCAATCAGGTTACCGGTTACGATGATGAAATCCGACAAATGAAAATCGGGCTTAAGAAGCTGGTGGAAAAGTTAGAAGCCCAGGCAATGGAACTGCGCTCACGCCGGCTGAAATCATTTGCGAAGATTGAAAAGGCAGTACTTGAAGATTTGAACCAGTTAGGTATGCCGAAATCGAAATTTGAAGTGATTCACGAAGCGCTGCCCGAATATACCCCCGTTGGCAAGGATGCAGTATCCTTTGTGTTTAGCGCCAATGTGGATATTGCACCGGCTGAAATTTCCAAAATTGCTTCGGGCGGGGAGATGTCGCGACTGATGCTTGCCGTGAAAAATCTGCTTCGCACTTCCAAAGCCCTGCCAACTGTGATTTTTGATGAAATCGACTCGGGTGTTTCCGGTGAAATTGCATTGAAAATGGGAAATATCCTGAAGCTGTTTTCCACATCAACACAGATAATTAATATCACGCACCTGCCGCAAATAGCGGCAAAGGGAGATGCGCATTTTCTTGTCTATAAATATGAAGATGAGGGGAAAACTTATACTTCCGTCAGAAAATTGGATGAAAACGAACGGATTGAGGAGTTAGCAAAAATGGTTGGCGGCGATAGTCTCACCGACACAACTTTAAAAACCGCAAAAGAGCTGCTGAAATAAGGAATAGCGTTGAAGTCCTGACTCTTATAATAATCTGCAATAAAAAGAGTTCTCGCAGATAAGCGCAGATTGCTTCGCAAATTCACACAGAATTTTTTCAATAACCATGATCTGCAAAAATCAGCGTCCCCAAATCTGCGGAAATCTGCGAGAAACAACAATGCTTTTGCAGTTTAACGCAAAGTTTTTGTGAATCAAGCTCATTCAAAACTTTTTAGCTGATTTTTGGTTATATTAATTACTGTAATTTAAAAAACTTTATTATGAACTTTTGTACCAAAAATTGTAAGAACGGCAACGACATCGGACTGCTTATTCTTCGTCTGGTCTTTGCTATTGTCCTGTTATACGGACATGGATTTGAAAAATTAGGTGTTATTTTCAGCGGACAGGAAATCCAGTTTATGAATCCGATCGGCATCGGTCCAAAACTCTCCTTTTATCTCGCCACATTGGCAGAAGGCATTTTCTCGATCCTGCTGCTTTTAGGATTATTTACCCGGCTTTCCGCATTGATTCTGACCATGAACTTTATCGTTATTTTTATTTTTCATGCCTTTATGATTGGCGACGGATTCGTTATTCTTGAACCCAGATTTTTCTATCTTTTCACCTTTGTTGCATTAATTTTCATGGGTGGCGGAAAATTCTCCTTAGATTATCTGCTGTTTAAAAAAAAGGGATAATTCAATTTTTATGAGTTTTTCGGGAAATTCTTTTTCTTGCCCGAAAATACTGCACTGTCAACAGGTCAGGCAGAGTGTACTAAAAAGTGTATATTCTGCCTGATTTTTTTGAAAAACCAAGACTACTTGGAATAAAACGATCAATCGTTTAAAAAAACCGAAATGAAGCTGACGGGTTAAATTTTTGTTCAATTATTCAACAGATTATTCACAAATATGTATATTTAAGCCTTTTGCAAATCCCGTGTGATTATCTTTGAAACGCTTTAATTTTAATCCATGAACCAAAAAGTTTCAGCAATTTTAAAATATTTTAATCCGGCAAAACTGAAGGAAGACCGCAGAATCATTGTTTTTGCAATTTGTCTGCTCATTGCAATCGCTTTGTGGCTTCTGAACGCTTTGGGAAAAGATTATTCTGCAACACTCAGCTATCCCGTCAAATATGTAAATCCGCCGAAAGAGCTGTTTCTTGCAAACACTCCCCCATCAAAATTTGACTTGAAAGTTCATGCACACGGTTTTACCCTGCTTCGTCACAAACTCAATTTTTCGTTATCACCGCTTGTGGTTGACCTGTCCGAAGTGAGCAAAAGCAACGGGGAACTGCTGCCGGAAATGGTGGTTTCTTCCGGTTTGCTGATCAAAAAAATTGGTACGCAAATCAGCAAGGAGATAATCGTTGACGAAATCACGCCGCAATCCATAACTTTGAAATTTGACAATCTGAAATCAAAAAATGTCCCGATAATTCCGGATGTTACGATGGAATTCAAGGCGCAATACTATCTGAACAGTGAAATCATCATAGAACCTGAAAGCCTGAAGATCACCGGACCTGCACATATTATAGATACTGTTCACTTCCTGAAAACCCAATTTCAGGCTTTTACGGAGTTGGATGCCAAAACAAAAAAGACAATTGCAGTTGCACATCCTGAAAACACTACCCTTTCCGAAGAAAAAATTGCCATCACTTTTCCGGTGGAAAAGTTTACCGAAAAAAATATTTCTGTTCCGGTTGCAATTGTTAATCATCCTGAGGACATTGATTTAAAGCTGTTTCCGTCACATGTTTCCGTTTCGTTTCTGGTTGCTTTCAGCGAATATGAGAACATTGGAGTATCCGATTTTTCTGCAACCGTTGATTACCGGGAGACGCTTTCGGAAAACAGCACGCTTGACGTAAAAATTGAGTCGATAAACCCGTTTATCCACTCCATCAGGGTTTCGCCGGCATCTGTTGAATATTTGGTGGAAACAGAGAAATGAGAAATGAGAAATGAGAAATGAGAAATGAGAATTGAGAATTGAGAATGGAGAATGGAGAATGGAGAATGGAGAATGGAGAATGGAGAATGGAGAAATGAGAAATGAGAAATGAGAAGTGAGAAATGAGAAGTGAGAAGTGAGAAATTGGAAGTGGGAAGTGAGAAGTGAGAAGTGAGAAGTGGAAAGTGAGAAATGAGAAGTAACAAATACAATGACAGTAACCATCGGGATAACAGGAGGAATCGGCAGTGGAAAAACAACTGTCTGCAAAGTTTTCAGGCTTTTGGGGGCACCGGTTTTTGAAGCCGATGCGGTTGCAAAAAAACTGTACGACACAGATGATGAACTCAGAAGCGGACTTATTCAGCTGTTCGGGGAATCTATATACGACACCGAAGGTTTTCTGAACCGAAAAAAACTTGCATCACTGATATTCAATAACGACAATCATTTAGAAAATGTGAACCGGCTGGTGCATCCTGCCGTGCGCAAAGCTTATCAGCAATGGCTGAAAGAGCATTTAAACAAACCTTATATTATTCACGAAGCAGCCATTTTATTTGAGAGCGGATTTTATAAGATGATGAATTTCACTATACTTGTAACCGCCGGTCAGGAGCAACGCATTGAAAGGGTTGTAAAACGTGACGGCGTGAGCCGGCAAATGGTTCTCCAAAGAATGGGAAAACAGTGGAGCGAAGAAAAAAAGGCAAAACTTGCAGATATAGTGTTGCTGAACGATAATAAAAACCTGATTTTACCGGAGATTATCGGCATTGACAGAAATTTAAAGAAAAATGGGACAATTTGGTAAATGGATTGGAGGCGGCTTGGGATGGGCAATCGGCGGACCGATTGGCGGCATTTTGGGCTTTGTATTGGGTTCATTGATTGACAGAAGCTCAACAGGTATAAAACCGGAAAAAACTACCGGCTATTCAGGCAGAACAACTGCCGGCGGCTACATGATGAGCCTGCTCGTATTGGTTGCCGCAGTGATGAAAGCTGACGGAAAAATAATGAAATCGGAGCTGAGCTATGTGAAAAAATTCATGATCCAGAATTTTGGGGAAGATACTGCCGCTGAAGCGATAAAATTACTGCGCGACATATTGAAGCAGACAATTCCGGTAAATGAAGTGAGCCGCCAGATCAAACAGAACATGAACTATTCGGCTCGTCTGCAACTGCTCCATTTTCTTTTCGGCATCTCCAATGCCGATGGCACCATCGATGAAACCGAACGGTGGCTGATTGAGCATATATCCAATGAAATGGGAATTTCCCAAAACGATTTCACTTCCATTCAGGCGATGTTCATCAAAGTTACAGATTCCGACTACAAAATATTAGAGGTCAGTCCCGGAGCAACTGACGAAGATATTAAAAAGGCGTACCGCCGTATGGCAATGAAGTACCATCCCGACAAAGTGAGTCATTTAGGCGAAGAGTTTCAAAATGTGGCAAAGGAAAAATTCCAGATGGTTCACAGCGCCTACGAGAATATCAAAAAATCGCGGAACATGGTTTAAAGCATCAGGCAGATTTTGCCGGCTCAGCAGCAGAAGCATCCCGATATTCAGCAATAATCTTTTTCACCTGTGCAGGCGCAACTCTGCCATACACTTTTTCACCCACCATAACCACCGGCGCGAGTCCGCATGCTCCCACGCACCGCAAGCAGTTGAGCGAGAACTTTCCATCTAAGGTGGATTGCCCGACCTCAACTTTCAACTGCCGCTTAAACTCATTCAAAACCTGCTCTGCCCCACGAACATAGCAGGCGGTTCCCATGCACATCGAAATGGGAAATTCTCCTTTGGGAATCATGGTAAAAAAGGAGTAAAATGTTACCACGCCATACACTTTTGCCACTGATGTATGCAGCTCTTTTGCAATCAGTTCCTGAACCTCCGCAGGCAGATAACCCAATTTCTGCTGAACTCTGTGCAGCACATTAATCAGCTCGCCTTCCCTGTTTTGAAATTCGGCACAAATACTTTTTATCGTCTGAATGGTATTTTCTGAAAGCTTTATTTTTGACATAGCCAATGTTTTTTTAAGTTCTGTCGAAATATACGGTATGCAGCAGTTTATGCGCTTTTTCACTCATGGGTTCACCCAAAAACTCTTCATACAATTTGATGATATATGGATTTTCGTGTGATTTCCGGATGGTTTTGTTCTGATCCTCCTGATAAATTGCCATCTGTCGTTTTTTCAAAACTTCTACATTCCCATGGTGATAGGGCTGTCCGCCGCCACCAATGCAACCGCCCGGGCAGCTCATAATTTCAATGGCATGAAACTCACTCTCTCCTGATTCAATTTTTTCAAGCAGCTTGCGTGCATTTCCCAATCCGTGTGCAATTCCAATTTTAAATGGAAAATCTCCAAAATCAATCGTAGCCTGACGGATTCCGTCCATGCCGCGCAGTTCATGAAAATCGAGTCTTTGCAAAGTCTGTCCGGTATAAAGCTCATAAGCGGTGCGCACCGCCGCTTCAATAACGCCGCCCGTGGTTCCGAAAATCACACCCGCTCCGGTTGATTCTCCTAACGGAGAGTCAAAATCTTCATTTGGCATCCGGTTAAAGTTGATGTTGGCAAGCTTAATCAAAGCCGCCAACTCTCTTGTTGTTAGTGCATAATCCACATCCGGGTTTCCGTTCACCTTAAACTCATCGCGCCCACACTCATATTTCTTTGCCACGCAGGGCATGATGGAAACTACCACCAAATCTTCGCGCTTAACTCCAAGTTTTCCGGCAAAATAGGTTTTTGCAATGCTACCGAACATTTGCTGTGGAGAGCGCGCCGTTGACGGAATATCCATGAGCTGAGGAAACTGGTGTTCAAAAAATTTCACCCATGCCGGACAGCAAGAAGTGAGAACCGGCAATTTCACGGTGGTGTCTCCTTCCAAAAACCGCGACAATCTGTTCAGAATTTCTGTTCCCTCCTCCATAATAGTCAGGTCTGCGCCAAAATCAGTATCGAAAACATAGTCGAACCCCAACCTACGCAGGGAAGAGACCATTTTTCCGGTAACCAATGTTCCCGGTTCCAGACCGAACTCTTCGCCCAATGCGGCGCGCACCGCCGGAGCAGTTTGCACAATTACCGTTTTGGAAGGGTCTGAAAGCGCTCTCACCACCTGGGCGGTATGGTCAACTTCCGTCAGCGCTCCCGTGGGGCATACCGCAACACACTGTCCGCAATAGGTGCAAACCGAGTGGTCGAGGTTCATCTCAAACGCCGGCGAAACCACCGCGTTAAAACCACGGTTAATGGCAGAAAGCACTCCCACCGTCTGCACATCATTGCACATCATCTCACAGCGGCGGCACATGATGCACTTGTCCACATCACGGATAATGGCTGGAGAAGTATCTTCGCGGTAGCAAGACTGCTCACCTTTGTAATGAATCTCCCGGATTCCCAGATGATGCGCCATATCCTGCAATTCGCATTTCCCCGATTTGGCACAAATCAGGCAGTCGGCAGGGTGATCCGATAAAATCAGCTCCAGTACGGTCTGCCGTGCATTTATCACCCGGATGGAATGAGAGTTAATTTCCATGCCATCAGTTACTTCGGTGCAGCAGGCTGGCGCAAGGTTTCTTCTCCCTTTCACCTCTACCACGCATATACGGCAGCCTCCGGGTTTGTTTTCAATATTCAGATCATCGAGTTTCATGTGGCACAATGTGGGAATGTGAATTCCCGCACTCGATGCAGCCTCAAGAATGGTTATTCCTTTTTTTACGATTAACGGCTTGTTATCTATGGTCAAATGTAGTGTTTCCATCTGTTTGATTTTTCCTATGAAAGAATAATTGCATTGAATTTACATTTATCGAAGCAGTCGCCGCATTTGATGCACAATGACTGGTCAATATAATGGGGCTGCTTGCGCTCGCCGGTGATTGCACCCACCGGACAGTAGCGGAAACAGAGTGTGCAGCCGGTACACATATCTTCAATAATATCATATCTGAGCAGCTCCTTACATTGTCCGGCAGGACAATTTTTATCAATCACGTGTGCCAGATATTCATTTTCAAAATTGGCAATGGTTGACAAAACCGGGTTGGGAGAAGTTTGCCCCAATCCGCAAAGCGAAGTATCTTTAATTACGTTGCTCAGCAGCCGCAGGCGCTCAATATCTGCCTCCTCGCCGTTACCCATTGTAATTTTATCAAGTATCTCATAAAGTCTTTTGTTGCCAATCCGGCAGGGTGTGCATTTTCCGCACGACTCCTCTAAGGTAAACTCCAGATAAAACTTGGCAATTCCCACCATGCAATCATCCTCGTCCATCACAATCATACCCCCTGACCCCATCATGGAACCTGCCGCCAGCAGATTGTCAAAATCGATGGGCGTATCCAGAAAGTCGCGGGTGAGGCAGCCGCCCGACGGACCGCCGGTCTGCACGGATTTAAACTGCTTGCCGTCTTTGATACCGCCACCAATATCGTAGATCACTTCCCGGAGAGTTGTTCCCATTGGCACTTCAATCAGACCGACATTATTGATTTTTCCTGCCAGTGCAAAAACCTTCGTGCCTTTTGAATTTTCAGTTCCAATTTTGGTAAACCACTCCGCCCCCTTGTTTATAATGACCGGAATATTTGCAAAAGTCTCCACATTGTTCACATTGGTGGGCTTTCCCAAATAGCCGGAGACAGACGGGAATGGCGGTTTAAATGTGGGTTCGCCCCGAAGTCCTTCCATAGAATGGATAAGCGCCGTCTCCTCGCCGCACACAAAAGCGCCGGCTCCAAAACGGATATCGATGTCGAAGTTGAAACCGGTGCCCAAAATATCTTTACCAAGCAAGCCATACTCCCGCGCCTGATTTATTGCAGTAGTTAACCGATTGATTGCCAGCGGATATTCTGCCCTGATATAGACAAGTCCTGTGTCGGCGCCGATGCAGTAGCCGCAAATTGCCATGGCTTCAATCACCGAATGCGGGTCGCCCTCCAGAATCGAGCGATCCATAAACGCTCCGGGGTCGCCCTCATCGGCATTGCAAACCACATATTTTTGATCGGATTCTGTTTTTCGGGTAATTTCCCATTTCAATCCGGTAGGAAAACCACCACCGCCGCGCCCGCGCAATTCGGATTTTTTTATTTCTGCGATGGTCTTCTCGGGGGTGAACTCAGTCAGGCATTTTCCCAGAGCCAGATAGCCGTCCCGGGAGATGTACTCCTCAATTTTTTCAGGATTGATAAAGCCGCAATTCCTGAGCGCAATCCGAAATTGCTTTTTGTAAAAATCCATCTTCTCCGAATCACTAATCTGCACATTTGTTACCGGATCTTTGTAGAGCAGCCGCTGCACCTGACGTCCTTTAATCAGGTGTTCTTTTACAATATCTTCTGCATCTTCCGGTTTAACCCCCACATAAAAAGTGTTATCGGGCACTATTTTCACAATCGGACCTTTTTCGCAAAATCCGAAGCAGCCGGTAAGCAACACCTGCACTTCGTCTTCCATGTCCATATCTTCAATCCAGCGGCTCAGCGATCGTTTTATCTCATCACTTTCGGCTGCCTTGCACCCGGTTCCGCCGCAAATCAGTATATGAATTCTGTGATCAAGCATATTCATAAAGTTTACGGTTAATTATTTAGTCATCAATTGATTTGAATGTCAGGGGAAGTATTCCGTCAACAAGTTCACCGCGTTTGATGTAAACATCAATGATTTCGCGGCTCTTTTTCGTATCCACATAACCAAACAGAACAGGTTCTTTTCCGGGAAGCGTGATTTCCACTGTAGGTTCGGCGTAGCAATAGCCCATGCATCCGGTCTGGGTTACTAAAGCATCAACAGCCTGCAATTCAAGCTCATCCATAAAATATTTCATTGTTTCTTTTGCGCCGGATGCGATTCCGCAGGTTGCCATGCCCACTTTCACCTGCACAATCTGTTCGGGATGGTTGCTGTTTTCGCGCAGTTTGATCCTCTGCTGAACCTCCTCTTTCATTTTCCGAAGATCTGCCAATGTTTTGATTTTTGTCATAGTTGAAAATTTTTGGTTTTCTATTTTTTTGCTCCTATTTCCAAGAGACTGTTTTTAATCAATTCTTCAATGCCCTGTTTCACCTCCCTGTGCCGGAGCGAAATGCCGTCAAGCATTTCGAGCACCTCTTCCGAGTCAATCACAAACAGTTTACCGTCTGCCGCATGTTGGTATATCAGCCGGATTCCGGCGTTTCCTGCCAGAGTGAGATACCAGGTTTCCCAGATTTCTCCCAATGGCGGTCTGTCAAGGTGTTCAAGCTGAAAAGCAGCCTGAACCCTGGTGCCCTCTCCGGGTACCGAATCAATACTGAAAGTGCCGCCTGCCCCTATGGCTTTCTGCCTCAAAAGCGGTAATCCCAGTCCAACTTTACGGGTTTTCCGTGATGTAAAGAACGGATTGGCTGCCTGCTCCAAATCTTCCCTGCTCATTCCGCAGCCGTTGTCTTCTATTTTTAAGGTAAAAAGATTTTCATTTTTATTCTCTTCAACTACTATTTCAATCCGGGTAGCCCGGGCGCGCACAGCATTCTGAACAATATCCAGCACATGATCGGCAATGGTTCTCATGGCAATTCACAATATCTGTTTTCCTCTCTGTTCAGCGCTTTCCTGATTTCCCGGAAGCTAACTCTCTCCATATTAAAAACTGTATAAATTTCGCCAATTTGTTCGGGATAATGGGCATCCGAATTGCGAATTATTGTTGTTTTATCATCTATTCCATGTTTTTTTCTGATATTTTCCAAAGAACCCGATTTTGAAAGCCCCAGTGCGTCAAATTTCAGTCCGGGCGGGATAAATCCTAACTGAGCCAAAATCCCGTTGGCAGGGCGATCAATGTGTGCGGGAATAAAAATACCGTCAAGCTCGTAAACCTGCTGCTGAATTTTTTCAATTCCCGCTTTGAGTGCGGCAGGCAAAAACCAGGAAATCATTTCCAGAATATTTTCATTTTCATCAATTACCGGCTGATAGCCGAAACGTTCGTCAGCGTGCGGAATATAGGTAATATTTTCCTCAATAAAAAGCTGAAAGCGGGCAAGCTGCCCGGGCAGCTCAAAAAATGCAAGGCAATGCACCTCTTCACGTGTTGTTACTTCGGCTCCGGTGAGTGTAAAAATACCTGCCCGGCGGGCAATCTTTTTAACCAGCATACCATGTTTTGTGGAATTGTGATCGGTGATACCGATAATTTTCAATCCCTTTTCTCTGGCTTTTTCCACAATAATTTGCGGTGTCATTTCCAAGCTGGCGCAAGGAGACAACAGTGTGTGAATATGCAGATCGCCCCGGTACTTATTCATATTTTCATACTTTTTGAAAATATAAAATGGTTAAAGTTTAAATCTGTTGCTTACGGTTCAGGTCGGCATAAAGCTCTCCTGCCATTTCAAAAGCGCTTAGTTTTGTTCCCAACAGCGGAATATTCTCCTCCCGGCTTCTCTCCAGTGAATCTTCATCCGGTTCAAATCCTTTTACGAAAATTATTCCGGCTAAATCCTTTAGAGAAGCTATTGCCACAACGTTCTGATGAGTCTGGAGAGTTATCCAAATCTCATTTTCGGCAGCATTTCCCATAACATCGCTCAACAAGTCGGAAACATATCCTCCTGAAATTTCATTTTTAAGCCCCTTTTCTCCGGAAAACACTTTCAGTTCGTATTTTTCAACTAATTCAGAAACTTTCATTTCGCCCTCCTATTCTATTGCAATCAGCATCAAAACGTTTAACGCCCCATTTTCGCTCAAGGGATTCAAACGCTTTTTCAGGACTGATTTTCTGTTCATTGACATATTTATTTTGTAAAAAAACACAATCAATCAACCGGGCTTTTCCCTGCACAATATCTTCTGCCAGCGCATGGCAGTTTGGCGCCCCGCACCCTCCGCAGTCAATAGCCGGCAGCCGGCAGAGAATTGAATGAATCCTCTGCATTTTTCTGAGTGCCACGGTTCTGTCCTTATCTAACACAAACACCGGATCGGGTTCAATTTCATCTGAAATCAAAAGCCGTTTAATCTCATTTTTTTCAAAACTGTCGGTTTTTATCTGAGCAGCGCGCGGATAGTTCAAAGCGCGCTTTTGCAACCGCTCTACGGTGAGAAAACGGTTTCCGGAAAGTAAAATGCCGCCGGCACATCCCAGATTGCAGGATTTCAATTCCAGAAAATCGAGCTCGGGAACATCGCCGCTTTCAAGCCGTTCTAAAAACCGAACCACATTATGAATACCGTCAATAGCCATCGACTTTTTCCGAAACCATGAAGATTCACCCCGCGGAAGACTCCACAAAATACCTTCGCGGCTTAAATAGTTCCTGTAACCTGCAGTATCCCTGCGCTTTTGCCCCGGAATAAGTTTCATTACACGGTTATACAAATCCTTCATGTTGATTACGCCGGTGACGATAGATTTATCTTCGGCAACGGGCTGTTTAACAGCCACCATTTTTGCAGAGCAGGGTGAAACATAGAAAACACCAATATCTTCCCGCCTGACGCCCTGTTTTTTCAGCAATGAAATAGCAAAATGTGCCGCCAGATCGTGAGGCGCTTTTCTACGGGATATATTTCCTGTTAGAGATGGATATTTACACTGAATGAGCCGCACTACTGCCGGACAAAAGGACGAAATCAGCGGTCCGTCCGTAACTTCTTTACGGCTTTCCCTGATGGATTCCATCAGCCACTCTACGGGTTGCTCCACTTCAAAAATGTGTGTAAATCCCAGCTCAAGCAGCGCCGAATATATTTGATCTTCAGAATATTTCTCAGAGAACTGACCAACGAACACGGAAGGGAAAAGTGCCACACGATGTGTGAAAGGTTCA
>CAYNOQ010000013.1:0-20370 GCA_964398855.1 uncultured Mariniphaga sp. | reverse complement strand
ATCTGTTGCAGGCTGTCATGGTACATATAAATGGCATCTGCCGGACAGGCGCGCAGGCAGTTTCCGCAATCCACGCATCGATCTCCGTCAATTACCGCTTTTCCTTTGACAACCCGGATAGCTTCAGTCGGACAAGTCTTCATGCAATGGGTACAGCCAAAACATTTTTCCGTATCCACTTCCAATGCATGATATTTTGTTGCTCTGTTCATGAGTAATTACACCTGAAAGATAAAACCGTTCCCTCTCCCACCTCACTTTTAATATCTAATGAATCAACATTTTTTTCAATGTTTGCTAATCCCATTCCCGCTCCGAATCCCATTTCTCTCACCTTTTTGGATGCAGTTGAAAAACCGGGCTGCATTGCCTGTTCAATGTCACTTATTCCCGGTCCGCGGTCGGAAACCACAACGCTGATCTCATCCTTTCCGAAAAAGGCTTCTATACGTCCTTCCCAGGCGTGGGCAACAACATTCACTTCGGCTTCATAAGTTGCGACTACAATCCGTTTAATGCCTTTTGGCTCAACATTTAGTTTCTTCAAAACTTTTTTAATCTCGCTTGATGCCTTCCCGGCATTGGAAAAATCGCCGCCCTTCACATTAAAAGAGAGATTAAATGTCATATCAATATATAGCTCTTAAACCTTTCGAATACAGAACGCCACTGGCTTTATACAGCGACAATGGGGTTTCCATGATCACCAGTCCGGTTTCATTTGCCAGTTCTATCATTTCCGGTGATGCCTCTTTTCCGCGTGCAAGCAGCACAGCGCTGATGTCTGCCATTTCTGCCGTGCGCACAAGCTGCACGTTTGCAAGCCCTGTTATCAGTAAAATATTGTCTTCGTCAAGCGTGAGCACATCGCTCATTAAATCGGAGCTGAAACCTTTCTCAATTTCACGTTCATTTTGAGAATTGCGCGTGACGATGCGGGAATCTGTGTATTTTAGAATATCACTTAACTTCACGGTTTCAAGTTGAAAATCTGGTTAAATACTTTTTCACAAAGATAAGATAACTATCGGGGCTTAATGTATCATTTCTTACTATTTTCACCATTTTAATTAATTTAAAATGAGTGTAAATAAGGATTTATTGCTTATTTTCGGTGAAGTTTAAAATCCAAAAAAACCTGAAATGATTTATGACAAGAAATCCTTTATGTCCGGTTATATTGATGACCCCGAATTTTACCAAAGAGTTTTCGACTCGCTGCCCATTCCAATCTTTTGCCGCGACCTGAAAGGTATTTATCAAATGTGCAATAAAGCACACGAAGAATTCACCGGAAGAAACCGTGAACAGACAATCGGGCGGTCGGTTTTTGATGTGCACACCCGGCACATGGCGGAAATCTATTACGACAAGGATCAGGAATTAATTGCCAACCCGGATGTGCAAACCTACGAAACCGAAGTTCACCGGCTGGATGGCTCGCGGATTGACGTGGTGCTCAACAAGGCGGTAATCAGGAACAGTGAAGGTGAAATTACCGGAATTGCCGGCTCCATCAACGATGTTACAAAACTGAAAAAGACCGAGAAACGTCTGGAAAAAGCACAGGAAGCGATGGAAATTTCATCCCACATGCTTCACAAAATCAATATGGGTATTCTGATGATGGATCAGGACTACAGGGTTGTGGATGCAAATGAAGCTTTTGCACAGCTTATGGGCGAAGAGATAAAAGAGCTTTACGAAACCATTTCAGGGCTTGAAGGCGCCGATGTGAGAGGGCTTGTGCCGGATGTAATTTTCAAAATGCTCTCAAGCATTCTCACTTCGGGCGAAGATGCATTGGAGCGGGATATAAAATTCAGCAACAGGCTGCTTCATGTTTCGGTGGTTACGCTCTACAAGCAAAAGGTGGTGGGGGCAGTGATCCGGGATATGTCAGCGCCGCTGCTGGTGCACGATGAAATTATCAATCGCGCACAACGAATTAAGAAGCAGAATATCGATACCGTTCAGAAAATTGCCCATCTGTTAGGCGAAAATGCCGCTGAAACCGAAGAACTGTTAAATTCAATCATACAAGCTTACAGATATGGCGACGACCAATAACGGCAACTACCATAATAATGGCAATTACCATGTTGAAATTAACGTTCAGCAGAAACGTCCAAAAGGCGAAATCGCCTGCGGCGATGTGTTCATGTCGGATATTTTCAGGGAGGAAGGGCGCACTATTTTAGTTATGAGCGACGGAATCGGGCACGGAATAAAAGCCAATGTGCTTGCTACGCTCACCGCCACAATGGCGCTGAAATATACCCGGTTTCATACAAAACCCGAAATCTCGGCACGAATCATCATGGAAGCTCTGCCAAAAAGCAGCGACGGAAAAGAGAACTATGCCACTTTTACCATCATCGAAATTGAAACTGACGGCTTGGTGCGCATCATCAATTATGACAATCCGACAGTACTGATAATCAGAAATGGAGAAGCTTATCAACCCAAAGAGTTAGAACTGGAAGTGCGCGGACGTAAAAATATCGGGAAAGTGCTGCGCTCACGTGAATTCATAGCCAGAAAAGAGGACCGGCTTGTTTTTCTATCAGATGGAGTGGTGCAGTCGGGGTTGGGACAAAAACGCTACCCTTTGGGCTGGGGCATTGAAAATGTCACCGCTTTCGCGCTGAATCAGGTAAATCGTATGGCGGATATTTCTGCTGCAAGGTTAGCTCGTAAAATAATAAATCAGGCAAGTATAAACGATAATTTTGAAGTGAAGGATGACACCACATGTGGCGTTATCTATTTCAGGGAGCCGCGCAAGCTCATGCTGATTACGGGACCACCGTTTTACAAAATAAAAGATTACGATTTTGCCGACCGTATCAGAAGTTTCGACGGCAAAAGAATTATCTGCGGCGGAACAACGGCAGAGATTATCGGGCGTGAATTAGGAATTGAAGTAAAAATCGAACACCTGCCCAAAAACTATGACATGCTTCCGCCTGCCGCTTCCATGGATGGATTTGAAATGGTAACCGAAGGAATTCTGACACTTGGAAAAGTAGAAGAGATTCTTGAAAACTACAACAGCGAATTCCGCCTGCTGGACAGTCCGGCAGATAATGTGGTCAAGCTGCTGCTGGAGCATGACAGCATTGACATTATTGTAGGTACCCGCATAAACTGGGCACATCAGGACCCGGAGCAGCCTGTGGAACTGGAACTGAGAAAATTTGTGGTAAAAAGAATTTCAAAAATTCTCACCGACAAATTTTTCAAACATGTGGAAATTGAGTATCTGTGATTTTGCAGGTTTGTAAAATTCGCGAAATTGAGATGGCAACCGGTGCCGGGATTATCATTTCAATTGCCGGATATATAATGAGAATGCCGGGATTGCTCGCAATCCCGGCAGCAGAAAATATTGATATCGATTCCGATGGAAATATTTTCGGACTGTTTTAATTCAGATCAGTTCCAGTATTTCCCGTGAATCATCCAGTCTTCAACACATAAAGGTGCGTCTTTGTCCGAAGCCAAATACTTTAATGCAGGAATTTCCCACAAATTATCGTCTAACATCCAGCTTTCAATGCGGGAAACATTTTCCGTTTCTGTCTGAAATGTGTATACTGTTCTTGTGAAATCCCAGTATGCATCGTTAATCATCCAGTTTTCAATCTGAAGTTTACTTTCTGTCACGTTTTCCAAACCGGAAAAAGCGTGCAGCCCCTTACCTTCTGCTTCAACATTTGCCGCAAATAAAAAGGCAGCAAAGAATATGGCTAATGCCATGCGATTAATTTTTGTTTTCATCGTTTTCTGTTTTTAATAAACTCTGTTTTCATCGTTTCACAGTCATAAGACTGATAAACGGCACAAAGGTTACACTCTGTTTTGGCAGAAAAAACAGGGAATTGACCAATACCGCACGTTATTCGGTGAATGGCGGATTTCAACAAACAAACAGAATACTTTCAGGTATTTTTATATTTAAATCAGCGGGTAAATTTGAAAAAAAAGCAAAAAGCGCCGAGCCGCTGCCCGACATGGAGGCATACAATGCGCCAAGCTCATAGAGCGTATTCTTCCACTTTTCAATTTCGGGATGACGTGAAAAAACTGTTTTCTCAAAATCATTGACCACAACATCTTTCCACTGTTCAACCGAAATACCGGCAATTTTCTCAAGGTCAAATCCGGGTTTTGACGGGGTAATGTTCTCATAAGCCCGGGCAGTGTTGATTGGAATTCCCGGCATGATCAGCACCAGACGGTAGCCTGACAAATCAACCGGAAGGGGACGAAGGATATCGCCAATTCCTGTGGCAATGGCAGGCTCGTTACCGATAAAAAACGGGCAATCGGCGCCAAGCTGAACAGCATATTTTTTAAGACTTTCATTAGAGAGTTGCAACTGAAAATGGCTGTTCAGCATTTTCAATGTAAAAGCTGCATTTGACGAACCGCCGCCAAGTCCCGATCCGGGTGGAATATTTTTATGCAGATGAAACCTCACCGGCGGCAAATCAAACTCTTTTTGCAGCAGCCGGTACGCCTTCATTATCAGGTTATTTTCAGCATCGCCGTCAATTTGGATTCCTGAAAAACCAATTTCGGTTTTTTCAGATTCCGCCATCTCCAGAATGTCAAAAAGCGGAACCGGATAAAAAACAGTTTCCAAATTATGGTAGCCGTCCGGGCGGCGGGAAACAACATGAAGCCCAATATTTATTTTGGCACCGGGAAAAACTATCATAAGCCGGGTTTCTGATTATCTGTTTAAATCGGGATGAAACAGCTCATATTCCAATGGCGAACCGCAGGAGCAAATCAGGTTCCGGTCGCCCCAGGCATTGTCAACTCTTCCGACAGAGACCCAGAATTTGCTTTGCCTCACCCACGGAAGGGGCCAGGCGGCTTTTTCACGCGAATATTCATGTTTCCAATCGTCGGAAGTGATCACTTCCACCGTATGCGGCGCATTTTTCAGCACATTGTCCTCTTTGTGCATCACGCCGGTTTCAACTTCCCTTATTTCATCGTAAATGGTATTCAGCGCTTCGATAAACCGGTCAATTTCCTCTTTCGACTCGCTCTCGGTGGGTTCAATCATCAGCGTTCCGTAAACCGGAAAAGAGAGTGTTGGCGCATGGAAGCCGAAATCCATGAGCCTCTTTGCAATATCTTCTTCAGTTATTCCGGAAGAAGCTTTCAGGTGGCGGCACTCCAAAATCAGCTCGTGCCCCACCCTGCCTGATGCTCCGGTGTAGAGAATCCCATAGTTTTTCTCCAATGATTTTGCGATATAATTTGCATTCAGAATGGCAATTTTTGAAGCTTTAGTCAATCCTTCAGACCCCATCATCTGAATATATCCGTAAGTTATCGGCAAAATTGAAGCGCTTCCCCAGGGAGCGGCAGAAATGGCTTTAATTCCTGTATGTCCGTTATCCACAATGGGGTGCGATGGCAGAAATTTCACCAGATGGCTGGCAACGGCTATCGGACCAACGCCCGGACCACCTCCGCCATGCGGAATAGCAAATGTTTTGTGCAGATTCAGGTGGCAAACATCTGCACCGATAACTCCGGGCGAAGTTAGTCCAACCTGAGCGTTCATGTTTGCACCGTCCATATAAACCTGTCCGCCGTGACTGTGAATTATATCGCAAATTTCCCGAATTTCCGGTTCAAAAACACCGTGGGTGGAAGGATAGGTAACCATGATGGCAGCAAGAGTTTTCGAAAACTTTTCAGCTTTTTCGCGAATATCATCCAGGTCAATGTTTCCGCGCTCATCGCATTTCACAATCACAACCCTCATTCCTGCCATCACGGCGCTTGCGGGATTTGTGCCGTGTGCCGAAGATGGAATCAGAACCACATTACGCCCGGATTCTCCAATGCTTTTCAGATATTCCCGGATGACCATCAAACCTGCATATTCACCGGCGGCGCCCGAATTGGGCATCAGACTCACATCAGCAAGACCTGTGATTTCAGCCAGACTTTCGCGAAGTTCCTTCATCATTTGGTGATAACCTTCTGCCTGATTCACTGGCACAAAAGGATGAATGCCATTGAATTCCACCCAACTAATCGGCAGCATCTCCATGGCGGCATTCAGCTTCATGGTACACGAACCCAACGAAATCATGGAATCTGCCAGTGAAATATCTTTGCGCTCCAATCTTTTGATATAGCGCATCATTTCAGTTTCCGAGCGGTATTTGCTAAAAACTTCCTGCTGCATAAAATCGGATTGACGCACAACCGAACTATCGAAAAGAAAATTTTCAATGCAATCGTTCACGGGCTGGTGGCTTTTTTTTGCCGGCTGTGCAAAAACTTCCAGAATCCGGTTAATTTCATCAATTGTTGTTGTTTCGTCAATACTTATACCTAACTGACTACCATTTAGATAGCGGAAATTCATCTCCTTTTCCAAAGAGAGCTGTTCAATATCTTCGCATTTTACATTTTCGGGAAGTGCAAACCTTAGCGTATCAAAAAAGAGCGTATTGAGCTGAACAAATCCCAGTTTTTCAGCCTCTTTTTTTAATAATACAGCAAGATTATGAACTCTTTGTGCAATATTTTTGATTCCGTCAGGACCGTGATACACCCCATAAAATCCTGCCATTATTGCCAAAAGCGCCTGTGCGGTGCAGATGTTTGAAGTTGCCTTTTCCCGTTTTATGTGCTGTTCGCGGGTTTGCAGCGCCATCCGCAATGCACGGTTTCCATGCACATCTTTTGAAATGCCGATTATCCGTCCGGGAAGATAGCGCTTATACTCTTCGCGGGCTGCAAAAAATGCGGCATGTGGTCCGCCATATCCCATGGGCACACCAAATCGCTGACTGTTTCCAAATACAATATCGGCGCCCCACTCTCCCGGCGGTGTCAGGAGCGCAAGTGCAAGCAGATCAGTTGCAACAGCTACTTTTACTCCCTTCTCATGCGCCTGCTCAACAAGTTGAGCATAATCGGGAATGTTTCCATCGGAATCCGGGTATTGCAAAATGACGCCGAACACATCATCGGTAAACTCAAAAGTTGCAGCAGGTTCAATGCGCAGTTCAATTCCAGACGGATTTGCTCTGGCTTCTAACACATCAAGGGTTTGAGCCCATATTTTCTCATCAACCAACAAGGTATTTGCTCCGGCTTTTGCCATCGCTCTGGGGCGAAGTCCATGCATCATCGTCATGGCTTCGGCTGCCGCCGTAGCCTCATCAAGCAGCGAAGCGTTAGCAACTTCCATTGCAGTCAGCTCACACACTATGGTTTGAAAATTCAAAAGCGCTTCTAATCTTCCCTGCGAAATTTCAGCCTGATAAGGCGTATAGGAAGTGTACCAGCCGGGATTTTCCAAAACATTTCGCAAAATAACGGCAGGAGTTACTGTATTGTAATACCCCATGCCTATGTAGGAATTAAAAACCTTGTTTTTCTTAGCCAGACCGTAAATCTTTTTGAAAAAAAGATGTTCCGAAAGTCCTTTGCGGTAAGACAAAGGCTCCTTTAACCGAATATCGGACGGGACGGTCTGGTCAATCAGCTCATCCAGAGATGAAACGCCCACAACTTCAAGCATTTTCTCAATATCTTCATCACGCGGTCCAATGTGCCGGTTTACAAAATGATCGTGCAACATGATATATTTTTTTGAATTCAGTTTATCTATTTCTCGTTTTATGCCAACAGATTCTATATGATATTACGTTAAAAAAGGATTGTTGTTTTTCTCAAAACCCAATGTGGTTTCGGGACCGTGTCCGCAAAACACCTTTGTTTCGTCGGGCAAAAGAAAGAGCTTATTTTTTATTCCAGAAATTAAAGCCTGATGGTTTCCTCCGGGTAAATCCGTGCGCCCGATACTTCCGTGAAACAGAACATCTCCCCCAATCACAACATCATCTACCTCCGAATAAAAGACAACATGACCGGGCGAATGCCCCGGAATATGAATAATTTCGAGTTCGGTATTTCCAAATTTCAGCAATTCGCCTTCTTCAAAATAAGAGTCAGGTGAATTCACCGGTTCAACATCGAAACCAAACATTTTCCCCTGTGCAATAGCTTGCTCAAGCCAAAATTCATCATCGCGATGTGCCAGAAACGGAATATTATACTGCTTTCGCAAAGTTTCCACACCAAAAATGTGGTCAAAATGACAGTGGGTGTTGGCTATCATTACAGGCGTCAGCCGGTTTTCGGCAATATATAACCTCAACTCTTCATACTCTTCTTCAAAATAAAACCCCGGGTCAACAATAACGCAACTCCCGGTTTCGTCTGAAAGCACATAAGAATTCTCCTGTAACGGATTAACTACAAACTTTTTAACCTTCAACATATTTTTCTAATTTACAACGCCTTTAAGCAGCGGCACAAAAACAAACCCGCCATGCTTTTCGGTTTTAAATTCATTTTCAGAAATTCGTGTTATCACCAGCATTTCCTGATGATTAATCATGCCTACAGGGATTACGAGCCTTCCGCCCGTTTTCAGCTGATTTTTCAATGATTCGGGTATTATGGTGGCACCAGCGGTAACAAGTATTTTATCAAACGGCGCAAAAGCGGGTAATCCTTCATATCCATCCCCAAAAAAACATGCCGGATTGTAGCCGATTTCGGGTAAAAATGCCTGCGTTTTCTGAAACAGCTCCTTTTGCCTTTCGATGGTAAAAACCCTTGCGCCCATTTCAACCAGAACCGCAGCCTGATAACCTGAGCCGGTGCCCACTTCGAGAATTTTATCGTTCTTTTCAACCTGAAGCAACTGCGTTTGAAAAGCAACGGTAAAAGGCTGGGAAATTGTTTGTCCCGCCCCGATCGGGAAAGCCTGATCCTTATATGCAAAATTCAGAAACGAACTCTCCATAAAAAGATGTCGTGGCACCTTATTGAGCGCCTCCAGCACTCTTTCGTCACGAATCCCCTTTATTTTTAACCCTTCAACCAGCCGCTTGCGCATTCCCTGGTGCCTAAGATTATCATTTTCAGTCATATTTTATCAAAAACAATAAAAGCAATCAAAATAAGCAAATCTGTGGGAACAAATAATCATTTCTCTTTTACAATATTAACATTTAAAGTTGATAAATAAATAGCAAAAGGGGGCAAACCGGTGGTTCTGATTTTTATATTTGCATTATGGTTAATCTGGGATTGATTGGAAATATTTATCAAATGAAGCCTTACATCGAAAAGGCTTATGAGCTGCCGGAAATCAATGTTGCCGGGAAATCGGCTGCCGGAACGCAATCTGAAACTGAGGACTATCGCTTGCCCGTTCCTGAATTCAGCAGGATTGAACTTATTAAATCTGTTGATGCACTGTTTATTAACCGGTTCTCATCTTTGTCTTTCCGGATGCTGAGCGAAATTATCAGAGAATCGAAGCCTTTTTTTGCAACATCTTATCCCAATCTCTCGCCTGAAGAATGCGCCCAGCTCAGCAAACTGGCGCGGGAAGCAAAAACCGTAATTCAGGTTGCAAATCCGTATTTTTATCTTCCGCCGGTACAATGGTTCAACCAAAACATCAAAAAACCAGCATATATTGATCTTTTCCTATCCAAAAAGGAAGAAGAAAAGTTTGAAGATTTACTGATTCAACTGCTTCTAATGCTCAAAGAGATGACGGACAGCAAGCCAAAAAAGATAAACGCAATCTTTTTTGAAATGAAACAGGAAAACGAATTATTCAGAAATATCAATCTCGAATATGGCGATGGTTCAATTGTGAATCTCAATATTAAATATTCAGCAAATCAGGAAGAATTTACCATTAAAACCTATGCACGCAACCAGTTTGCCGCTTTCGACATGATAAATGCTGCCGGAACATGCAATAACTCAGTGGTTAACCTTGATGATTCAACGGAGCACAATGAAGTTTTTGCCTTTTTTGACGCCATCGGCAGCTCAAAAACTCAGACCACTAATTTAGATGACTACTCCGCTGCTATACAGACCGTTAAAATCATCTTAGCCCGTATAGAAAAGTACACCCATTAATATTGTGCGAAAAGCCTATTTTTGCGCAATATTTTATTGTGTCAGTCGTTAAATTCTAAGGCATCGCAATTGTGCAAAATGTCAGGCTGAACTTAACTGTAAATGATGAACAAAAAGCGGCAGGTTGCCAAATACTTAACTTTAGATTTTTTAGCTGCAGCATTAAGCTGGACACTCTTTTTCATATACAGAAAGGTTGTCATTGAATCTCAAACCTTCGGTATTGACATTCCTGTCGAATTTTCACAGCGCTTTTTTTTAGGCTTGATAATTATCCCTTCGTTCTGGATATTATTATACTTTATCACAGGATTTTACAATAGCATATACCGCCGATCAAGGCTAATTGAACTGGGTCAGACTTTTCTCACTTCACTCACCGGAGTTGTCATTATCTTTTTCGCACTGCTTCTTGATGACTACATCCACAGCTATAAAAACTATTATCACCTGTTTTTCACCCTTTTTGCCCTGCATTTCGGGCTCACCTATCTTTTCAGACTGATTTTAACAACGCGCACCATTCACCGGATTCACAACCGGAAAATCGGGTTCAACACTCTGCTGATCGGCAGTAACGAAAAAGCCAAAAGAATTTATGAAGAGATGTCAATCCAAAAGCGGCCTGCCGGAAATCTGTTTGTCGGTTTTGTGGGTATTGAAAACAATGATAATCAGCTGTTAGAGCAATATATTCCGCAACTCGGAAAGCTAAGTAACATCACTGAAATTATCGAAAAATACAATATTGAAGAAGTGATTATTGCCATTGAAACCCGTGAGCACGAGCGTTTGAACAACATTCTAACCGTACTCGAAAACTTACAGATAAGCATCTGGGGCATTCCCGAGCTTTATGATTTCCTTTCGGGAACGGTTAAAACAAATACAATTTACGGCACTCCGCTCATTAAAATCTCCAACGGACTGATGCCCGTCTGGCAGGCAAATACCAAGCGTTTGCTGGATGTTTCCATTTCGCTGACAGCTTCAATAATCATTTTTCCGGTGTTTCTCATTCTTGCCGTGTTGATAAAAAGATCCTCCAAAGGTCCGGTAATTTACAAACAGGAACGAATCGGGCGATACGGAAAACCATTTTATATCTACAAGCTCCGAAGCATGGTTCAGGATGCCGAAAAAGGAACGCCGGCGCTTTCATCAAAAGATGATAAACGCATTACTCCAATCGGTAAATTTCTGCGAAAAACACATCTTGACGAAATTCCCCAGTTTTTCAATGTATTGAAAGGTGACATGTCGCTCGTGGGTCCACGTCCCGAAAGACAATACTATATAGATCAGATTGTTGAATATGCACCGCACTACACGCTGCTTCATAAACTCAGACCCGGAATTACCTCCTGGGGGCAGGTAAAATACGGTTATGCTTCTAATGTGGAAGAGATGCTGGAACGCCTTCCATACGATATGATCTACCTTAAAAACATCTCACTTTATATGGATTTTAAAATAATGATTCATACGGTTATGATTGCATTCAAGGCAAACGGAAAATAAAAGTTGTATCTTTATGCGCCTAATCCTTTTATCGGATTTAGAAGAAAAACCAAAAATTTCGCGGTAAGATGAAAGTTATCGATATTATTAAAAGTGCAAAAAAAACCGTATTTTCCTTTGAGCTACTTCCTCCGCTTAAAGGAAGTGATGCCAACCGGATTTACAACACCATTGAAAGCTTGCTGGAGTTTGATCCAAAGTATATAAACATCACAACACATCGTGACGAAACGGAATTCAAGGAATTGAGCAACGGTTCAATCGTCAAGCGAACGGTCAGAAAACGCCCCGGAACTGTTGCAATTGCCGCATCTATTCAGCACCGCTACAATATTCCGGTTGTTCCGCATATACTTTGCGGCGGTTTCACTAAAAGTGAAACCGAGCATGTGCTTATCGACCTGAATTTTTTGGGAATTGAAAATATTCTGGCGCTCAGGGGTGACGGAATCAGGGGGCAGCAATTTTTTCAGCCCGAAGAAAACGGACATTCAAATGCAAATGAGCTTGTGTCGCAGATTGTTAACTTAAAAAAGGGAATTTATCTTGAAGAAGACCTGAAAAACAATGCGCCTCTCGATTTTAGCATTGGTGTTGCCGGGTATCCCGAAAAACATTTTGAAGCAGCCAATTTAGAACAGGATTTACGCTATCTGAAACAAAAAGTGGATGCTGGTGCAGATTATATCGTCACCCAAATGTTTTTTGACAACCGTGTATATTATGATTTTATCGACAAATGCAGGGAAGCTGGAATAAACGTGCCGATTATTCCGGGCATAAAACCCATTCACATGAAAAATCAGCTGACGGCACTGCCCAGACTGTTTCATGTAAATCTGCCCAAAGAGCTGACTGATGAGCTTGCCAAATGCAGGAACAATGAAGATGCGGCACAGGTGGGAACGGAATGGGCAATTTATCAGTCAAAAGATTTAATCGCCAACAATGCGCCATCGCTGCATATTTACACCTACGGCATTTCTGATAACGTAAAGAAAATTATGAAATCAGTTTTCTGATTGCATGTTTTCGGGAAGTACATCAATATCAATCAGCTGCTCCTTTAGCTTGTCATTTTCTGCCTGATTGTTCAGTTTCAGTGAATGGATCATGGCTTCCACCTGACGCAGCAGATTACGCTTATTTTTGCTTGGCGCATAAACGTAGCCAAAGGCAACAACCACCCGCTGATTGGCAGCATCAAGCTCAGCCAGAGAAACATAGGGTCCTCCCATATAGTCATTATAAAGTCGCCACAAACCGCGCATCTCCAAAGCATAATTTCCATTGTGCTCGCGATAGGTGGTAAACTGATCCACTCTTCTTTCAGTTCCCATATAGCTTCCTTCGGTTGGACCGGGAACATTAGCCTTGAGTACAGAATCCCTGACTTTCAGCTGATAATCAACAGTGAAAGCACTGTCGGAGACATAAGGAAAAGTATAAACAATAACACCCTGAGACACTTCGGGAGTTTCGTAACGGGTCCAGAGAAAATCCTTTTTTTGTTCGGCAATCTGAAATCCCGGCGGCAGTTTCATGGTTATTCCGAAATCCTTTTCCAAAACATTATAGACCGAACGTTCAAAGAATTTTTCGTAATTCATTGTGAGCCTGTTTCTCTCCGCTTTCAGAAAATAACTTAAAATCTGGTTGCCGTTTTCATTGAAAAGTTTCTCAAACTCCACTTCGTTTCTTGCGTTGATGGTAACCGTTGCCTGCGGAAAAGCCCACACATTATCCTGAAAAGTAATTCCGGGCTTATCCGTATTTTCAGAAATCCGGGTCTGAATGACATTTCTTGTTGTTTTAAAAATACTTTTAAATCCTTCGTGCGGTACTCTGACAAGATCAAAAAGCGGCTCATCCTGCGGCAGTGCAGGATGTTCTTGGGCAAGCACGCTTCTCATAATTTTCCCGGGATTTCCGTCCCATGATTCATCACTCACCACAATGACAAGCTCACCAGCCCTGCCGGTGACTTTTTTGGACATTTCCGTACTCTGGTTACTTCCGCAAGAGAAAAGAAAAGCAATTAAAACCGGCAGTAGCACAAACCGAATGCGTTGAAACATCATTGTTATAAATTTTTCTGAAAAGTTTTAACAGAACTGTTTCGAATTTGCCGAAACAAAATATTATCTACAAACAAATAAAAAACAAAAATCCCATTGCACCCCTAACTGTAGCAATGGGATTTTCTGAAAGTCCCTTTCGGGATAAACTATTTTTCAATTTTCCCCGGCTCCACACTCTCCTCATCGTCATCTTCACGGGTAGCTTTTTTGAATTCTTTCATTCCTTTGCCAAGCCCCTTCATCAGTTCGGGAATTTTCCTGCCTCCAAAGAGCAGAAGAACAACGATAAAGATAATCAGCAATTCCTGTGGCCCGATAAATCCTGCAATTATAAATAGATTCATAATAATGTAACTAAAATGGTTTTGTACAAAAATAAGATATTTTTAGTTAAAATGTCCCATTAATCAATTTTATTATATCATTTGCATTGGCAAACAGCACCAGCGCCAGAAGTATTATCATTCCGGCAATTTGCGCATATTCCATGAATTTCTCTCCCGGTTTTCGTCCGCTGACCAGCTCATAGAGCAGAAACATCACATGTCCTCCGTCGAGTGCGGGAATGGGCAACAGGTTCATAATAGCCAGAATAATCGAGATAAATGCCGTCATATTCCAGAACGAGAACCAGTTCCACGTTCCGGGAAAAATGCTGCCGATGGTTGCAAATCCGCCCAGAGATTCGTAGGCTTTCGCCTCGCGCTTGAAAAGAAGCCTGAATTGTTTCAGATAATCAACCGTGGTCTGCACCCCGCGCTTAATTCCGGCAGGAACTGAAGCCAAAAGTCCATATTTTACCGTAGCAAGCTCGATGAAATCAGGGTTGTTGAACACCGGATAAAATCCAAGTTTCCCGTCATCAGTTACGGAAACACTTTTAACAACTTCATTTCCGTTGCGCAGCAGGTTCAGCTCAATATCGCTGTTTTTGTTTGCTTCAAGATATTCTGCAAACTGGTCGTAAAACTCAAAATTACGTCCGTCGATGCTCACAAAAACATCACCCTTCTCAAGTCCGGCTTTTTCTGCCGGCGAATCTTTCACCACATCACCAACGTGAATGTCAAACGGTTTTCTCCATGTCAGGAGATCCCTGCTTTTGAGCATCAAAGCCAAATCTGACTCACTAATCTGAATGTCAAGCTTTTGCCCGTTGCGATCTATCTGAACAGAACGTCCTCCGTCCAAAACAATTGCCGGAATAATTTTCATAAAATTCTCCACCTCACGATTATCGACACTCAAAATTTTATCTCCGTTGTGAAAACCTATCTGTTTGCCCACTTCATTGACCTCAATACCGTATTTCACATTTGCGGTGGGCAGGTAGGATTCGCCCCAAGCATAGAGAACACCGATATAGATAACCATGGCAAACAGAAAATTCATCATCACCCCGCCCAACATAATGAGCAGTCTTTGCCACGCAGGTTTTGACCTGAACTCCCAGGGCTGTGGCGGCTGGCTCATCGCCTCCTTGTCCATGGATTCGTCAATCATCCCCGAAATCTTCACATAGCCTCCCAAAGGAAGCCATCCGATTCCATACTCTGTTTCCCCTTTTTTCATTTTAAAAAGCGAAAACCACGGATTGAAAAAGAGATAAAATTTCTCCACCCTCGTTTTAAACAACCGGGCAAACATAAAATGCCCAAACTCGTGCAAAACTACTAATATTGAAAGGCTTAACAGAAGCTGTGCTGCTTTGACCAATATTGTTCCCATATATCTATTACCTTTTTACTTTTTCTGTTAATAAATGTGCAACTCTTGCTGCCTCTTCATTTGTTTGTATAATTGCTTCAATGTCAGGTTTCTCAATAAAACTTATCTTTTGCAAAGTCTCTTCAATAATGTCGGACATCTGCAAAAATCCGATTTTTTCTTCCAAAAAAGCCTGAACTACCGTTTCATTTGCTGCATTGAGCACGCACGGAGCATTCCCGCCGGTGTCAAGCGCCTGAAAAGCGAGTGCAAGATTACGAAAAATTTTCGTATCGGGTTTTTCAAATTCAAAAACAGGGTATTCCCAAAAATTAAACCGCGGAAAGCTGTTTTTAATGCGATACGGAAATGCCAGTGCATACTGAATCGGCAGGCGCATGTCGGGCAGTCCCAGCTGTGCTTTAATGGAACCATCTTCAAACTGAACCAAAGAATGAATGATGGATTGCGGATGAACCACTACTTCAATTTTTTCGGCAGGAAGTCCAAATAACCAATGCGCTTCAATCACTTCAAACCCTTTGTTCATCAAGGTGGCGGAGTCAATCGTAATTTTTGCACCCATATCCCAGCGCGGGTGCGCAAGCGCATCCGCAACGGATATCCCGTTCAGTTCTTCAATCGTTTTTCCCCTGAAAGGTCCTCCCGAACAGGTGAGATAAATTTTTTCCACCGGATTATACAATTCCCCCACAAGACATTGAAAAATTGCTGAATGCTCGGAGTCAACGGGCAGAATATCCACCTGATTCTCTTTTGCCAGTGACGTGATGATTTCCCCTGCAACAACCAAAGCCTCCTTATTTGCCAAAGCGATATTTTTTCCGGCTTTCACCGCATTCAGCGTAGGAATTAATCCCGAATAGCCAACCATTGCCGTAATCACCAAATCGATGGTTTCCATCTGCACGATCTGATTTAAAGCTTCCGTTCCGGCAAAAACCTTAATCGACTCATCTTTAAGTGCCTGCAAAACAGTTTCATAACAGCTCTCATTGGCAATAACCACCGCATTGGGCTGAAATTTCTTTGCCTGTTTGATGAGTAACCCCATATTGTTGTTTGCCGTCAGGACTTCAACTTCAAACAGCTCGGGATTTTGCTCAATCACTTCAAGCGACTGAGTTCCAATGGAACCGGTTGAACCCAAAATGGCAATTCGTTTCTTCATGCTTTCAGAAATCAATATATTGTTCAGGATCGAGAGGAGTACCTTCGTGCCACATCTCAAAATGCAGATGGGGTCCGGTTGTGTGTTCACCGGTATTTCCGATAATGGCAATCGCTTCGCCTGCCTTCACCCTGTCTCCCTTATTTTTCAGCAAAACAGAATTGTGCTTATATACTGAAACCAATTCGGCACCATGCTGAATATAAATAACATAACCTGTATCTATTGTCCATCCCGAAAAAATTACGGTACCTTCGATTACTGCCGAAATCCGGGCATTGGGTTCACTCACTAAATCAACGCCAAAATGGTCGGGCGTGGATTTGAATTTGTTGGTGATCACCCCTTTAACCGGAGCAAAAAAGTGTATCTGACTCAGATTTAATCTGCGGCTGCTCCCTGACGGTGCTGCAAGGCTGGTCTGCTCTGCCAGCAGCTTATCCTGAAACAGTGAATCGTGATCATATTCAATAATCTCAATCACATTTTGCACGGAACCGGTATCAACAGGTAAGTTTTCATCAGGAACTTCCCCCGACAAAACTGCCTGAATACTTTTAAAAAACTGATCGCGCCTGCTCAGCTCATTTTCCAGGGAATCAACTTTCAGGGCGGTCAGCAAAAGTGTCTGGCGGTATTCTGCCTTTGGATAACCGGGAATATATTCGCGCAATCCTGTTGTGGCAATCAGCAGAATAACCAGAACAACCAGTATTGCCGACAACAGACTCGCAATCGTAAAAGCTTTCAGGCGTGTAAGTTTCATACTCCATACCGACTGAAAAGTAGTGTCGTTGTAGATAATCAACCGGTAGCGATCACTAAGTTTTTTTACAATCCATTTTTTCACTTTCCCTCTCTCCCATTTTTTTTTGAGAGCTGCAAAGTTAGTAAGAATAAAGAAACAGATAAGTGGTTTTATAAATTTTTGCCTGATTGTGTGAAACATATCCGAAATTACTAAACCATAAAGACTGAAATGTTATCTTTGTGGCTTAATTTTTTAAAACAACCAAAAACAAATGAGATTCTTAAGTTTTATCCTGCTCTTTTCTGCCTTTTTTTCTGCAAAAACGTTAATCGCTGATGAAGGAATGTGGCTGCCATCACTTATTTACAAGCTTAACATTTCCGACATGCAGGAATTGGGACTTGAACTGACAGCCGAAGATATATACAGTATCAACAATTCCAGTTTAAAGGATGCCATTGCAGCTCTCGACCGCGGTTCCTGTACTGCCGAACTCATTTCCGGTAACGGACTGCTTCTCACAAACCACCACTGCGGATATGATGAGATTCAGACTCATTCAAGTGTTGAGCACGACTATCTTCAGGATGGATTTTGGGCAAAAAGTTTAGATGAAGAGCTTCCCAATCCGGGAAAATCGGCTTCATTTCTTGTAAAAGTTGAAGAAGTTACTGAAAGGGTGCTGGCAAACGTAACGGAAGAGATGAACGCAAAAGAGAGAAGCAATAAAATTTACGAAGCAATCCGGGAAATAGAAGATGAAGCAAGAGACACCTCTCATTATGAAGTATATGTGAGAAGTTTTTTCAATGCAAACCAATATCACCTTTTTGTAATTGAAACTTTTAACGATGTGCGGTTAGTTGGCGCACCACCGCAGGCACTCGGAAAATTCGGCGGAGATACCGACAACTGGATGTGGCCCCGTCACACTGCCGACTTCATGCTGTTCCGGGTTTATACCGGTCCTGACGGAAAACCTGCAAGGTATTCGGAAGATAACATTCCCTACCAGCCAAAACAGTTCCTTCCCATTTCATTAAATGGTGTTGAAGAAGGCGACTTTGCCATGATTATGGGCTATCCCGGAATGACAAACAGATATGAAACTTCCTATGGAGTAAGCTATATTATGGATGTTACCAATCCGGTGAGAGTGGAAGTTCGCGAGAAAAAACTGGAAATAATTGACCAGTACATGAGCACAAGCCAGAAAGCACGGATTCAGTATGCATCTAAATATGCAAGAAGCTCCAACTACTACAAATTTAGTATCGGGCAAAACCGGGGATTGGAAAACCTCAATGTGATTGACAAAAAAATTGAACTGGAAAAAGAGTTCATGGATTGGGTGAATGCCGACAACGCCAGAAAAGCGAAATATGGCAGCGCACTGAATGATGTTAAAACTGCATACGAAGACAAGGAGATCAGAAAAGCTGTGGAATACATGATGGAAGCGATGATTCGCGGTCCGGAAATTTTCATGTTTGCCTACCGCGGGCTGCCTGTTCATCGCCTTTTAAGCGACAAAGATGTTCGCCCTGAATTTAAAGAGATGATTAAAAACAGAATCACCGATGGCATGGATGAGCATTTTAAAGATTATGATGCGGAAACCGACCAAAAAATTGCAGGAGCGCTGATGAAGCTGTACAACGACAATATTGATTCGAAATATCATCCCAAGTTTTTTGCTCAGGTACATAAAAAATACAAAGGTGATTTTGGAAAGTATGCAGAAAAAATGTTCAAAAACTCAATTTTTGATGATGAAAATGAAATCCATGCTTTCCTGAGCGACATGAAACTAAAAACCCTTGATAAGGATATGGCTTTTAATGCTGCGCGCGATATTTTTGATCTTTTCCGGGAGATGACCAATCAGTTAGATGAATCTGATGAATTGTTAGACATCGGGAATCGTCTTTTTGTTGAAGGGCTGATGGAGATGCAACCCGGCAAGAAATTTTACCCCGATGCCAACTCCACACTCCGGCTCACCTATGGGCAGGTACTTGAATATGAGCCGCGAGACGGCGTTCTCTATAAATTTGTTACAACTACCGACGGCTATCTGGAAAAAGAAATTCCGGGAGATATGGAATTTGATGTGCCGGCAAAACTGAAAGAGCTGCTCCTTGAAAGGGATTTTGGTCGCTATGCCAATAAAGACGGCGAGCTGAATGCCTGTTTTATCACCAACAATGACATCACCGGCGGAAATTCCGGAAGTCCGGTGCTCAATGCCAAAGGTGAACTCATCGGAATTGCTTTTGACGGAAACTGGGAAGCCATGAGCGGAGATATTGCGTTTGAACACGATTTGCAGCGCTGCATCAATGTGGACATCCGGTTTGTAATCTGGGTAATCGACAAATATGCAGGCGCAACGCATCTTCTGGAAGAGATGAAAATTATGCAGTAACCGCAAAAACCAACTGTTGACTTCCTCTGCCGGCAATCGAACAGCAAAAATTGACTTTCAGAGATTTTTAAGCAAATAATACTGAGCTACAGAATATTAATTCTGTTTCAAAATTTTATTTTGGCATTTTGATGAACAAACCGAAAATTACCATATATACTGATGGTGCAGCCCGCGGAAATCCCGGACCGGGCGGCTACGGCATTGTGATGATTTCCGGTCAGTACAGGAAAGAGCTTTCCGAAGGCTACCGGCTCACCACAAATAACCGGATGGAACTGTTGGCTGTAATTGTGGCAATAGAAGCGCTGAAAATTCCCGGAAGCGATGTTACAATCTACACCGACTCGCGCTATGTTGCGGATGCGGTTGAAAAAGGCTGGGTGTTCAACTGGGTAAATAAAAAGTTTAAAAACAAGAAGAATCCCGATTTGTGGCTGCGCTTTCTGGAAGCCTACAAAAAACACAATGTGAAATTTGTGTGGGTTAAAGGACATGCCAATAATCCGCTGAACGAACGCTGCGATCAGCTGGCTGTTGAAGCATCCATGAAAGCTGACCTGAAAATTGATGAGAGATATCAGGAATCAATAGCATAAAAAAGCCCGAAACAGATATTCCGGGCTTTTCTAAAACTAATTAACCAATCAGCTATTTTTTTGAAAGCATATCTCCCAAAACATATTGC
>CAYNOQ010000012.1:0-43441 GCA_964398855.1 uncultured Mariniphaga sp. | reverse complement strand
TGATTGAAGACACTGAAAAGTTTATTGAGCGTTTCAGGTATAAAGCCACAAAAGCGATTCAGGTTCAGTCCCGCATCAAGCAGCTCGAAAAATTAGTGCGCATTGAAGTAGATGAGGTGGACAGGGCAGAGCTAAATCTCAAATTTCCGCCGGCGCCACGCTCGGGCAGGGTGGTGGTTGAAGCTGAAAATATAACGA
Organism: uncultured Mariniphaga sp.; assembly: GCA_964398855.1. Taxonomy (GTDB): domain Bacteria; phylum Bacteroidota; class Bacteroidia; order Bacteroidales; family Prolixibacteraceae; genus Mariniphaga. Next base: position 43,243 of record CAYNOQ010000012.1, on the reverse strand, counting down.
AGCGATATGGCGACCATTTGGTTTTGAATGCTGTTGACTTAAAAGTTGAAAACGGTGATAAAGTGGCTTTTGTGGGGCGAAACGGCGAAGGAAAAACCACTTTGGTGAAAATTCTGCTGAATCAGCTTGAACATGAAGGTAATGTGCAGCTTGGGCACAATGTGAAAATCGGTTATTTTGCTCAGAATCAGGCACAGCTGCTCAATGGGGAGCTGACGGTTTATGAAACTATTGATGAAATTGCTGTGGGTGAAGTGCGCACAAAAATCCGTGATATTCTGGGAGCTTTTCTTTTTTCCGGAGACGATACCGATAAAAAGGTGAAAGTGTTGAGCGGCGGTGAAAAATCGCGACTGGCAATGATCCGGCTGATGCTGGAACCGGTCAACTTTCTTGTTCTGGACGAGCCTACAAACCACCTGGATATGCAGTCTAAAGAGATTCTTAAAGAGGCGCTGATTCAATTTACCGGAACCGTGATTGTTGTCTCTCACGACAGGGAGTTTTTAGACGGCATGGTGGACTGCGTCTATGAATTTCGGAATAAAAAGATCAAACAGCACCTTGGAGGTATTTATGAATTTCTTCAGCGAAGAAAGTTAGAAAGTCTGAAAGCGTTGGAAACGTCTCAGGCAAGTAGCAGTTCCGGGAAAGAGCGTGTTGTTAGTCCGGTTTCTGAAAAGAAAAACTTTACTTTTGAAGAGCGGAAGGAGATTAACCGCAACATATCAAGATTTGAGAGGTTGGTGGCAGAAACCGAGGAGACCATTGGTGCGTTGGAAAAGGAAATCAACCGGATGGATGAGACATTGTCGGCACCGGGGGATGAGTTGAATCCTGAAATATTCGTTCGTTATGATGAATGCAAGCAATTGCTGTCTGACGCAATGGAGAAGTGGGAACGCGAGCATGAAGAATTGGAAAAATGGAAAACGAAATTAGCTGAAAATGAGTAGTGAAGATTTTATTTTTGGTACGAGGGCTGTGATTGAAGCCATAAAAGGCAGGCGTTCAATTGAAAAAGTGCTGTTGAAAAAGGGGCTTGAAAATCCGCTGTTTTCTGAGCTGTTTCAGCTGATAAAGGAGAACAATATTCCTTTTCAGTTTGTGCCGGTTGAGAGGATTAACCGGGTAACAAGAAAAAATCACCAGGGTGTTCTGGCTTTTTTAGCTGCGGTGGATTATGCCAAAATTGAAGTTGTAGTTCCCGGTATTTTTGAAACGGGCGCAGACCCTTTAATTTTAATTCTTGACCGGATTACCGATGTTCGCAACTTCGGGGCAATTGTTCGTACGGCTGAGTGCGGCGGTGTCCATGCAATTGTGATTCCCGAAAAAGGGATGGCAAGAATCGGGGCAGATGCGGTGAAAACGTCAGCCGGCGCACTGCACACCGTTCCGGTATGCAAGGTGAAAAGTATTTCCGGGGTTTTGAGGTATCTCAAAGAGTCGGGAATAACAATAGTTGCAGCAACTGAAAAAAGTGAAAAATTATATACGGCAACGGCAATGAATCGTCCCGTTGCCATCATCATGGGCGCTGAAGATGAGGGGATTTCACTGTCAGCGCTAAAGCTGGTTGATGAGCAGGTGAAAATTCCTTTGTTGGGAAAAATTGAATCTTTAAATGTTTCTGTGGCAGCGGGAATTATGATTTATGAAGCTGTGAGACAGAGAGCTGATTAGCAATCAGGGCAGAGAAATCTGCCGCTTAAAGTCCATTTCAAGCGACATGAAAGTTTCCGTTCGTGCCACACCATCAATTGCCTGAATTTTTTCGTCAATCAGATGCTTCAGGTGTTTGTTTGTTTTTGTAACAATTTTAATGAAAAGCGAATACTGTCCAGTGGTGTAATGGCACTCCACAATTTCCGGGATTTTACGCATCGCTTCCACAACCTGACGGTGAAAAGCCGCTTTTTCAAGATAAATTCCGATATATGCACAGGTGTTGTAGCCCAGTTTCTGCGGATTTACGATAAACTCACTGCCGGTAATAACGCCAATATTCAGCAACCTTTGTACACGCTGATGAATGGCAGCACCTGAAACGCCACATTCACGCGCAACCTCCAAAAACGGAATCCGTGCATTTTTTGTAATTAACTTCAGAATCTTTTCATCTAACAGGTCAATGTCTGCCGTTTGCTCCCGATAATCCAATTTATCCATGATTGTATTTCCTGATTGAGTTTAAAATTTCAAGGCAAAATTAGGAAAAAATTACAATCTTTTGATGCACCGCCCGGAATATGATTAAACTGCCAGTTACTCCTGTTTTTGCTCCGGAAATGCTGTTTGAAAGCGGCGATTTGCTTCTGTTAAAGCAGCCGCAATATCAGCTCCTGACGGCTCCTGGAAAATGCGCAGCTCAAATTCAGGTACCACAGCTAAAATGTGATCGAAAATATCAGCCTGAATGGTTTCGTAGTTTGCCCAGGCAGTGTCGTTGGAGAATATATATATTTCGATGGGCAACCCTTTTTCGGTAGGCTGAAGATGGCGAACCATAAACGACATTTCCTTGTCAATCATCGGATGCCGGCGCAGATAAGCTTCCAGATATTTCCTGAAAACTCCGACATTGGTCTGTCTTCTTCTGCTGATTACGTCTTCATCGGAAATGTTTTTCCGCTCGTTGTATTCGTTGATTTCTTCCTGCCTCTCTTTTACATAATCGCGGATGAGTTCAAACTTTTCAAATCTGCCTAACATCTCTTTATCACAAAACCTGATGCTGGTCATGTCAATATTTATGGAGCGTTTTATCCTGCGACCGCCCGCTTCCTGCATTCCTTTCCAGTTGATGAACGATTCACTGACCATGGCATAGGTTGGAATTGTTGAAATGGTCTTATCCCAGTTTTGCACTTTCACCGTGTTCAGTGTGATGTCGATTACAGCACCATCGGCACCCCGTCCGGGCATTTCCACCCAATCACCAATTTTTACCATGTTGTTTCCCGAAAGCTGAATGGAAGCAACAAATCCCAAAATTGAATCTTTGAAAACTAAAAGTAAAACAGCGCCAATGGCACCTAAGCCGGCTAAAAGAACGGTTGGATCGCGTTCAAATAAAATGGAAATAATCAAAATGCCCGACAAGGAGAAGAAAAGAATTTTAAAAAGCTGAATATAAACTTTCAGCGGTCTGTTGTGCGCATAAGGCGTTGTATTGTACATATCAAGCCCGGCATTTAAGAGCGAGTTCAGCACGGATATAAAAATCACCACAAAATAAACCTTCGCAATTTTAAGCAGAAAACCGGCAAAATTGATGTAGTAATCTTTCGATAAAACTTCTATTGCAGTATCGCTTAATTCATTAATGTTCTGGTGAATTTCAGGAAGTGAAAAACCGGAAGCATGATAAAGAATCAACGCCGGTACGATATGAGAAATATAGGAGAAAAATTTTCGCTGAAGCAGAAAATCATCCCACTCTGTTTTTGTGCGGCGCGCAATTCGGGTAGCAATTTTTACAATAATTTTCTTTGCAAGAAAATGCCCTGCCCAGGCAAGCAAAATAAGAATAATAAGAGTTGCCAGTGCAGCACCAGGCTTTGCAATAAACTCCAGATGCTCTGCCGAGCGGATTGTTTCGAGAAAAAATTTATAGACCGATTTCATTGACTTTTTTGTTTAATCCATAAAAATAAAGAATATAAATGTTTATGCAAAGTTGATGCTCAACAGATGCGCTAATTTTATAGTTTTGTAAAGATGAAGTGTAACAGTATAAATAAATGAAACACAAATAGAAAATTTTAATTCAAAAACCGGACGCAGACAATTTGGAAAGTCAGGCTTGTCCGTCAAAGGTTTACACAAATAATAAAACAGTTATGCCGGAATACAAGAGATTTTGCAAAACGCTGGAGCTGAAAAATGATCCCGAGTTGATGGAAGAGTATAGGAAAGTGCACTCTCCGCAGGAATTTTGGACAGAAATAACAAAGGGAATGCGTGAAGTGGGAATTGTTGATATGGAGATTTATCTGTCAGGTACGCGATTGTTTATGATTATGGATACGATTGCCGATTTTGACCATGATAAAGCTATGAATGAGCTGGCTACAAAGCCCCGCCAGGCAGAATGGGAAGCATTTGTCTCCCGTTTTCAAAAAACATCACCCGATGCAACTGCCGGTGAAAAGTGGAAGCTGATGGAACGGATTTTCAAATTGGGCTGAATTGCTGATTTTACGATAATGCACGAACCAACTTTTAAATCAATTCAGCGAATAATTGTACAATTTTCCGCCTTCGCTTCCCACAATCAGGTTTAATCCTGTTGAGTTTTCGGATAGCTTGCCAATGGTAAAGGGGGTGTTCCCTTGCAGTGGAAAACCGGGATAAAGTTTGCCGCTGCGGTTGTAAAGGTAAATCCGGTTGGAAGCGGCATCAACCACACCGACCATTTTCTGATTGTTTTCAAATGAATAGACAACGGGCTCATAACGAACCGAATTGCTTAACTTTTTACTGTAAAGTTTTTTTCCGTTTTCGTCCATTACCGTCAGTTCGTTTCCGTCAATAAAAATAAAATCGGGACTATCGCTTCCATCTAAATCAGCTGCCGTAAAAAAGTGATTTGCACCCAACCGCGCAGTTTTCTTCATTTCTGTTTTTCCGTCAAAAAAGATGTAAAAAACCCTGCCGCCGGAATCGGTGGCAATGAGTTTGGGTTTACCGCTCAGGTCGAGGAACAGCGGATTATCTGAATTTTCAAATTTTGTATCCGGTGTTAATCTGGGCTGCCCCTGTCTGTCCAAAATGTAAATTTGCGATTTGTCTTTGAAAACGATGTAATCTTTTCCGTCAACCTTGAAATGCTGAACCGGTGTGGTGACAATTTGTTCCGTTTGCTCAAATTTCCATCCGCTGATTATTTTTGCATTGTTGTCTATAGCATATATTTTTCGGTCTTCGCCCGCAAAAAAGAAGCGGTAATTCCGATTTTTATCATAATCGAAAATATTTACCCCGTTGGTTGCATTCGCCGGAAGTTTGACAGGAAAAGGCTTAACATCATTCCCGTTCCGGTCAATCAGATAGAGTCTTTCTTTTGTATTGAAAAGGAACTGCAATTTTCCGTTTTTGAAATAATCAACCTGATGAATTTGCCCCATAATCGGTGCCTGCAGGTTTTGACTCCACCTTAATTTTCCCGAATTGCCAACCAAATGCAGCGTGTTTTGTACATCCTGAAAAATTATTTCCCTGTTTTGCCTGTCGAGATGATTGACCACAAGCTGTGGCTTCATATTGATGTTTGCGCCAACCACATTCTGCCAGTCAGTTCGCGCATCTTCCTGCTCTTCAGATTGATAAGTTGCTATGGCAGAGCTTTCCCAAACGCTTTTCGCCTGCCGTATGCGGAAAGAGATCATGTTGAACTTCCGCAGAATCTCTTCCTTATCATCTATTTCCTTTAAAAAGTCGGGAGAAAAAAAGATGTTTCTCAAACTGAAAGCTTTGTTAATATCCAAAAAGACATTGATGTTTGCACGGCTTGCTCCGGAACGTTTCAGTTGCTGATATCCGGGGCTTTTTGCAAGCGTATTTCCACGAGCCATATTGCTGATGTATTCGATAAGCCCCTGTTCAGAATTTGAGAAAATGAATAGATTATCATGGAAAGCAGCAAATTGCGCATCGCAAAAACTGAAGGGACTACCAATCCACAAACCGGGAAAAGAGGGGTAGGGGAATTTGTAAATTTTGATTTGCAACCCGTCGTCTGTGGTATATTCAGCGCTCAGTTGCTCAAAATTTGTCTCTGTTCTTGCGGCATAGTTTGTCAGCAGCTTGGTCAGCTGCTCTTCGGCAGCTGACCGTCCTTCGGTGTGGAGGATAAAAAAAACTGTTTTGTTATCTGGATTTACAGGAATTGTGGTTGCGGCAACAATCACTTCATCTTTTACGATCTCCTGAAAAATCTTTCGGATGTTTCCGCGAAAACCCCGCTCAAACCGTTTCATGCGCTCTTCGCGGTGATAATATTCGGAAGAGTGGGTATAAAATGTTTCAAGATTTTCAAAGAAACGCGACTTATTGGAGAAGGAATAGCTGAGGAAAAAGGAGGTATTCAGCGGTAAAAAGTGGTCTGTATTGCTGCGTATTGGTTGTTGCCCGTCAAATGTAGAAAGGAAGTGATTCAGCGAATCGTCAGCGGCAGATGTTCCGCTGAATTCAAGTAGTTTGTTGTCCGCTTTGAAATCAAAACCGCTCCATGCCGCCAGTTTTCTGAGCTTATCTGCCTGCACGGCAGGCTGGTTTCGTTTTACTGCACCAAACTCATCGGCTTTTTCTGTAACTGTGCGGCTCAGCATATTGTTGAAAAACCCGCCTAACCAGTTGTGATTGATATAGAGTGTAATTCCCTGCGCCCCGACCGTGTTGTTAACTGCGGAAAAATAGGAATTTTTAATGATGCCATAGGTTTCTATCTGCCTGATTATCTGTTCGATAAGAATTGAGCGTGGACTCGCCAGAAACAAATCTCCCGTAAATGTGAAACAGACCGGATCGTTATTTCCGCGTCCGATTTCCGTGATGGAATACTTTCCGTACTCTTTTTGGGAATATTTGAAGTTTTCCGGCGGATATAAAGTGTGCAGCGTCCGCAATAATGAGTTTTCGTTGTTTTTTGAGCCTTGCTCCGTAATCAGCAGCGGAACCAGTTCATTTCTGCCGATATATCCGAAAGCGAACAGCAAAGGATTGCTGCGCAGGCTTTTGTGTATGCCTTCCGTATGTTCAATGAGTGAATCAATCCGGTGAAACAGGTCAAACCACGCTGTGCCAATGCCGCCTTTATTCAGTTCACTGATAATTGAGTTGACTGCCGGAACGCTTTTTATGGAATTCAGTTCAAAAAAGAAAGGTGAAGTAACCGGAACCGCTTTGTAGAGATTTTTATTGTTTGAGAAGATTGTCTTATTGCCGGAAAAGAAGTAATAACCCCCGGTTGCGGCAAGTGCCAAAATAACTGCTAAGAAAATCAGGTAACGCTTCATGTTCCCATAGTTTTTTTCAAAACTACAAAATCGGCAATTCTGATGAAAAGTATTTTAAAAGAAATAATTAAAAGACTGATGTTAATAACTTTGTCGTCAGAGCTGTTTTGCCACTTCAACCTCTTTGAATGCTTCGATGTGGTCGCCCACTTTGACATCGTTGAAGTTTTCAATGTTCAGCCCGCACTCGTAGCCGTTTTTCACCTCTTTAACATCATCCTTAAACCGTTTGAGCGAGCCTAAATCGCCGGTGTAAATAACAATGCCGTCGCGGATGATTCTGATTTTGGAATTTCGCAACACCCTGCCATCCCGCACTATGCAACCGGCAACCGTGCCAACTTTCGTAACTTTAAATGTTTCGAGAACTTCGGCAGTTCCGATGATTTCTTCCTTGATGTCGGGTGAAAGCATACCTTCCATTGCCGCCTTAATTTCGTTGATGGCGTCATAAATAATTGAATAGAGACGAATGTCTATCTCCTCTTTTTCGGCTAATTTACGTGCGCTAAGTGATGGTCTCACCTGGAAACCGATTACAATGGCTTCGGAAGCTGCTGCAAGCAAAATATCCGATTCGGAGATTTGCCCCACTGCTTTATGCTTGATATTTACCTGAATTTCTTCTGTTGAGAGTTTGATTAAAGCGTCGGAGAGCGCTTCAATGGAACCGTCCACGTCACCTTTTACAATCAGGTTCAGCTCCTGAAAGTTTCCAATGGCTATGCGGCGTCCGATTTCGTCGAGTGTGATATGTTTTTGTGTGCGAAGTCCCTGTTCACGTGCAAGTTGCTCACGCTTGGTAACAATGGTTCGTGCTTCGCGCTCATTTTCCATTACGTGGAATTTATCGCCTGCCTGCGGTGCGCCGTTCAATCCGAGAATGATTACCGGATCCGACGGACCGGCAGATTCAATCCGCTTGTTTCTTTCATTGAACATCGCTTTTATGTGCCCGAAATGCTGTCCTGCAATCACAATATCGCCGGCGTTGAGCGTTCCGTTTTCAACCAGAACGGTGGCAACATATCCGCGTCCCCTGTCAAGGCTCGATTCGATGATTGTACCGACTCCCCTGCGGTTGGGATTTGCCTTTAATTCAAGCATATCCGCTTCTAACAAAACTTTTTCAAGCAATTCTTTCACTCCCTGACCAAATTTTGCAGATACTTCCTGCGACTGATATTTTCCGCCCCAGTCTTCAACCAAAAAGTTCATGTTGGCAAGTTCCTCTTTCACCCGTTCAACGTTGGCACTGGGCTTGTCGATTTTGTTGATCGCAAAAATAATGGGTACCCCGGCTGCCGTGGCGTGGTTGATTGCTTCAACCGTTTGCGGCATCACGTTGTCGTCGGCAGCAACAATGATAATGGCTATATCGGTTACTTGTGCACCACGTGCGCGCATGGCGGTAAAAGCCTCGTGCCCGGGCGTGTCTAAGAAAGTTATGGTGCGCCCTTCACCAACTTTTACATGATAGGCGCCGATGTGCTGGGTAATTCCTCCCGCTTCATCGCCAATGACGTTGGTTTTGCGGATGTAGTCCAGCAGTGAGGTTTTTCCGTGGTCAACATGCCCCATCACCGTTACAATCGGTGAACGTGGTTTCAAATCTTTTTCATCATCTTCCTCTTCCGTTTCGATGGATTCCTGAAGATCGGCACTGACAAATTCAACCTGAAAACCGAACTCGTCAGCAACAATTGTAAGTGTTTCTGCATCAAGTCTTTGATTGATGGAAACAAACAGCCCCAATGACATACAAGCTGAAATTACTTCGTTGACGCCTATGTCCATCATAGTGGCAAGTTCGCTCACCGAAACAAATTCCGTAACTTTTATTGTTTTCTTTTCAATATCCTGCTTTTCGGCATCAGCCTGCATTCTTTCACTGATGGCAGCCCGCTTGTCGCGCCGGTATTTTGCGCCCCGCGAGGATCTCCCTTTGGAAGTGAGTCTGGCTAAAGTCTCCTTAATCTGTTTTTGTACTTCGTCCTCATCAACCTCTTTCCTGAGTTGAATTTTTTTCCTTTTTCCGGCTACTTTTTGAGATTTTTCATCAACTCCTCCTTTTTTGCCCGGTTTTTCGCTCACTTTCACCCGTCCGGTTTCCTGAATTCTTTTGCGGCGCTTCCTGCGTGCACTGGCTTCCTGACTATCCTTCGATGATTTTTTCTCGGGAAGTTCAATTTTGCCCAAAACAACGGGACCTTCCAGTTTTTTAGCCCTGGCTCGTATAACTTTGGGTTTTTCAGCCACTTTTTCTTCCTCCTGGCTGGCAGCGCTTTCAGCAGTTCCAGCGGCAGCAGTTTTGGTTTCAGCTTCTTTTTTGCGCCTGCGCTCTTTGCGTTCAAGTTCACGCTCTTTCCGGCTCTTTTTGGCAGGCCTGGTCTTTTGGTTGATAGAAGTCAGGTCAATTTTCCCGACAACTTTAAGCTCTTCAACTTTTGGGATTTGCGTTTCGATAATATCTTCTTTTATCGTTTTTTCTGTTTGTTCAACCTGAGAATCTGCTTCAGCCTCTGTTTTAGTTTTTTGAGCTTCTTCAGGTTGCGGTTTTGTTTCCGAAATATCCACAGGTTTTGCCACTTCAGCAACGGTTTCTGCAGAAGTTTCCTTTTTCTCTTTTTTCTCAGATTTTGGTTTTTCGGTTTTAGTCTCTTTTTTCGGTTTTGATGTTTTTTTAACAGGTTTTTTCAGACTCTCCAGATCAACCTTTCCAACGATTTTTATTCCATCAACCTCCACAAGTTTTTCAACGGGTACTTCTTCTGTCACTTTCTTTTTTGGTTTTTCTTCAGGCTTTTTGGAAGAAACTGACTTTGGCTTTTCTTCGACTTCTTCTTCATAGTCGGCATCATCGTAGTCATCGTCATCATCATATTCTTTTGACGCCACGTCGTCAATAGAAATTATCTCCTGTTTTGGCCTGTGACTTTTCAGTATTATTTTTTCCGATTCTTTCTTGAGATGAAGGTCAACTTTATATTCCTTTTCCAAAAGAGCCAATGCATCCATCGAGACTTTAGTGTTGGGATTTGAGTCGTATTCATAGCCTTTCTTGTGCAGGAAATCCACAATGGTCTGGATTCCCACATTAAACTCTCTTGCAAGTTTACTAAGCCTTATTGTCTTGACTTCTGTCATATACTCTTTTCTTTTCCTTTCCTTTTTTTAAGTCAGTGCAAGTTTAGGTAAAAAGCTTCAATTGATGTTAAAAAATCGTGTAAAATCTTCTTATTCAAACTCTGCCTTAAGTACTTTCAGTACCTCTGCGATAGTTTCTTCCTCAAGGTCTGTGCGCTTAATCAGCTCTTCAACCGGTATGTTCAGCACATTTTTGGCAGTGTCGCAGCCGATTGCTTTCAATGCATCAATAACCCAGTCCTCAATTTCGTCAGAAAACTCATCGAGATTCACATCATCGTCATCATCAGCCACTTCGCGGTAAACATCAATCTCATATCCGGTAAGCTGGCTTGCCAGCCGGATGTTCAATCCGCCCTTGCCGATGGCTAATGAAACTTCCTCGGGTTTTAAGTAAACTTCAACCCTTTTTTCCTCTTCGTTAATCTTAATATTGTTAATTTTTGCAGGGTTCAGCGCACGTTTAATATAGAGCTGCAAATTTGTTGAATAGTTGATAACATCAATATTCTCGTTGCGCAGCTCGCGTACAATGCCGTGAATGCGCGAACCTTTCATTCCAACGCAGGCGCCAACCGGATCGATGCGCTCATCATAAGATTCAACAGCAACTTTAGCGCGTTCTCCAGGAACCCGTACAATCTTCTTGATGGTGATCAATCCGTCAAAAATCTCTGGAATTTCAAGCTCAAACAGTCGCTCCAAAAATTCCGGAGCTGTGCGCGAAAGGATGATCAGCGGATTGTTGTTTCTCAGTTCCACCTGATATACAATGGCTCTGACCGTATCCCCTTTTCTGAAATAATCGGATGGGATTTGCTCATTTTTTGGAAGAATCAATTCATTTCCTTCGTCATCAAGAATTAATATCTCCTTTTTCCAAACCTGATAAACTTCTCCGGTAACAATTTCGCCGATTTTTTCTTTGTATTTTCCAAAGATGCTGTCTTTTTCAAGCTCCATGATTTTGCTTGCCAGGTTTTGGCGCAAATTTAATATTGCCCGACGACCAAAGTCAATGAGTTTAACTTCATCTGTTACATCTTCCCCGACTTCAAAATCACTGTCGATTTTTTGCGCTTCACTCAGCGTAATCTGTAAATTGGGGTCTTCAACCTGGTCATCTTCAACAACCTCGCGATTTCTCCAAATTTCAAAATCGCCCTTGTCGATGTTGATAATAACATCGAAATTTTCATCGGTACCATACTGTTTAATGAGTACACTGCGAAAAACATCCTCCAGGACGCTCATCATCGTCACCCGGTCAATGTTCTTCAGCTCCTTGAACTCGGCAAAAGTATCGATAAGACTCATATTATCCATTGCTAATCTTTTTATTTAAATGAAATAACAACTTTCGCACTTTTAATATCTTCAAAACCAACCTGATGTTCCCTTGTTACCAGTTGCTTCTTCTTCTTTCCCTCCACCTTTTCTCTGGATGAAACTTCAAGCAGAATAAAATCGTTTTCTATGTTTTTTAAAATTCCGGTAAACTTAAGTTCGTTTTTCGTAACGACTTCAACCTCTCTTCCCCTGTTTTTTAAATACTGTTCTCTCACCCTGAAATTCTCTGTCAGCCCGGGGGATGAAACCTGTAGCTCAAAGTCTTCGCTGTCGCGGTCGAGGCGGCTCTCCAAGTGCCTGCTGATTTCAGCGCACCGGTTGATGGAAAGCCCTTCATAGCTGTCAACAAATACCTGAACTACGTTCGATTTGTTAATTCGAACGTTAACCAGAAAGTCCTGTTCTCCAAGAACTTCCTCAACAATTTTCCCAATTCTTATTTCGTCTAACATTTTTTCAGGTAACAAAATAGGGAGCTTTTGGCGGCTCCCTATTCCAGTTTTTCTAAAATCGTTGCAAAAGTAATAAAATATTTGATAAATACCAAAGAAGAGTTCAGGGTTTTTATCTATTTTTCAAAGGGATGAAAATCAATGCGGCATTCACCACGAAACCCGCAACAATAATGAGGTTTCCGACCAAAGACATTCCCCAGAGGGTTATCAGTTTGCCGCCCAAAGCCAAAAAACCGCCCGATAAGGCTGCAGCTTTCAGTTGTGTTTTAATCACCCTGAAACGTAAAAGTCCTGCCAGTGTCGGTATCACAAATGCACCCGAAAAAAAGGAGAGAGCCAGCAGCAGGGATTGCAGAATGGAATCGACAAACAGGGCAATCGCAATGCTCAGCACGCCGAGAACAACAACCAGAATGCGGGTGAGTCGTAAAGCTTTCCTGTCTTCCATGTTTGGTTGAAATAACCCGCTGAGTATGAGTGATGAAGTGAGAAGTGTGGTATCTGCCGATGACATCACTGCCGAAAGCAGTGCGGCGATAAACAGTCCGTAAAACCAGTTGGGCAGCAGATTTTGGGCAAAAGAGATTATTTCGGCGCTGCCTGTTTCACGGGAGTAAATTCCTAAAAAAGTTAATGCAAAAGATACGGGAATCAGCACCACGGCTGCTGTCAGCACACTGCGTGTGGCAGTTTTTTCGTTTTTTGTGCAAAAAAGCCGCGAATATATGTCGGGTCCCACAACAAAAGTAACCGAGTAGGTGAGTATCAGAATCAGCAAATCAAAACCTGTAAACGATTCGTTGAAAAGCGCCTTCACCTGAAACGGGGGCAAATGGATGGCTTCAGGCGAAAACCAGGCGAAAAGTGTGAGTGAAGCCAATCCGGCAACGATGAATCCCAGCTGGAACATATCTGTTTTCAGAATGCTGATTTGCCCGCCAAAAAGTGTGTATAAAATGAAAATCACTCCAGCCAGCAACACTCCGGACTGATAGCCGGCAAATCCTAATCCCGCAACTATTTTCCCGGCAGCAATGATTTGTGCGCCAACAATTCCTAACCAGGCAACCGGAATTACCAATGACGAAATAAACTGTGCCTGATTGCCATAGAAATGCCCCAATAAATCGGGGAGGGTATATTTCCCGTACCGCCTGACATATTTTGCTAACGGAGCTAACAAAAATAAGCCAAATGAAGCGCAAAAGAGGAACCACAATGCCGCCCAGCCAATGTCTCTGCCCAATTCGATGGTACCTAAAATTGCGGCTCCGCCGAGGATAGTGGCAAGCAAACTGCTCGAAACCGGTATCAAACCTGCTTTTTTCCCGGCAACGTAATAATCCGATGGTGTTTTAACCCTGAACCACGAATAAACTCCGATGAAAAACATCAGCAGAAAATAGGCAGCCATAAAGAAAACAGGTTCATTCATATTCTTTTATCAATTATTCCAAAGTGCTTGTAATCAATTTGCTATTGTGATATTTTTAATTTTTAAATATCCCTGAAACAAACTTGAACGTTAAATTAAAACCGGTGTAAAGATGGGAAATATTGAGCAGAAATGATTTTATCTGAATATTCCTGTAAAAACTGGCAATTAGCTGACAAATGGATGAGTTTTGAAATTTTTCAGAAATTCTGATTAAAAAATTGTAAAAAGAGTGAAAATAGTTAAATTTGCATTGTCCGTGTTCGTACACGGAGTTTTGACCGAAAGCAACATATTTAAATACAAATTATGAATAAAATTCTTTTTTTCTTTTTGACGATACTGTTTTTGAGCAGCTGTGCGACTCAGCAGGATGATGGCTGGACAAGTTTGTTTAATGGCAAGGACTTAACCGGCTGGAAGCAGCTGAACGGTGAAGCAAAATTTGAAGCGATTGATGGCGAGATTGTCGGTACGACAGTGGTAAATACACCCAACTCATTTTTATGCACCGAAGATGAATTTTCCGATTTTGTGCTTGAATTAGAGATGTTTTTGGTGGATGATTTTAACTCAGGCATGCAGTTTCGCAGTGAGAGCAGACCCGACTATATGAATGGTCGTGTGCATGGCTATCAGTGCGAAGTTGACCCGTCTGACCGCGCATGGAGTGCCGGCATATATGACGAAGCCCGCCGTGGCTGGCTCTATCCGGTGGATTTAAATCCGGATGCAAAGCCCGCATACAGGCACGGAGAGTGGAACCATTACCGCATTGAGTGCATCGGGACATCCATTAAAACCTGGCTGAACGGCATTCCGGTGGCTCATCTTATTGACAACATGACACCTAAAGGTTTTATTGCGCTTCAGGTGCATTCCATTCGTGATGAATCGCTTGCAAACCGGCAGATAAAATGGCGGAATATTCGTATCAAAACTGAAAATCTGGAGCCTTCTCCAAATGAAGGCGTTTATGTGGTGAATATGCTGCCCAACAATTTGAGTGAAGTTGAAAAAGAAGAGGGTTATCAGCTTCTTTTTGATGGGAAAGCAACCGAAAATTTCAAAAGTGTGAATGGTGATGAATTCCCGTCGAAAGGCTGGATTGTGCAGGATGGCTCTTTGATTGTTCAGGCAAGCGGAGGCGATCCGGAGAAAAAAGGGGGAAGTATCATCACCCGGCAGGAGTTTGGTCCTTTTGAATTGAAGTTCGATTTTATGTTCACGGAAGGAGCCAACAGCGGTATTAAATACGGATTGGGCAACAATGGTCCTTCGGTAGGTCTGGAGTATCAGATTTTAGATGATCACAAACACCCCGATGCCAAAAACGGAATTGACGGAAATCGTACGCTTGCTTCACTTTATGATTTGATTCCTGCTAATAAGGAGGCGCGTTTTGTCAACGGGCAGGGAAAATGGAACCGCGGCAGAATCGTTCTCTATCCCGACAATCGGGTGGAGCACTGGCTCAACGGACGAAAAGTGGTGGAATTTACGCGCGGAAGTGAAGAGTTTAATGAATTAGTCGCAAAAAGTAAATTTGCTGACAAGGAGGGTTTTGGTATGGCAGAAACGGGACCAATTCATATTCAGGATCATAATGACGAAGTGCATTTCAGAAGTATAAAAATTAAAGAATTACAGTAATGAGCAGCAGAAGAAGTTTTTTAAAGAATGTAACCGCAGGCGCAGCCGGTATTGCGGTAGGCGGGACGGCAATGGGAATGTCCGCCAAAAGCTATAAACGGATTATTGGCGCAAACGACAGGTTGTTTGTTGCCATTGCCGGATTGGGGCGAAGAGTCGGAGGTTTTTATGAACCAATTGCAAAAAAAGAGTCCAATGCGGAATTAGTCTATTTGTGTGATGTGATGGAGAAGCAGCGCGACAGGGCGATGCAGAATTTCTCCAAACGCGTTGATTACAAGCCAAAGCCGGAAAATGATATCCGAAAGGTGATTGATGACTCCAAAGTGGATGTGTTAATCAATGCCACTCCTGACCACTGGCATACGCCCGGTTCGATTATGGCAATGCAGGGCGGCAAGCATGTTTATGTTGAAAAACCGTGCAGTCACAATATGTTTGAAAATGAGCTGCTTGTGGAAGCTGCCCAAAAGCTGAATAAGGTGGTGCAGATGGGAAATCAGCAACGCTCTTCAGGACACACAATTGAAATTATTAAAGAAATTCACAACGGAGTGATTGGCACACCCTATAAAGGATTAGCAATTTACACCAACAGCCGGGGCGAGGTTCCGCTGCAAAAGAAAGTTCCCGTTCCGGCAGGACTTGACTGGGAACTTTTCCAGGGACCGGCACCACGCCGCGATTACACCGAGGAAACCTGGGATTATAACTGGCACTGGTACGGCTGGGATTACGGAACAGCAGAAGCCGGAAACAATGCAACGCACGAATTGGATATTGCCCGCTGGGCGTTAGGCGTTGACCTGCCGCTCAGGGTTGATGTGGAAGCAGACAAACGACATTTTATCAACGATGGCTGGGAAATGTATGATACCATGGAGGTAACTTTCCGGTTCAGCGACAATAAAATCATTCAGTGGGATGGCAAAAGCCGGAACGGTTATGACACTTACGGCTATGACCGCGGAACCATAATTTATGGCAGTGAAGGTTCTGTTTTTGTGGACAGGAACAAATTTGTGCTGTTTGACCGCAAGGGGAAAGTGATTAAAGACAATAAATCTGCATCAACCGAAGCGGGAACCGCATTAGGCGGCGGCGGTGACATGACTACGGCGCATGTAATGAACTTTTTTGATGCCGTCCGGGGGAAGGCAAAACTTACGGCACCCATTGACGATGCTGCAATCAGCATGGCAATGGTGCACTATTCCAATATTGCTTACCGTGTGGGAAAAGGGTTCGATATTGATGACAAAACCGGGCGGATGTTTGACCGTGATGCCATGAGGTTGTGGGGACGCGAGTATGCACCGGGCTGGAAGCCAAAAATATAGAAGTAATCATTCAAAATATAAAATTTAGTAACATGAAACATTTAGTTTATCTATTGCCGGTTGCAGCGCTCTTTTTTAGTTGCTCCGTTTCAGCTCCAAAAGTTGAATTCAAACACGATGCACAGGCTAAAAAAGTTGAAGTCTGGTTTGGCGACAGTTTTTTTACGTCTTATATCTACCCCGATGATATTGAAAAACAGGTTTTATATCCGATTACAACCGCATCGGGAAAAGAGATTACCCGCGGCTATCCGATTAATCCCAAGCCTTTTGAGCGGACAGACCATCCACATCATGTGGGACTATGGTTCAATTTTGGCGATGTGAACGGGCTTGATTTCTGGAATAACTCGTTTGCAATCAAGCCGGAAGACAAGCCTAAATACGGCTCAATAAAGTTTAAGGAAATTGTGGAAACAAATCCCCAGACCGGAACACTGGTTACTGCTTCTGATTGGGTTGATTACAGCAACAACGTGCTTCTAAGCGAAAAGACAACTTTTGTTTTCAGCGAAGAGGGCAGTATGAGAACGATTGACCGCACTTCAGAACTGACGGCTCGGCAGGAAGTAATTTTCACCGAGAATAAGGAAGGGTTGCTTGGCTTGAGAATTGACCGCTCTTTTGAAGAACCCGCAACCAGACCCGGCAGATTTTTGGATGCCGAAGGAAATGTTACGGAAGTTCCGGTTTTAAATAATGAAGGCGTAAACGGAGTTTACCGGAATGCCGAAGGAATCACCGGCGGTGATGTGTGGGCAAAGCGGAGCGCGTGGGTTGCGCTGAGAGCAGATAAAGAGAATGAAATTATCACGATAGTGATGATGGATCACCCGGATAATCCAAACTATCCGGCTTGGTCTCATGCCCGCGGCTACGGACTTTTTGCGTCAAATAACTTTGCAGGACGTGCGGTTGACGAGGATACACAACCGGTGCAACTCACTTTAAAACCGGGAGAAAAAATAAAAATCAGGTATAAGGTGATCGTTGGCGGTGATCTCACCAATGAGCAGATTGTGGCTATTCAAAATAGTTTTAAATAAAATTGGCTACTCAGCTTGTTTTATAACTATTTGAAAAACAGGAATTTAAATAAACTTCCGCCAATTTTTAGCGGGAGTTTATCTTTTTATTCCCGATTCAAAAAATATTTATGCTATTTTAGAAACCCAAAACCAGTATGATCCATTTACCGGAAAGTACATAAACAGACAATTATGATTCGAAGAATTACACTTGCACTCTTTTTAGCTTTTGCACTTGGTTTTCATGCCATCCCACAGCCGCGCAAAGCGCTGATTCAGGTAATTGTTACACCCGATAAAGCAGACTGGACTTATACAAAGGGAGAACGGGCTGCGTTTAAATTATCCGTTTTAAAAAACAGTGTTCCGCTTGACGGAATTGAGGTGAACTACCGCATTGGCCCCGAAATGGTGGAGAGCTGGGAAGAGGGAACGGTTACATTGAAAAACGGGGAAGCAACTATCAAAGCCAAACGGTTTGCCGATGCCGGATTTCTGAGATGCCACGCCTCCGTGAAAGTTGACGGAAAAACTTATTCAACCTTTTCAACTGCCGGCTTTTCACCGGAAGAAATTCAGCCGACAACTACGCTGCCTGAAGATTTCCAGCAGTTTTGGGATAATGCCAAAACTGAGCTGGCAAAAGTTGAAATGAAACCGGTAATTACGCTTATGCCCGAAAGATGCACAGATAAAGTTGATGTTTATCAGGTCAGCATCAACAATATTTCAGGAAAAATTTACGGCATTTTATGCAAACCCAAAGCAGCCGGAAAATATCCGGCAATTCTTCATGTTCCGGGCGCCGGCATACGTCCCTATTTTGGAGATGTGTGGAGCGCCGAAAGGGGAGTTATCACTTTCCAGATTGGTATTCACGGCATTCCGGTAGATCTTGACCAGGAAGTGTATAATAATTTAAGCGCCGGAGCTTTAAACAGTTACTGGAGGTTTGGGTTAGATGATCGGGATCACTACTATTTTAAAAGGGTTTATTTAGGATGTGTCCGGGCAGTCGATTTTATTGAATCTTTAGATGATTTTAACGGGAAAGATATTGCAGTTACAGGTGGCAGTCAGGGTGGGGCGCTTTCGATAATCACCGCCGGATTGGACAGCAGAATCAATTATTTAGCCGGTTTTTACCCTGCGCTTTGCGATTTACCCGGTTATTTGCACGGGAGGGCAGGCGGATGGCCCCATCTTTTCCGCGATGGCTACACCAACAAGCCTGAAAAAGTGGAGACTTCAAAATATTTTGACGTGGTGAATTTTGCCCGTTTCGTCAAAGTTCCCGGCTGGTACAGCTGGGGATACAACGATAACGTGTGCCCGCCAACATCAATGTATGCGGCATATAATGTTATCACGGCGCCAAAAGAGCTTCACCTTTTTCAGGAGACGGAACACTGGACTTTCCCGGAGCAGAATGAGTTGAAAAACAGTTGGTTGTTGGAGAAATTATTGAAGTAGTCTTAACTGTGAGTATATAGATAGTTAGTACTATAATCAGGTAGAGTTTATTGTTCAGTAAGCTGTTTTACTAGTGGTGCAGTTTTGTAATAAAACTGCAAAACTGGCTCTTTTAAATAACACTAACTGAACGTATCCAAAACAAAGTGAAACTAAACTTTTAGTGTTAAAACAGGAAATGTGTAAGTGCAGGAGTGATTACAAATTTGATTTTAAAATGACATTGATTTCACTATCCGAGGAAATAAGAGTGTTGGTGCCGGATTTAACTTTGTCTTGCATTGAATGCGATGTTTCAGTCAGTGAAGACAATGAGGCGTTGTGGTTAGAAACGGAGCAGAAAACATCAGAAATTGCTTCCGGATTAAAGATTGAAGATATTAGCCTTTTGCCTGCAATTTCCGCTTCGCGCAAGGCATACAGAGCCTGCGGCAAAGACCCAGCGCGCTATCGCCTGTCTGCCGAAGCGCTTTTACGAAGGGTAGTGAGTGGCAAGGGATTGTACAGGGTTAACAATGTGGTGGATTTGCTGAATCTGGTTTCCATCTCCACCGGTTTTTCCATTGGCGGATACGATGCAGACAAGATTTTGGGTGATGTTGTTTTTGGCGTTGGAAAAGAAAATGAACTTTATGAAGGTATCGGGCGGGGCGCTTTAAACATTGCATCGCTTCCGGTTTTTCGTGACGAAATAGGAGCTTTTGGCACGCCAACCAGCGATTCGGTGCGCACGTCCGTTATATCGGAAACCGTCCGGTTTCTGATGATTATCATCGGTTTCGGGAATTTATCCGAACTTGACGGAGCAACTGCTTTAGCCGTAACTTTGTTAGAAAAATATGCTTTTGCAAAAAATATTGAAATTAAAAAGATTAGCTGATGAAAAGATTTTGTGGTTTTTTGTTGCGGCTGCTGGGATGGAAAGTAAACGGATTTGTGGTTCCCGAACCCAAATGTATTATTATTGGTGTGCCCCACACCAGCGCATGGGATTTTGTAATCTCTTACCTTTTTTATACATCATTGGGCGGCAAAGCACGTATTTTGATTAAAAAAGAGTTCTTTTTTCCGCCGGTTGGTTTTTTTGTGCGCAAAATGGGCGGAATTCCCATTGACCGCTCAAAAGGGGCAAATGTGATCCGGCAAACCGTAAATCTTTTCAACAGCATGGAGCACATGCACTTAGCGATGACTCCCGAAGGAACGCGCAAATACGTTGTTCGCTGGAAAGGCGGTTTTCATACTATTGCCAAACTTGCTGATGTACCGGTCTATCTTGGCAGTTTCGACTGGGGAACAAAGGTGATTTCCATCTGGGAAAAATTTGAACTTACAGATGACCCACAGGCTGACATCAGACGGATGAAGGATTTTTACCGCGAAAAAGGAATTAAAGGAAAGTATCCTGAAAATTTCACAACTGAATATTGAACTGCTTCAATTTCAGGTTTCGGTTTTATTATTCGTCTGATTGTCAGATCAAAAACTGAAACAGGTCCGGTTTTTCATTTAGATATTCAAACACAAATCCGTTCTCTTTCATTCGCTGAATCAACGGATTGAAGTCCTCTTTTTTCTGAATTTCAATACCGATGACCGCTGGTCCTTTTTCACGATTTGTTTTTTTGGAATATTCAAAATGGGTGATGTCATCGCCGGGACCTAACACCGAATTCACAAAAATCTGCAATGCGCCGGCGCGTTGCGGAAAACGCACGATAAAGTAGTGTTTCAGCCCTTCATAGAGCATAGAACGCTCCTTAATTTCCTCCATGCGCGTAATATCGTTGTTGCTGCCGCTGATGATGCAAACCACGGTTTTTCCTCTGATTTCTTCCCTCAGCGAATCCAATGCTGCAACGGAAAGCGCACCTGCCGGTTCCATCACAATTGCATCGTGATTGTACAGCTCCAGAATTCTGGTACAAATCCGTCCTTCGGGGATAATTTCCAGGCGATCAATTACTTTCTGGCAAATTCCAAAAGAGATCTCGCCCACTTTTTTTACGGCAGCGCCATCCACAAATTTATCAATATCGTCTAATTCAACTACTTTGCCGGCATCTAATGAGCTTTTCATTGAAGCTGCACCGGCAGGTTCAATGCCGATGATTTTCGTCTGCGGACTGACCTGCTTGAAATAGCTGCCCACACCGGCTGCCAGTCCGCCGCCGCCAACGGGTATCAGAACATAATCGACTGATGCCTGTGCGTCCTGCAAAATTTCGAGACCTATTGTTGCCTGCCCTTCAATGATTTTCTTGTCATCAAAAGGGTGAACGAAAACTTTTCCCGAACTCCGGCTATCCTCAAGTGCGGCAGCTTCGGCAGCATCGTAAGTGTCGCCGGTTAAAATAACTTCCACATTTTCCTTTCCGAACAGTTCCACCTGCCGGATTTTTTGACGGGGCGTGGTGGCAGGCATATAAATTTTGCCATGAATATTCAGCTGGCGGCATGAGAAAGCGACACCCTGCGCATGATTTCCGGCACTTGCACAAATCACTCCCTTTTCCATCTCCTCTTTCGATAACTGCGAGATTTTATTGAATGCGCCACGGATTTTATAGGAGCGGACAGCTTGCAAATCTTCCCGTTTCAGCAAAATGTTGGCGCCGAACTCTTCGGACAACCCCTGGTTTCGCTGTAATGGAGTGTGCAATGCAATATTTTGCAAGGTGATTTTTGCCTGATTGATGTCGTGCAGCCTGGGAAAATATGAATCTGTATCTTTCATTTTCAAATTTTGAGCAAAGATAGTTATAAATCAAATTTTGAATAAAAAAAAGAACCGTTCTCAGCGAACAGTTCCTAAAAATCAATTCCCGTTCGGGATATTTTAAAAAGTTTTACATTTTTTCAATTCTTTCCGCAATCCAATCGCCAACTTCCGAAGTTTTCCGGGCTTTTCCCTCTGCAATATCTTCTGTAACAAACCCTTCTGCCATGGAGTCTGCAACTGCTTTGCGTATGACTTTTCCCTCTTCGGGCAGATTGAAGGCATACTCAAACATCATGGCAGCCGAAAGGATGGTGGCAACCGGATTGGCAATATCTTTTCCGGCAGCCTGCGGATAGGAGCCGTGAACCGGTTCAAAAACCGAAGTGTGAAGTCCGATGGATGCTGAAGGCAGCAATCCGAGAGAGCCTGTGATAACACTTGCTTCGTCGGTCAGGATGTCGCCGAACATATTTTCAGTAACCATCACATCAAAATTTTTGGGCCACTGAATAATCTGCATAGCAGCATTATCCACAAACATGTATTCAGTTTGAATGTCAGGATATTGCGGCGCCATCTCCTGAGCAATTTCCCGCCACAGGCGCGAGCTTTCCAGCACATTTGCCTTGTCAACCACAGTGAGTCTCTTGTTGCGCTTTGCAGCAAATTCATAACCCAATTTCAGAATGCGCTCCACCTCTTCACGGGTATAGATATTGGTATCAAAAGCGGTATTTCCGTTGTCTCTTCTTCCTTTTTCGCCGAAGTAAATTCCGCCGGTCAGTTCACGGATGCAGACAAAGTCTGCTCCCTCAACCAGTTCACGGCGAAGCGGCGATTTGTGCAGCAGTGATTCAAAAGTTTCAATCGGACGGATATTGGCATACAATCCCAGTTTCTTACGCATGGCAAGCAGTCCCTGCTCCGGGCGCACCGGCGCTTTGGGGTTGTTGTCGAAACGTGGATCGCCAATGGCGCCAAACAGCACTGCATCTGAATTCATACACAGTTGATGAGTTTCTTCGGGATAGGGGTCTCCAACCTGATCGATGGCGGTTGCACCGGTTATTCCGTACTCATATTTCAGTTCGTGTTCAAACTTTGCGGCTATTGCCTTTACGGCTTTCATTGCCTGCTCTGTAATTTCCGGTCCGATTCCGTCTCCGGGAAGAATTGCAATTTTCAATTTCATTTTCAGTATAATTTTTCATTTCCGGAATCAGCCGGTTTTAAGGCTGTAAATCCCGGGTTTCTCATTTTTTGGAAAAACTCCCGTTATTATTGTTTATACTCGTTCTCGATGATGTTCAACATGCGAATGGTAGCTTTAATGGCTGCTGCATTCTGGTCAGGATCAAGCCCTTTCGTTTTAAATTCACGGCTGTTTTTCCAGGTAATTACCGTTTCAACAAGCGCATCTGTTTTGCCGCCTGGCGGAATGGTAACCACGTAGTCAATCAGTTTTGGGAATGACTTGTTCAGCCGCTTGTAGATTTTCTGCACGGCTTTCATAAAAGCATCATACTGCCCGTCTCCATCGCTGATTGCTTCGTGAATTACGTTCTCAATCTCCAGGCTGACATTGGCAACCGGACGAAGTCCCATGGTGTGGCTGACGGAAAAATTGACTACCCTGATTTTTTGCTCAATGCGGTCGCTGTGCAGCACATCAGCCACAATATAGGGCAGCTCTTCTAAAGTAACCGTCTCTTTTTTATCGCCCAATTCGATAATTCTCTGGGTAACTTTTCTGAGCGATTCCGGGTCAAGATCAATTCCGATTTCTTCCAGATTCTTCTGAATATTTGCTTTTCCCGAAGTTTTTCCTAAAGCATATTGCCTCACTCTCCCAAAACGCTCGGGGAGCAGCTCATTGTAATAAAGATTATCCTTGTTGTCGCCATCGGCATGAATTCCGCTGCACTGCGTAAATACAAATTCACCAATCAGCGGTTTGTTGGCAGGTATCCGTATTCCCGAAAACAGCTCTACCAACCTGGAAACTTTGTTTAGCTGGGTTTCGTTCACATTGATGTCCATTTTCAGATGATCGCGAACAATGGCTATAACGCTTGAAAGCGGGGCATTTCCTGCTCTTTCGCCAAGTCCGTTCACGGTTGTGTGCACACAGCGAACTCCCGCTTTTATGGCATTGAAAACATTGGCAACAGCCAGGTCGTAATCGTTGTGGGCATGAAAATCAAATGTTGTTTCCGGGTAGGTCTCTACCATTTCCCTGCAAAAATCGTAGGTTTCATCCGGGTCGAGAATTCCAAGCGTGTCGGGGAGCATAATTCGCTCAATTTTTTCCCTGCACAGATTTTCTACCAGAAAATGGACATAATCTCTGGAATTTCGCATTCCGTTTGACCAGTCTTCAAGATAAACATTCACCTTGATTCCCATTTCACCGGCGTTGGCGATTACCTTTTTTATATCGGCAAGGTGCTGCTCCGGTGTCTTGCGGAGCTGGCTGCTGACATGTTTCAGGGAACCTTTGCAAAGCAGGTTTATCACTTTCCCGCCGGCATCGGCAATCCATTGCAGTGAAACCCGGTCATCCACAAAACCGAGAATCTCCACCCGGTCGAGATATCCTCTTTCGGCAGCCCAGCGCAAAACCTGCTGTGCCCCTTTAAATTCACCGTCCGATACCCGTGCGGATGCAATTTCGATGCGGTCAACACGCAAATCATCAAGCAGCACTTTGGCAACACTTAGTTTCTCGCTGTCGCTGAAAGATACTCCCGAAGTCTGTTCCCCGTCGCGCAGGGTGGTATCCATTATGGTGACCTGATTTAGGTCTGCATCAACTGATTTTGTCATTTTTTATTTTATCTGGCTGCTTCAAAAGCAGCAATTTCATCTTTCATGGCTATCAGATAATCAATATCGTCCAGTCCGTTTTGCAGGCAGTGTTTTTTATATGCATTAATTTCAAATTCAGCAGATTCACCGGTCTCCAGAATGGTGAAAGTCTGCTTTTCCAAATCGGTTTCAAAAACGGTCTGCGGATCTTTTTCGATAGCGCTGAAAATCTTTTGTAAAAACTCAGGTGAAACCACAACCGGTAGCAATCCGTTGTTCAGCGAATTATTTTTAAAAATATCGGCAAAAAAGCTGGAAACCACAACGCGGAATCCGTAATCATAAATTGCCCATGCAGCATGTTCGCGGCTGGAACCGCTGCCGAAGTTTTTTCCGCCTACCAAAATTTTCCCGGTATATTTCGGGTCATTTAGCTGAAATTCCGGTTTTGGACTGCCATCTCTGTTGTAGCGCCAGTCGCGAAAGAGATTTTCTCCAAAGCCCTTGCGTTCTACGGCTTTCAGGAATCTTGCCGGAATTATCTGGTCGGTGTCCACGTTTTCTACAGGCAGGGGAACTGCCGGTGAAGTTATGACTGAAAATTTATCGTATGCCATATCTTTTGTATTTTATTTTCAATAAATGAGTTAAACAGTAATTATAACTTACAACATCTTTCTGGGATCGGTGATAACGCCGGTAACTGCAACGGCAGCTGCTGTCAGCGGGCTGGCAAGCATGGTACGCGCCCCCGGTCCCTGGCGCCCTTCAAAGTTTCGGTTTGAAGTGGATACCGCATATTTTCCTTCGGGAATTTTGTCTTCATTCATTGCTAAACAAGCGGAACAGCCAGGCTGTCGCAATTCAAATCCGGCTTCTTTAAGAATTTTATCCAATCCTTCCGAGCGAATCTGCTTTTCCACCTGCTTTGAGCCGGGCACAAGCCATGCCGTAATATTGTCGGCTTTCTTTTTTCCTTTAACAAAACCGGCAAATGTGCGGAAGTCCTCAATCCGTCCGTTGGTACAACTGCCAATGAAAACGTAATCCACTTTTTTTCCCAGCATCTGTTCGCCTTCGGAATAGCCCATATATTTCAGGGATTTCAGGAAAGTGTTTTTGTCGCTTCCGTTCATCTTTTCGGTGGTGGGGATACTTTTTGTGATTCCCACGCCCATTCCCGGATTTGTGCCATAGGTGATCATCGGCTCAATATCATCAGCGCTGAAGGTGTATTCCGTGTCAAAAACGGCACCGTCATCGCTTTTGAGTTCACGCCAGCGGGCAACCGCTTTATCCCACTCTTCACCTTTGGGGGCAAATTTTCTTCCCTTCACGTAATTGATGGTGGTTTCATCGGGGGCAATCATGCCGCCGCGGGCACCACTCTCAATACTCAGGTTGCAGAGCGTCATCCGCCCTTCCATGGAGAGCCCCGTAATGGTGCTGCCTGCATATTCAATGAAATGCCCGGTGCCGCCGCTGGTTGAAATTTGAGAAATAATATAAAGCGCTATATCTTTTGCAGTTACTCCCTTTTTTAACTCACCGTTTATGGTTATCCGCATTTTTTTCGGTTTGGGCTGCATGATGCTCTGGCTTGCCAGAACCATTTCCACTTCGCTGGTTCCGATGCCAAACGCGATGGCGCCAAAAGCACCGTGCGTAGAAGTGTGGCTGTCGCCGCAGACGATGGTAAGTCCCGGCTGGGTTATTCCTAATTCAGGTCCGATGATATGCACAATCCCGTGCGATTCGCTCTGCAGTTCATGCAGGGTGATGCCGTGCTCTATGCAGTTTTTCTTCAACATTTCCACCTGGTGGCGCGACAATTCATCTTTTATGGAGAGATGCTGATC
The DNA here is from genome assembly GCA_964398855.1 of uncultured Mariniphaga sp. Taxonomy (GTDB): domain Bacteria; phylum Bacteroidota; class Bacteroidia; order Bacteroidales; family Prolixibacteraceae; genus Mariniphaga. The sequence goes on along the minus strand of CAYNOQ010000012.1, from coordinate 16,951 downwards.
TTCGGTTGGAACATTGTGGTCAGGTGTTGCAGTGGTCTGATCGGGTCTGAACACTTTCAATCCCCGGTTTTTCAATCCCAAAAATGCAACCGGACTGGTTACTTCATGTATCAGGTGCTGGTCGATATACAGCACATTGGGTCCGCCTTCAACTTGTTTTACCACATGGGCGTCCCAGATTTTATCGAAAAGAGTTTTCTGTTCCATATTATATATTATATGCTATATTTTAAAATTTTAAAACTAATTCAATCTATTCTGTCAGCGGCAGCTTGTTCACTCCGTCTAAAAAAGCTTCAACAGATGCGGTAACAATATCGGTATGAGCGCCAAAGCCGTGATATATCATATCGTTATATTCAAGTTGCATGTGTACTTTTCCGATGTCGTCGCTTCCGCGTGTAATTGCCTGAACAAGAAACTCCTCAATGGAAACCTGCCTGCGGATAATCTGTTTTACCGCTTTGATGGCTGCATCCACCGGACCGTTGCCGGAAGATGTTGCCTCAAATTTTTCACCTGCAATATTTAAGCTGACAATAGCCATCGGGGTAAGACTTTTTCCGGTGAGCACCTGCAGAAAATCGAGTTTTATGCGGCGTTCGTGATGGGTTGCATCTCCGGCTAACAAGGCGATATCGTCATCACGGATATCTTTTTTCTTGTCGGCAAGTTTCAGGAATCTCTCGTAAACCTCATTCAGTTTCTCCTGCGAAAGATCGAATCCAAGCAACTCAAGCCGGTGTTTCAATGCGGCGCGACCACTTCGTGCGGTGAGCAAAATGGAAGACTCATTGATGCCGACGTCTGCCGGGTCAATGATTTCATAGTTTTCGCGAAATTTCAGCACGCCGTCCTGATGAATTCCCGATGAGTGCGCAAACGCATTTCTTCCCACAATCGCCTTGTTGGGCTGAACAGGCATATTCATTAGCCTGGAAACCAGCCGGCTGGTGTTGTAAATTTGCTTTGTGTTGATTCCCGTTTCAATACCCAAAACGGCGTAACGGCTTTTCAAGGTCATCACCACCTCTTCAAGTGATGTATTTCCGGCGCGTTCTCCAATTCCGTTGATGGTTACTTCTGCCTGACGGGCGCCGTTGATAATTCCTGAAATGGTGTTGGCTGTTGCCATTCCCAGATCGTTATGGCAATGGGTGGAAATCACCGCTTTGTGAATACCGCTTACATTGTCAACCAGATATTTGATTTTTTCACCAAACTCGTGGGGCATGGTATAACCGGTGGTGTCTGGAATATTCACCACTGTGGCGCCGGCTTTGATCACCGCCTCAATCACACGGGCGAGATACTCGTTGTCGGTGCGTCCGGCATCTTCGGCGTAGAACTCAACATCTTCTACATATTTTTTTGCATATTTCACGGCATCTACCGCGCGTTCAAGAACCTCTTCGGGCGTTGAATTAAATTTGTGTTTGATATGAAACGGGGAAGTTCCTATACCGGTATGAATACGCTTTTTCTTCGCATATTTTAGCGCATCGGCGGCAACGTCAATATCTTTTTGCACTGCGCGCGTGAGAGCACAAATTGTTGGCCAGGTCACCGCTTTGGAAATTTCCACTACCGATTCAAAATCACCGGGACTTGAAATGGGGAAACCGGCTTCAATGACATCGACACCCAGCTCCTGCAGCGCTTTGGCAACCTCAATTTTTTCCACAGTATTCAGCTGACATCCCGGAACCTGCTCACCGTCGCGCAGGGTCGTGTCGAAAATGAAAAGTCTGTCGCTCATGTTATCTTCCTTTTTTTGTTAAACTTAAAAAAAAAGCCATTCCCTTTTTCTGAGAATGGCTATTCCGCTTTTACTGTATCTTGTCAACACACCATTCTCATCTCTTCCGGATTAGAAGAATAATACCAATAATGAGAATGAGAGATGATATGTTGTTCACTAATTTCATTTTTTACTTACGATTCTCTGCAAATATTGGAATAATTTTTAAAAATGAAAATAAAAGTGTGTTTTTATTAATAAAAATTAATAAACGGATTGTTTTGTCCTGAATTGACTTGTTGGGAAAAATAAAATTGGAAATTTCTAAAAAATCATTGCGGTTTTATAGGTTTATCTGTTTTAATTTATCTATTTTTAGCCAAACCTTAAAAATGTTTTAAAAATGGATGGAAAAACAAAAGCTATTGTAGCTCACATTACATTGATTGGCTGGATCATAGCACTCGTGTTAAACAGCAGTGAAAAAGACGAATTTGCAAGCTATTATATTCGTCAGCTACTTGGGCTGTATCTTTTGGGCCTTGTTTTGTCTTTTATTCCTATTCTCGGATGGATTTTAAACATCGTGGTTTTCGTATTCTGGATTTTGAGCCTGGTTGGCGCCGTTCAGGGAGAAAAAAAGGAAACCCCGATTGTAGGGAAATACTTTCAGGAATGGTTTAAGACATTGTAGGACAAAAAAAGACAGGCAAATTAATACCTGTCTTTTTTTTAACTACCTTTTTTTGTCTCCGTATTATCTATTTTCCTTCTCTCTTTTCATCTCTGAATTTTTTAATCATATAGAGCCTGAATTCATTCTCCGCTTTATATAATCTCAACACTTTTCGCGGGGTGAGAACTTCGAGCAGTTTTTCGTTGTAGTTCTTCATAATGTCGGCTTCCTTTTGCATATTCCCGGCAACTTCGCGGGTGAGCTGTTTTATCCTGTTGTCCGACATGGTCTCCTCCGCATTTTGCACACGCTCCTCTATTTCGCGTCTTAATTTCTGAATCTCCCACCGCTCTTTTTCCATCTGGTTATAAACGGGCCAGAATTTTTGTGCTTCATCGGGAGTCAGTTCCAGTTTTGAAGTGAGAAAAGCCACTTTTTCAGCTTGAAATTTTTCCCACCTGTCCGCATGATTGAGCTCTTTAGGCTGCGCAAAGGTTGTCATGGCAAAAAGGAACAGGATAAAAGTTGATGTTATTGTTTTCTTCATTTTTCTCAATTTTTAATTTTCAGCATAAATATAAATCTCGTAATCTGAAACATTGGAGCTGATGTAACTCAGCAAATCTTCATCGTTGAAACCGGTTAGTATTGATTCCCCATTGCCGTTTAACAGGGAAAAGAAAGAACTTTCATCTAACTTTTCTATATATGAAAGGTAAATATCTTCATTGTTTGTAGTCTGCTCAATGTAGCTCTCTTTTTTAGCAAGATAAGCAGGCAGAAATGATTTAATGGGCCAATAAACAATCAGGAAAATCATTGCAAAACCGGCAGCAAGTCCCAAAGCCGGCTTCAGGTATCTGATCACCGAATTTTGCTTTTGAAGCGGAGCATGTTTTTCAGCTTCAATTTTTGCATGGAGCCTTGCCGGAAAATCATCGAAATAGTTTTTGGGAACACCGAACGGCTGTTCCTTGTTTATTTCCGATAATTTGGGTGCTATCTTTTTTAAATTACTCATTATAGCAAATTTGCATGTTTGACTTACTAACTAATTAAAAGTTTAATGTTCGCAAATTCAATCATTTTTCAGAATGAATTCTTCCACTTTTTTCACTGCATGATGATATGAAGCTTTCAGCGCACCAACCGAAGTGTCTAATATTTTTGACATATCTTCGTATTTCATATCTTCAAAATATTTCAGATTAAAAACTATGCGCTGTTTTTCCGGCAACCGGAGAATTGCCTGTTGCAGCTTCATCTGCAGTTCGTCTCCTTCAAAATAGGGGTCGGCAGCTAAATTGTCCCGCAGATAATCGCTCACATCGTTCAGCGGAAGCATAGCCCTGCGCTTTTTTGAATTGAGAAAAGTAATCGACTCGTTGGTTGCAATGCGGTAGAGCCAGGTGTAGAGCGAAGACTCTTCGCGAAAATTTTCAATGCTTCTCCACACTTTAACAAAAGTGTTTTGCAGCACGTCATCGGTATCTTCATGGTTAAGCAGAATTTTGCGAATATGCCAGTAGAGCCGCTCCTGATAAATTTCCACTAACCGGCTGAACGCACGCTCGCGGGTGCTTTCTTCCTTTAAATCCTGAATGAGCCGGCGGTCTTCTTCCATATTGCGCAATTTACCTGTGAGACAAGAAGTATCCTGAAAGGTTTAATTCTTTTTCAGGATGTGTTTTGGCATTTAAAGATTCATGCTTTTTAACAAAGGTAGTATTTCACTTTTTAACGGCTGTTATATACAATAAATTTTACCGGAGTTAATGTAAAGTTTCCCAAAACTGTTTTTAAACGGGAAGAAAATGTAAAAAATCAATATTCGATTACCTTTGCACGGCAAATTTTTAAACGGATATTATGGCGCTTAAATGTGGTATTGTCGGTCTGCCCAATGTGGGAAAATCCACTTTGTTCAATTGCCTGTCGAATGCCCGGGCACAATCGGCAAATTTTCCATTTTGCACGATTGAACCCAATCTCGGAATTATTACCGTTCCAGACGACAGACTGATAAAAATTGCCGAAATTGATAATCCTAAGCGGGTTACGCCAACCACTGTGGAGATTTTAGATATTGCCGGTTTAGTTAAAGGTGCGAGTAAAGGGGAAGGATTAGGCAATCAGTTTTTGGGAAATATCCGCGAAACCGATGCAATTATTCATGTGGTGAGATGTTTTGACAACAATAATATTGTACACGTTGACGGTTCGGTTGATCCGGTTCGCGACAAGGAAATTATTGATGCCGAACTTCAGCTAAAAGACCTGGAGACCATTATTAACCGTATTGAAAAGCTTGAAAAGCAGGCAAAGCATAGCGCTGACTCAAAAACCAAAAAGTTGTATGATCTGGCGTTACGTTATAAGGAAGTTTTGGAAAAAGGGCTTTCTGCCCGCACTTTGGTTTTGCCGGAAGAAGAGGAGCGTCTTGCCGGAGAATTTTTTCTGTTGACCAATAAGCCGGTTCTTTATGTTTGCAATGTGGATGAAGCTTCTGCCAAAACGGGCAACAGCTATGTGAAAGCGCTGGAAGAAGCAATAAAAGATGAGAATGCCGAATTTTTGGTGGTTGCCGCTGCCACGGAAGCCGATATAGCAGAGCTTGAAACGTATGAAGAAAAACAACTCTTTTTAAAAGAGCTTGGTTTGGATGAACCGGGCGTGAACAAGCTTATTCATGCAGCTTACAGGTTGCTCAACCTGCAAACTTTTTTCACTACCGGTTCGGATGAAAGCCGGGCATGGACTTTCGTTAAGGGAACAAAAGCGCCAAAAGCAGCCGGTAAAATTCACACAGATTTTGAAAAAGGATTCATACGCGCAGAAGTGATTAAATATGATGATTATATCCGTTTAGGCTCGGAACACGCCTGCCGCGACGCCGGAAAAATTGCAGTTGAAGGCAAAGAGTATGTTGTGCAGGATGGCGATATTATTCATTTCAGGTTTAATGTGTAAGGAAAGGTTGTTAAGCGGTTACTGAATTCCATTTTCAATTTGGTATTATAAGGTTATTTATTTTTCTTTATTGATTGGATTGTTTTCAGAATGTGTTTTTAGCTAATCAATTTGTATGTAAAAACCATCTGAAATAATTCAGTGTGATTTTATAAATAAAAAACCTTCATTGACAATGAGTTACCATTTTTTTCAAAATTCAGAGTACAAGGTAAAATCCCTTCTTTATTTTTTGTTGCTTTTAGTTTTTACCGCAGGCAGCATTGGCGCAAGTCCCGACAAGAAAAAAAATGTAGAAAATCAGAATAAATCGAAGCAAAAGGCAAATTTAGAGTTGATTCTAAAAGTTTTACCGCCCGACCAGTTAGATGAAAAAAGTGCGTTTGACGCCAGGGGGAGATTGACATTTGCCGACAGAACCTTTGCGGACTGGCTTGAGCGCACCGGTGAATTGCCGCCCGATTTCGACCAGATGCCGTCGCTGCCGTTTTTGCCTGATCCGCTTGTGTTAGATGAAGGCGTGAAAAACATTCCGGTGAAAACACCGGAACAGTGGCAGGAGAAAAGAGCGTGGATGAAGGAGCAGTTGCAGCACTACATTTCCGGCACATTTCCGCCGGCGCCCGATAATCTGAAAGTTGAAATTCTGAGTGAAAAAGCTGATGGTGAAGTGTTGCTTCGTATGGTTGAACTTTCGTTTGGCCCTGACCACAAGGCAAAACTGACGCTTGAGCTGATGCTTCCGCCGGGTGAAGGAGCATTTCCGGTTTTCCTGACGCAGTGGAACCACCGGGAGTGGGCGCAGGTGGCTGTGCGGCGCGGATATATTGGCTGTGTTTATGCCGGCGCCGATTCCAAAGATGACACGGAGAAGTATGCGGAAATATGGGCAGATAAATATGATTTCACGCGTCTGATGCGTAGAGCGTGGGGCGCTTCAAGAGCTATTGATTATCTTTTTACACTACCGGAAGTTGATCAGAAAAAAATTGCAATTTCCGGGCATTCCCGCAACGGAAAAACTTCGCTTATGGCAGCAGCGTTTGATGAGCGGATTTCTGCATGTGTTCCAAGCAGCGGGGGCACCGGTGCAGAAGTACCCTGGCGTTATACTTCGCAAAATTTCGATATTGAAGATATTGCACTTTTGGCAAGCGCCCGCCCTTCGTGGCTTCATCCGCGACTTCGCTTTTTTATCGGCAGGGAGCACAAACTGCCGGTTGACCAGAACTCATTTATGGCGCTTATTGCTCCGCGCGGACTGATGCTCAGCACAGCGCTCTCAGAAGGGGCAAGCAATATCTGGGGAATTGAGCAGGCGTATCATGCATCCAAAAAAGTCTATAAGTTTTTGGGCGCCGAAAATCATGTTGCAATCAGAACAAGATACGGATTGCACAGCATCAGCGCCCGAGATATGGAAGAGTATATCGATTTTTTTGATTATGTTTTTAAACGAAGTGATTATCTGCCGGAAAGCAAACTTTTTTGCAACTACTCATTTGATCAATGGAAAGAAATCAGTAAGAAAAATATAAACCCGCAGGATTTTCCGGAAATGGACGGCAACAGTTTAACAGTTAAATCACCGGCGAGTTGGAAAAACCGTAAAAGTGAAATTCAGCAGAAAATACGATGGATTTTAGGTGACGAGCCACCCGGAGTTACCAATCCCGGACCCGAAAAGCTAAGCAGAGCGGGTGGGGGAGAAGCCGGTTTCGGAACTTTTCTCAAGCGCCCGATTGGGAATAAAAGCATGGGCGTAATGCCGGTTAGTCCGTATCGCGGTTTTGGAGACCAGCTGTTTGGGTATCTCTATTATCCGCTGAATGAATCGGGAGAGATGAAAAACCAAAATCTTCCGGTGGTTATTTATCTGCATGAATACGATTACTCCAAAGGATTCAATTCATATCACGGTATTAACGATATTTTGCAATCGCTCACAGACAGGGGCTTTGCGGTGTTCACCTTCGATTTGCCCGGTTTTGGAAACCGTATTGAGGAGGCAACCCGTTTTTATGAGCGTTATCCCAACTGGTCGAAATTGGGAAAAATGGTTGCCGATACGAGAGGCGCCGTGGAGGCGCTTTCCAATATGGAGTTCATTGATGCGGACAAAATTATCGTAGCCGGATACTCTTTGGGCGCCACAGTTGGTTTATATGCCGCATCTCTGGATGAACGGATTGCCGGAGCAGTTTCCGTAGCAGGCTTTACACCCATGCGTACCAATTCATTAGGGAGGGGAACAGAAGGAATTATGACCTTTTCCCATCTTCACGGGCTACTGCCGAGATTGGGTTTTTTTGTAGGAAATGAAGCGCATATTCCTGTAGATTTCAATGAAATTATTGCGACAATGGCTCCCCGTCCGGTTTTTGTCATTGCACCTGAGTTTGATAAGGATGCTCATATTGAAGATGTTAAGCAATGTGTTGAACAGGTGGCAGAAATATACAAGCTACATAACTCCGAAGAAAATCTTCAGTTGGAAATACCCGCTGATATTAACCGCTTTTCGCCTGAAATGAGGGAAAAAACCTATGAGTGGCTTGTAAATCAATTTAATCATTGATATTATTACAAAAGTGAAAAATATTTTTAAAAGTATAAACTGATTCGCTATGAAACGTATTAATCTTTTTTCTGTTGTTTTCTTTTTTATCCTTTTTGATGCCTGTACTCCCAAAAATCATTTGAAAGTCTTCGACCTTCAGTGCGAAGGATTGAGTAATCCGTTGGGAATTGATAAAACTGTTCCCCGTTTCAACTGGAAGATTAGCAGTTCCGAAAATGGAACGGAGCAATCTGCTTTTCAGTTGTTAGTTGCGAGTGACATCAGTTTGTTGAGCAAAAACAGGGCTGATCTGTGGAATTCCGGGAAGGTAAATTCCGGAGAATCCATCATGGTTCCATACAATGGGGAGATTTTGAATTCTGGTTCGGCAGCCTGGTGGAAAGTGAGGGTTTGGGATGAGGCAGGTAATGTTTCAACCTGGAGCGAACCGGCAAATTTCAGTGTGGGATTACTTGGCGAAAGCGACTGGAAAGCTTCCTACATTGCTTTTAATACGGATGCCGGTTACCGGGAAAGCCCGCAGCTCTACAGCTCTTTTGAAATCAATGATGCAGGCATGGGTTACTGTCTTCATGTCAACTCATTGGGCTATCACGAAGTGTATGTGAACGGTAAAAAGGCAAGTCCGGGAGTGCTGACTCCGGCTGTTTCCGAATTCAGAAAACGGTCGCTTGTCAACACTTATGATATTTCGTCTTTCTTGAAAAAAGGGAAAAACGATTTGATGATCTGGCTCGGCAGCGGATGGTACACCGAAGGATTGCCGGGAGTGGAAAATAACGGTCCGGTTGTACGTGCACAATTGGAAAAAGTTCAGAAAAAAAACAGGGAAATTATCTGCTTTACCGGACCTGACTGGAAAGGGCGAAAAAGCAGTTATACTCGTCATGGCAATTGGCGCCCGGGTCAGTTTGGGGGTGAAATCGTTGATGGAGCAATTGCAAAAAATGATTTGAATCCGGAAAATGCAGAAAATCCCTGGCTGCCGGTTTCGCTGGTTAATATTTCTGAGCATAAGTCAACTCCGCAAATGACTGAATACAATGCGATTACTGAAGTAATTACTCCCGGCGCAATCATTGAAATTTCGCCGGACACTTTTCTGGTGGATATGAGGAAAAATTTCACGGGATGGATTGAATTCCGGTTTCCAAAACTTGCAAAATCTCAGCGGGTGAAAATGGAGTACAACGATTTTTTGGATGGGAACAATAAATTTCAAAATAAAAACCGCTGGGATGAATATGTTGCTTCGGGAGATGGGGAGGAGGTTTTTTCTAACAAATTTAACTATCAGGCATTTCGCTACATTCGCGTGACCGGATTGAAGGAGATGCCGGGTATCGGTTCTATTAAAGGATTTCTTGTACATACTGACTTTGCGCCCGCTTCCGGATTTGAATGTTCCGACCCGGATATGAATGCCATCCATGATATGCTGTTTTACACGCTGCAATGCCTGAGCATTGGCGGCGATTTTGTTGACTGCCCGCAAATTGAGCGGTTAGGTTATGGCGGCGATGGAAACGCTTCGACCCTGACTGCACAAACCATGTTCAACCTTGGCCCTTTGTATAATAACTGGTTGCAGGCATGGGCTGATGCTATCCGTGAAGACGGCGGAATGCCGCACACGGCGCCCAATCCCTACCGTGCCGGAGGCGGTCCCTACTGGTGTGGATTTATCATTACGGCTTCATGGCAAACCTTTCAGAATTATGGGGATACGCTTATTCTGGAGAAATATTATCCCGTCATGCAGAAGTGGTTAGGCTATGTGGATCAACATACGGTTGACGGACTTTTGAAAAGATGGCCCGACACCGATTACCGCAGTTGGTATCTCGGCGACTGGGCAACTCCCGAAGGGATTGACCAGACGCATGAAGCATCGGTTGATGTGGTAAATAACTCTTTCGTTGCTGTATGTTATGATAATATGGAGCGCATTGCGGGGGTGCTCGGCAAAAACGAAGATGCAAATCGCTATGCTCTTAAAAAAGCTGAATTACAGAAAGTTATCCATCAGCGCTTTTTTAATGAAACTGAAAATACTTATGGCACCGGCACGCAGGTTGATCTCGCTTTCCCGATGATTTCCGGCGTGGTACCGGAAGATTTATACAGTAATGTTGTGGAGGCATTTTATAATGAAACCTTCAACAAACGTAATGGTCATTTGGCAACCGGATTGGTCGGACTGCCGGTGATAACCGAGTGGGTTACCAAAAACCGGGAAGCAAACCTGATGTATTCCATGCTGAAAAAACGGGAGTATCCGGGTTATCTTTATATGCTTGACAACGGAGCAACCACCACCTGGGAGCACTGGAACGGAGAACGAAGCCATATTCATAACTGCTACAACGGAATTGGTTCGTGGTTTTATCAGGCGGTGGGAGGAATATGCCCTATTGAAAATGTGCCTGCATACCGGAAAGTGCTCATTCAACCACAAATTCCGGACGGAATAACCCGGGCAAAATCTTTTAAGGACACCCCTTTTGGAAAGCTGTCTGTCAACTGGTCGCTTAACAATGATACTTTTGAATTGGATGTAGAAATACCTGTGGGAGTGGAGGCAGAAGTTATTTTACCCGGAAATCCAAAGGAGTTTTCTTTAAACGGAAGTCTTCAGGAAAGAGCTGAGTCAGTAGAAACAGGCTTCTTCCTGAAAAGCGGGAAATATCATGTCAGTAGTAAGCTGTAAGTGCTAAAAAAGGGAAGAATAGCAATTCAACGCTATTCTTGAACCACATAGACACATTAGGGTACATAAGTTTTTAAATCTTCGGGCAGGGGGAGGCTATTTTCTACTACTCCGCAAGGAGTAAAATATTGATAACCCCGGATAAGCCACAGGCGCAATCCGGGGTAACGAAATCCGCTGCACCGGAACTCTGTAAGAGTTCAATGTTGACCCCGGGTTTGTCAGAGCAGTTGAGATTAATTGCAAAAACGCCTTATTAATGCAGGCAGGTTTGTGTGTTATTGAAACAGATATTTGCTGCCGGGCGGATAACGTTTTTGTGTGTAGCAGAGGATGTAAAATGCAGAGTGATTTTTCATTAGGCGAAAAATCTTTTGATAACGAATATGTCAATCCGTAAATTGGCAGCCTGTTTGTATAAATAAGCAACAGCGACAAAATAATTTAAGAATAATTAAAAATATGAAAACAATGGTTGAAAGAATCTTTAAACTTACATTTATTGCTGCCGTAATGGCAGTGTTAATAATGGGTTGTGCCAGAACAGGCAAAAACAGATCAAAACAGACAGAGGTGATTGACGGACATACTTCACAAAATTCTTTAGACTGGGCGGGTGTCTATTCGGGAGTTCTGCCCTGTGCCGATTGTGAGGGTATTGAAACAGAATTGACTTTAAATGATGACGGAACTTATCTGCTGGCTACTGAATATTTAGGCAAAGAGGTGTCACTCAGAGATACACTTTCGGGAAAGTTCAGCTGGCAGGGAAATAATGTGCATTTGGAGGGAATCCCTAAAAATGAGAGGTCTTCTCTCTTTAAAGTTGAGGAAAACCGGGTACGTTATCTCGATTTAGAGGGAAATATTGTAACAGGCGCACTCGAAAATCACTACATTTTGAAAAAGGAGGGGAACATTCTGGTTGAAGACAAAAGGTGGCATTTGGTTGAGCTGAACGGGCAGAAAGTGGAAGGCACAGCTGACAGATATTTTCTGATTTTTGATTCTAAAGAACGACGGGCACAGGCTAAAGCAAATTGCAATATTATTCTGCTGAGCTATAAAATTAAAGATGAGCTGATGTTGAGTTTTGGTCAGGGTGCAACCACCATGATGGCATGTCCCGACACCATTGAAAATGAATATTTACGCGTGTTAAGAATGGTTGATAATCTTTCTACCGACGGAAAGACACTTTCACTTAATAAAGCGAGAATGGCGCCGCTGGCAAGATTTGAACTGGTGGAATAACAACGATAACATCTTATTATACCCGTTACACCGGTTTGTGTAACTACTTGTCGAAGCCATCAAAAAAGAGGAGTCTTTTTTGATGGCTTTTTACTGTACTCTATCGCCTAAGCTCAGGGTATCTCCCTCGTCTATAACCTCGTATATATTGGCTCTTTCGGAGCCGGAAGGGCTGTTGGGGCTATGAAAAGTCAATAACAATCTTCCTGATAAATCCCGGAACAACATTCCGTGGCCTCCGTTTTTTTCAAACAGAGGTTTCTCCTGTTGCTTCCACGGACCGGCAACTTTCCCTGTCAGAGACTCTGCAATTCCTATGGCATAGCTGCCATCTTTAAAGCTGGACCAGATCATTAAAAGCCGATTCTCTTTTGTTCGATATAAAAAACAGCCGTCTGTAACGTAGGATACTGCTCCGTCTTCATAGTGATGTCCGGTGGACCATGCAGCAGCAGAAGCATTGAATAAAGTCAGTGATAATCCTGCCACATCCGATAAATCTTCTTTCAGTTGCACCAACTCCATCGTGCCATCTTCTATCTGAACCCATTCGTGGCAATAGATCATATAGGGCTTATCGTCTTCAACCCACAAAGTTCCATCCAGAGCCATTCTGTCCATTGGGGTGTGAGGAGTTTTTTTCCCGAAAGCTTTGAAAGGACCTCCCGGTGAATCAGACCAAAAAATCTGAGTTCCCCGGAAAGTGTAAGCTGGCCATCCTTCTTTTCTCTTTTTCCACTCCACATTTGAATTCATGGTGGCAAACAGGTAATATTTTCCACGATATTCATGAACCTCAGGAGCCCATATTCTGCCCGTAATCCAATTGTCATCCGGGGTGATGAAAACTGTTTGCGGACCTGTCCAGTTTTTCAGGTCTTTACTCACCAGCATCTCCACTCCGCTTCTTTTTCGTCCATCTTCACCATCTATCATGGCAGTCCGGTAGAGATAATATTCTTTCAGTTCAAAATTGGTGAGAATAAAAGGATCCCGGACAAAAACATCCTCAGTGGGATAGGTAGCATGGGTTTGAGCATAAAGAACTCCGGCGAACAATATTCCGGCTAAAATCATCAAAAATCGGTTCATTATTTTAAGTTGTTGTTATTATATAAAAAAATTAATCCCGTTAAGAAATAGTAACAATCAGAGGGCTTGACCTTATAGTTGGTTCTATTCCGTAAAAATAATCAAAATTGGTTCAGGAACAAGCCACGATTTCTCACAAACCTGACAACAGCGCGCCTGCCCCGACCAACTCGGAAACAGCATTGAATTGCTCAAAATCCACCCCTCCGCAAAATAACAAAGCCCGGAAATTCTCCGGGCTTTGTTATTATTTGATTCACTTTATGAATCATCTGATTACTACACGTTCAGTTTTGTTAACGGATTGCGTTCCGCGAACATTTACTAAATAAACGCCGCTGGCAAGGCTCCTCGAATTCTCGACATAGGTCGTTGTCAGAGGCAGCGCCATTCCTTTCAACACTAACTTGCCGGCTGCATCGTAAACGGAGACCGTGCAGTCTTCTTCAGAGTTGTTGGTTGCAACAATCTGGTTGTCAATTACATTTATGATTACCTGCGGGGCAAACATGAGGTCTGAGTCTCCGGCTCCGGAAACGATTTCAAAGCGTTTGCCTGCTGATTGCATTCCGGGAACACTAAATTCTGCTCCGTTTTCAATCGGATAGCTGTTTCCGGTAATCAGGTCGCGGAGGTAGAGCCCCTGTGCTTCCGCATCGGGTGAGGCTGCAATGCTCAGGCTGTAAGTCTCGCTTTCGGCAGGATTCAGTCCGAAGAAGCTGCCTTCAAACTGTGGCACAGTTGCCACCTGGAAAATGCGGTTGTCGTCGCCTGTTACAAAGAGCTGGGTAAACCCTTGCTCAACCATCTTTTCGCCATCCCAGCCGTTGTCGAAGCCAAAGGTGGTTCCGGCATTTTCAAACAGCCATACGCGGTCGGCAGATGATGAACCGATAACATCCAGCACAATGTGCGGGTATTGCTTCTCTGCGGGTTGTTCAATGATTGCAGACTTCCAGGGCTGTGTGGTGAATGCGTTCAGCTCGTTTTTCACAAGCTCGCCATAATCCAGGGTTACGGTGCCCTGTGCAGTAACATCCAACATGAAAGTGTGCATCGACAGAATTCTGTCGGGAATGCCTGCCTGCCCTGCAAGATTGAGCGGAACAGCCTGATACTGACCACCGGCAATTCCGGTTGCCGTTCCACCGTTCAGCTTGCGCCACTGGTCACGCGTTCCGGCGTTGAACAGATATACGGTCTCTTCGTTCAGCAATCCGCTATTGGTCTGAATTGCACCGGAAGTGATCGGTATTGCAGCTGTGAATGAGTTGGCAATCAGATTTATTCCGGAGTAATTTACTGCGGCTGTTTTGCTAACCGATACGTTTTGATCACCTACGTTCAATGTGCCGTCAAACTCATAGATATGCGTTGGCAGCGTGGTTGAACTGTTGTTGATTTCGTATCCTCTGAAAGCCTCCATCGGCAGCGCCGGCAAAATCCACTTGTTGCCATCGGTTGGTTCTGACCATTCGTTGATGGTTTCCACCTGTGGACTGAGATACGGGAATTGTGCCTCCTGAACCGGTATTCCGAAATACTGCCAGGACTTGCGGTAGAAGCCGCAGGTTGCACACTCGTAAGCTTTGTTGTAGAACTCAACAATGGCATCCACATTGGCATTCAGCGAAGGATCGGCAAAGAGCAGCGTTCCCGTGGGTTCATCCGGAGATGATTTTACCACAAGGGTACCCGCCTGATTATTCTCATCAATCACTTCACCATTTATCACCAGCTGGTTTCCGGTTGTTACCACCAGGTCAACATTGGAATTATTGATCAGGTTGCCAATAACCCTGTCGGTGTCAAGGTAGAGGTCACTCACCGCTTCGCCCATGCCGTTTCCGTCTCCGGTTGCGCCGTTGTTCTCTTCGGTGGCAAATTCCACATCTTCACCTTCCGCCGGAACAAACAGGGCTGTCCAGTTTTCGGGATCTGCCCAGTTGGTATCCACCGTACCGTGCCAGTAGTTCTTAGTTCCCAGTGCTGTTGTTGTCAGATAGAGCGTTGCATTATCGCAAGCCACTTCGATGTTGTCGTCACAAACGGTCTGCTTGACAACCAGTGAACCTGACCAGTCATCCTCCGGAGTGAAAGTGTAATTTCCGTCAGGTGTGATGACCAGTGTTCCAACGCCTGCTATAGTGATTTCGGTATCGGGAGTAACAGGATACTCTGTTCCTTCAATAGTTACGGAGCTAAGTATCTGATTGTCACCTTCCAAATCGTAGTCATTTTCAAGCACATTTCCGGTCATTGTTTCGCCCTGCGGCGCTGAGTTGGTATCATCAACAGCGAAGGTTAAGTTCTTCGTGCCTTCTTTCAGAATGGTGATGAAAATCTGAGCGCTGTCTGTCAGTCCTTCTTCATCCTCAATGGTATAATTGAGAGGAGGTACTTTTCCTGTAAAGCCCGGGAAGGGGGTAAAGACGAAGCTGCCATCCGCATTCAGGGTGATTTGCCCTGCAACGGTTCCTTTTTCATCATAGAGCAGGGTCGGCGCACCCAACGGCAGATTTTTCTCATTTCCGTATTGATCGGTGAAAGATGCTGCAATAACAGCCAGCTCATCATCATCCGGATCACTGTCATTGTCAAGTATATTGGATGAAATAGTGTATCCCTGCTTGGTTACAAAGGCATCGTTCTGAGCAACCGGCGGGTTGTTTCTGCCCGAAACTGCTTCCGGAAGCACCTTGATTACCAATAGCGTCTGGTCGGTGGCGCCGTTAAAGTCGATGGCTGTATATTCAACCGGAACATTTCCGATATAATCTTCAGCCGGAACAAACGTGTAATCCCCATTTTCATCCAAGGTTACAGTTCCTGCCTGATTGCCGGCATCGTCATAAATAACGGTCGGAGTATTCAGAGACAACGGCTGCTTATTGCCGTTTTCATCCAGATAGCTTGCTTCCGACACTTCCAGAATGCCTTCGCCGATGTCGTTGGTCAGCACATTGCCGCTAACCGGAATGTTCACCGGAGTTTGGTTGATATCCGGAACTGCAACAATTTCGGAAGCTTCCACGGTAATGGTCGCCACGGCGTCGTCGCAGTTTTCCGGATTCAACTTTTCACAAATAGTATATGGATACACATATATTCCTGCAAGTGTGCCCGGCGCCACGGTTATTGTTCCGTCAGGATTCATAGTAATTCCGGTAGCCGGATTACCATCTTCGTCAACCGGAGCGCCCGGTGTTAAAGTGATTTCATCGGGATTAACCGGGTCATCGTTCAATGTGTCATTATCCAGAACAGAATCTTCGGTGGTGAATCCTTCGTATCCGTTGCCTGAATAGGTATCATCTTCTGCTAAGATTTCTGCTTCTTCAACTTCAACAGTTACTACTGCTTCATCACAGTTAGTTGGATTCAATATCTCACAAATCTGATAGGTCAGGGTGTAAGTGCCTGCAGGAGTGCCGGGCGCTACATCAACACTACCATCGGTGTTCAATGTAAGAACTCCCTCTGGATCGGCTACGGTCTCAGTCAGAGTTACCTCTGATGGAACTACAGCAACACCATTGAGAAGGTCATTGTCAAATACATTCAAGACATCTTCCTGACCAGTATAGCCATTGATGCCCGAAGCATTGTCAGCTATCGCGTCAATTTCAAACGGTACTGTTTCAACAATAGTTGGCGGTGTTTCCTCCGGGTCATCGCCTGATTTGCCAGGCTCTTCAGGATTACCGGAAGATGGTGTTTCGTCTATCGGGTCATCTGAAGGATCTTTTGCGTTAGCAGTAGCCTGATTAAGAACCTCTCCTGCAATTACATCCTCGGGAGTAATGGTGTATGTAGCTGTTGCAGCAACACTTTCTCCGGGAGCTAATTCTCCTTCTTCCTCAGTCCATGTATAACTTAGTTCGCTCAAACCAACTAAATCATCCGTAATTTCAATATCATAAAGAG
>CAYNOQ010000011.1:0-45698 GCA_964398855.1 uncultured Mariniphaga sp. | reverse complement strand
AATACCGGTTAAAACTCTGCGTAAACCCCGGCGCCTGCACATAATTGTCTGCGCTGAGGAAACGGCCTACTACCGGGTTCCCGCTTACAGCGGGATAAACTCCCAGCCTTCCGTTCCCCGATTTACATCGGGATTTCGCTGCGCTCAACATGTTGTACAGGTTAAACCACGGCAACCACTCGTGGGAAGTAAAGCCGCGGCCGGCAAACAGGGCCGGTTCGCTGCCTAAACTATAGCTCCAGTTCGCCGGGTTTCTCCGGCGCCCCCATGCATCAAAGCTGTATTTATCGGGATTTAAAATGTCTCCCTCCTCCACAACATTGGTAATGTTCCCAAGGTAATCGCGCAGCACGGCGTAGTATGTGGTGGTGGAGCCCTGCTTAACCGCCGCTACCGGCGCAGAGTAGGCGTCGCCGCCTATCCAAAAGCCCCCTTCCCGTTCCCCCGAAGGGGGAAAGCCGGGTTTGCTGCTTAAGGTTGCCGCTGTTATTTGCTGAGTTGCAAAATTAGTCGTTCCATTGCGGGCTTGGATTGCCGCGAAGAGACTTCTTCGAGACAATCCTTGCCAGTTTTTGTTTATACTAAAAAACATAAATTGTTATTACTACAAAAATTATTATTGCGCTAAAACCTATAAGAATATTTGAAAAACCATAAGAAATAAAATTTATTGGATCCTCTTTATCAGGGCCTTTCCACATTTCATCAAATGTTTTTATTTTATTTCTATTCAACGGATATAACAAGTATTGAAAGGCAAACCTTACAAGTACCCCAATGAATTCAAATACTAATGAACCCCATAACATATGAAAAGCTATTTCATTATAATATATATAAGCTAACTAAAATAAATGCAAATAGCGAAACCATACCTAACAAAATATTTGAAAATTCATAGCTTGCATGGTTTATGGAATCTTCACTTTTGGGGCCGACCCAAACTTCTTTAAATGTTAAGATAGGCCTCTTAAGGATTATATTCCTAACCAGAATGACAATCCATCTCACTAATGTTCCAATAAATCTAAATATTACAGAGCCATAAAACATAACAGCAAAATTTAATATCCATTAAACATCAAACCTCCAATTGTCAAGCTATTCCAGAAGTCTGAAAAGTTATTGCTATTTCGAATCATATAGTTATTCTGACGAATAAAATACCCACTATTCGTCGCTGAATTTATGCCTGTTCCTTTATAGAATTTATTAAATTGGGCAGCATTCAAAGGTTTTCGCGTAATACCGAGCATTTTACCATAACTTCCCATAGGAACAGTATTGCTCAATGTATTTATACCTGCATCTAATAATTCGGCACCTTCCACCCCAGACCCACTGAGATGAGCTACCTGTGAGGGTAGTTTCTGGAGTACCATTCTTTGCGTTGTAACCCAAAAATCATCAGCTACCGAATAGCCTATTTTCCCTATAATACCATAATCGTCTCTAAATCTCTCCCAACCATTAGATTGATAAGGCCTAATAAAGCTTTGTGACATACCATAAACCCAACTGGCATTCCTTACAGCCCCCATCCCCAATTTAGAGTTTCCATATACCGTAATTTCCCGGATGCTAAAAGGCCCATATACCTTTCCACCGCCTTCCATTCCTGCCAGTGAGGGGCCGGTTCTAAAATTACCATCCCAGAAATTACCTTGCTGGCTCATTGAACTAAATCCGCCAACCAGTCCACCAATACCGCCACCTATGAGGCCGTTCGTTATTCCCCCGCCAACTCCTGCAAAATAACCGTCCATAAAATCTGCCCCATTCATCCAGGCATGCCCCGAACCGCCAACAAAACCGGCAGCATAACCGCCAGATGCACCGGCTACCATGCCTCCAAGAAAACCTCCGATATTTATAACAGACGAGACGGCATTGCCTGCTCCGGCGCCAATAACAAAGGCAGCTAAGTCAACCCCGTAATGTCCAATCGCCTGTCCGAAAGAATAATCGGTTTTTCCCATTAAATCATTTATCGCATAATTTGCCCCTGTTATCCCCATAAAAAGAAACGGAATTTGCCACCATTTAACTTTTTCCCCGCTCGGATCGGTAAAAATTAAAGGATTATTCAAACAATATGAATACCGGTTAAAACTCTGCGTAAACCCCGGCGCCTGCACATAATTGTCTGCGCTCAAAAACCTCCCAACAATTGGATCGTAAAGCCTGCCGTTCATGTTGTACAGGTTAAACCACGGCAACCACTCGTGGGAAGTAAAGCCGCGGCCGGCAAACAGGGCCGGTTCGCTGCCTAAACTATAGCTCCAGTTCGCCGGGTTTCTCCGGCGCCCCCATGCATCAAAGCTGTATTTATCGGGATTTAAAATGTCTCCCTCCTCCACAACATTGGTAATGTTCCCAAGGTAATCGCGCAGCACGGCGTAGTATGTGGTGGTGGAGCCCTGCTTAACCGCCGCTACCGGCGCAGAGTAGGCGTCGCCGCCTATCCAGGTATATTCTTTGGTAACGCCCCCCGATGTCTCCTTCATATACCGGCTGCCAACGTACCACCGGGTAAGGATGGTGTTCCCGCTTTGTTTTACCTCCATTTTTGCACGTTGCCCTTCGCTGTTATACGTAAAGGTGGCCTGGTAAGGGCTTTCGGTTATTACCGCGGGCTGTTCGAACGAGGTGTAGGCGGCAAAGGTTTGCAACGCGTCGGGGATTAATCCCGTTGAAGTTTCAACACCCGTAAGCGCGTAGGGTTTGGTGGGGTGTTCGTATCCGAATACATTACCCACATCGCTTTTGGTCAGGATGTTGCCGTTGGCGGCATAGTCCATGGTAAGGTTTTGCGGGCCGGTAACGGTTTTCAGCCGGTCTAAGTTGTCACAGGTAAAATTTTCGGTTAAACTCCTCAGGCTGTCTTTCCGCCAGTTCAGGTTACCGGTTACGGTGTTGAACGAATAACGGTAGTTCTGCACCGGACCGTAAGTTGTGGCGGCAGGGTACCCATACTGGTTGTACTCATAGGTAGCTGTAACCACGCCGAAATATGCCGCTGTTATTTGCTGCCGTACATTCATTGCTATTACTGTGTAACGTGTTGAACCCCCCGCCGATATGGAAGCTAAGTAACCGCTGCTGTTGTAGTTGTTGGTTTCCGTAATCCCCGAAGGGTGCGTGCGCGTTTTTAACCTTCCTTTCTCATCGTAGGTAAAGGTAGTGGAAAAATTCGAGCCTGCAATGTTTTCCGAAATATTATCCACACGCCCTTTGCTGGCGTAAACCCTTGCTTTATGCCCGGTCAACAGACCGGAATATAACTTTATTCCTTTTTCAGCAACCATGTATTTGCAAAATATTTCCCGCATAAACTTTATTTTACTGCGATTACTCCCAATAACCTCTGCTGGCACAAATACCGCTGAGGCGGCACAGGTTTTATAATTTATGCCTTACCTAAGAGGATAAAATTCCACTATTTTTTGTGTTTTATTCATTGCTATAAAACTACAAAAAAATAACAGTATTTGCTCCCTCTGCTCTGTTTTTTTGCAAAGCAAGGCACGGTTTGTAAAACCGCGCCAGCGGGGGGTCATTAAGGTAGAAGAGTGAGGAGAGATGGCGGCTCTGCCGCCATCTCTCCTCTTTAATACTCCACCAACATCGTCATTCTCGCCCAAAGGGCGGGAATCTCCACTTAGGGCAAACATGCGGATAATCATTTAATATAATATGCGGCGTCATTTTTCGCATAGCGAAAAATCTGTTTACGCCAGCAGAGAAAACTAAAACTGAGTAAAACGATGGATGTATCTCTGCTATCAAAAAAATAATTGAGGAAGTTAAGCGTTTCAATTGCTTTGGTAGCCCATCAGGATTTTGCCAGATAATCTGCAGTATTTTTACTAATAGTTTGTTTCTTTGTCAATTTATTCATCATTTTTAGTTTCATTTTTCTGAATTGATAGTTTGAGAGTATGAATATCGAAAAATATCCGTCTAAACTGTTGGAAACCGCCGTGAATGAATTTTCCAAGCTGCCCGGAATCGGGAGGAAAAGTGCGCTTCGCATGGTTTTGCATCTGCTCAGACAAAGTGAGGAGTCGGTGACCACTTTTGGGGAAAGCATCATTCGTTTGCGAAGTGAAATTAAGCACTGCAGGGTTTGCCACAACATTTCCGATTCCGGAATATGTAATATTTGTGCAAATCCCGCCCGCAACAGTTCCGTAATTTGCGTTGTGGAAAATATCCGCGACGTGATGCTGCTTGAAAACACGCACCAGTATAACGGACTTTACCACGTGCTGAACGGAATTATCTCACCGATGGATGGCATCGGTCCCAATGAGTTAGAGATTAATTCGCTGATAGCGAGAGTGGAGCAATCCGAAATTGTGGAGGTTATTTTTGCGCTGCCAACTACGATGGAGGGCGACACAACCAATTTTTACATTTTCCGGAAGCTGAAGGACAACCCCGTCAGGCTTACCACGCTGGCGCGCGGCGTTGCCGTGGGAGACGATCTCGAATATACTGATGAAATCACGCTTGGACGCTCGTTGGTTAACCGGGTTCCTTATGAAAGTTCTTTAGGAAAATGAGCTTTTTACGGTGGATTTGCCCCGGCTTTTCTTTTTTCCTGTGGAAATCGTACATTTGGGCTAAAATTGAGCATTCTGAATAAATGGAGCTATCGGTAATTATTGTCAGCTACAATGTAAAATACTTTTTGGAGCAGTGCCTTCATTCCGTATTGAGGGCATCTGAAGGTTTATCCGTTGAAATCATCGTGGTTGACAACAACTCCGTTGATGGCTCTGCCCGGCTGGTTCGCGAAAAGTTTCCCGACATTCATTTCATTGAAAATAAGGAGAATGTAGGTTTTTCAAAGGCAAACAATCAGGCGATAAGAGTTGCCCGGGGAAAATATATTTTGCTGCTGAACCCGGATACAGTGGTTGAAGAGGATACCTTCCCGAAAGTGATTGGTTTTATGAACGACAATCCGCAAGCCGGAGCTTTGGGCGTGAAAATGATAGACGGCAAAGGAAATTTTCTTCCCGAATCCAAGCGCGGATTGCCCACTCCGTGGGTTGCCTTCTGCAAAATGTCAGGTTTGTCGAAGCTGTTTCCCAATTCGAGAAAATTTGGGAAATATCATCTTACCTATCTGGATAAAAATGAAATTCACGAAGTGGATGTTTTGTCCGGCGCATTTATGCTGTTGCGAAAAGAGGCGCTCGACAAAGTCGGGTTGTTAGATGAAACCTTCTTTATGTATGGCGAGGATATTGACCTTTCCCTGCGCATCATTCAGGGCGGATACAAAAATTACTACTTCCCGCGCACCACGATAATTCACTACAAAGGCGAAAGCACAAAAAAAGGGTCGCTGAATTATGTGAAGGTCTTTTACAAAGCGATGATCATTTTCACCCAAAAACACTTTTCGGGCGGAAAAGCCGGCATTTTTTCGGTAATGCTTCATTTTGCAATTTGGTTCCGGGCGCTGCTTTCGGTTTTCCGAAGGATTCTTGAGCGCTTCCTTTTTCCCTTTTTGGATGCAGCGCTGATTTTTTCGGGTTTTCTGCTGCTTACGCCGCTTTGGGAAAAAATCCGCTACGGACCGGGCTACTACCCGCCGGAATTTATGCACCGGATTGTGCCTGTTTACATCCTTTTCTGGCTGACAGCCATTTTCTTTTCCGGAGGATATAAAAAATCATTCCGCCTGTGGCATGTTATCCGTGGCGTTTTGTGGGGAACTGTTGCCATTCTGTTAGTATATTCATTGGTTAGCGAAGCGTACCGGTTTTCCCGGTTTTTAATCCTTTTGGGAACGCTCTGGGCAACAGTGCTGCTGCCGGTTTACAGGCTTATTCTCCATTTGCTGAAATGGAAAATATTCGGCTTTGGCATCAGGCAAACTAAAAGAACGGCAATTGCCGGGCATCCGGCAGAAGCGGCGCGCGTGCGGGAAATTTTATTTCAGACACCCGCAAAATCGGAGTTTTCAGGGTTCATTTCCATTGATGAGAGCGACGAAGGAGAGTTTTATCTTGGCTCAATAGAGCAGCTGAACGAAATTGTGCGCATCAACCGGATTGATGAAATTATTTTTTGTGCAGAGAACATCAGTTCGGCAAAAATCATTCAGGCGATGCTCGACCTGGCTGTGTTGGACATCGATTTTAAAATTGCGCCACCCGAAAGTATCAGCATCATCGGGAGCAACTCCATTCACACTGCCGGCGATTTGTATGTAGTGCATATCAATGCCATATCCAGACCGGGAAATCGTAGAAAAAAGCGGATTTTTGATCTTTCCGCCGCAATGGCATTTTTTATTTTCAGCCCTGTGTTTATATGGTTTTTCAGGAATAAAGGGCAGCGCTTCAATAATATCTTTCAGGTTTTGGCAGGGCGCAAATCATGGGTGGGATATGCAGGTGCTGTGGAAAGTCCGCCGGGACTGCCGGAACTCAAACCGGGGATTTATTCGCCGGCAGAGATGTTTGGCGGCAATCTGGATGACGAAAAAAGGGAGCAGCGGCTGAATGTGCTGTATGCACGAAATTACAGCATGATGACTGATGCCGAAATTCTGCTTAAAGGTTTGAAAAAGAGAAATAAATAGTTGAAAAAATGAGCAAATTACTACATCACGGAAAAATAATTCTTCGCCCGTTAGAGCCGGAAGATATCAGCCTGCTCTACCGCTGGGAAAATAACATGGAAATCTGGGAGGTCAGCAATACCCGAATTCCATATTCCAGATATGTGCTGAATGAATATATAAAAAACTCTGTCAGAGATATTTATGAAACTAAACAAATACGATTTATCATTGAAAACTGGGAAAGGCGGGCTGTGGGTGCAATAGATTTGTTTGATTTTGAACCCTATCATCAAAGGGCAGGCGTGGGAATTTTAATCCACGACATTGAAGACCGCAACCGCGGCTATGCCACCGATGCATTAGAAGCGCTGTCAGAATATGTGGTGATTGGGCTTGGACTGAAACAGCTTTATGCACACATTGCCGAAGATAATGTCAACAGCATAATGTTTTTCGAGAAATCAGGGTTTGAGAAAACCGGTATCCATAAAAACTGGCTGAAAACGATTTCAGGATGGAAAGATGCCCTGTTCTACCAGAAAATATTAAGTTGAAAAAAAACAGAGATTACATTTTTTCGGTTAAAAACAAATTTCTAAATTGCAGCACAGTAAAACCGAATTTCAGAAGAAGTTTGAAACAATCAGAAATCATTATTAATTTTAATATATAAAAGTATGGCTAACAGGTTAATAGGCAGATTGCCCAAGGTTGGAATACGTCCGGTTATTGACGGGCGCGAAAGAGGAGTTCGTGAATCGTTAGAAGAGCAGACCATGAATATGGCAAAGGCTGCCGCACGGCTTATCGAAGAAAACCTTCGGTTTGCCAGTGGTGAGGAAGTTGAATGTGTGATTTCGGAAACAACAATCGGCGGCGTTGCCGAAGCGGCAATGTGCGCTGACCAGTTCGAGCGCGAAGGGGTAGAGGTTTCGCTAACGGTTACTCCCTGCTGGTGCTACGGAACTGAAGTGATGGATTCCAATCCGTGGATACCCAAAGCAGTCTGGGGTTTTAACGGCACCGAGCGCCCCGGCGCGGTATATCTGGCTGCAGCTCTTGCAGGATATACCCAAAAGGGAATGCCCGCATTTGGAATTTACGGACGCGAAGTGCAGGATTCGGGAGATACATCAATACCTGAAGATGTTCAGGAGAAAATTTTGAGATTTGTCAATGCAGGGCTTGCCGTTGCACAGATGAAAGGAAAATCCTATCTCTCGCTTGGCTACACTTCAATGGGAATTGTCGGTTCCATGGTAAATCCCGATTTTTTTCAGGACTATTTGGGCATGCGCACCGAATTTGTCGATATGAGTGAAGTGAAACGCCGTATTGATGAAGAAATTTATGACAAGGAAGAGTATGAAAAAGCGTTGGAGTGGACCCGCCAGAACTGTATCGAAGGCGATGACAGAAATCCGAAAAAATGGCAGGGCAACCGTGCACGCAAAGATTGGGAATGGGAAATAGTGGTTAAAATGACACTGATTTTCCGCGACCTGATGATTGGCAATCCAAAACTGAAAGAAGCCGGGTTTGGAGAGGAATCTTTTGGTAGAAACGCCATTGCCGGCGGTTTTCAGGGACAGCGCCAGTGGACAGACTATTACCCGAACGGCGACTTTTCGGAAGTGATTCTCAACACTTCCTTTGACTGGAACGGCATTCGCGAAGCATTTGTTTTTGCTACTGAAAACGACAGTCTGAATGCAGTACCCATGCTGTTTGGTCATCTTATGACCGGCACGGCACAGATTTTCTCCGATGTGCGTACTTTCTGGAGTCCCGAATCGGTTAAGCGCGTTACCGGAAAAGAGCTGACCGGTATTGCCAAAGACGGTATTATTCATTTGCTAAACTCAGGAGCAACCACGCTCGACGCTACCGGACAGCAGTTGGATACCGAAGGAAATTCGCTGATGAAACCTTTCTGGGATGTCACCGACGAAGATGTGGAACGCTGTTTAGAAAACACCCGTTTCTGCCCGGCAAGCAAGGGATATTTCAGAGGTGGGGGCTATTCCAGCCAGTTCAAGACAAAAGGCGAGTTCCCCGTAACCATGTCCAGAATAAATTTAGTGAAAGGACAGGGACCGGTATTGCAGATTGCAGAAGGATACACCGCCGATATTCCGATGGATATTCATGAGGTGCTCAATGAGCGCACCGATCCTACCTGGCCCACAACCTGGTTTGTGCCGCGGATAACCGGAAAGGGAGCATTCAAGGATGTCTATACCGTGATGGCAAACTGGGGTTCAAACCACGGTGCAATTTCATACGGACACATTGGCGCAGATTTGATAACCTTAGCTTCCATGCTGAGAATTCCGGTTTGCATGCACAATGTGGATGAAGAAAAAATTTTCAGACCAAGTGCGTGGAACGCTTTCGGTGAAGATAAGGAGAGTGCCGACTATCGCGCATGCAGTAACTTTGGTCCGATATACGGATAAAATAGCAATGTAAAATTTTGAGTCATATCTGTTTAAATTAAGCAGATATGACTTTTTTGTTTCAGTTAATACCTGTACATTCGCGGCTTTATTAATTTTTTGAAAGGAACAACCGATTATGATGAGAATAACAATTATCTTGGTTCTGGTATTATCGCTCATGGGATGCAAAAACTGGAGGAAAAAAAACAAACCCATGGAGGTTATCTATATCGAATCCGAAAAAGAGAAAGAAGAGCCGCTGGATCACTATGAAAAGGGAACTTACGGCTACGACGTAAAGTTTTTGCGCGATTATCCCAACAATGTTGAATTGAAAAATGGAGACTCAAAGCTCATTATCTCCATGAAATATCAGGCACGTGTCATGACCAGTTCTTCCAACGGTTTTGGCGGCAGAAGCTACGGCTGGATAAATCATGACCTGATCAGCTCGGGAGAGGTGCTGCCACAATTTAATCCGGTAGGCGGTGAAGAGCGTTTCTGGGTTGGTCCCGAAGGCGGACAGTATGCGCTCTATTTTAAGCCGGGGAGCTCATTCGATTTTGAAAACTGGCAGGTGCCATCCTGCGTCGATACTGATCCGTTTGATATTTTTGTGTCAACCGATTCGGTTGCGGTTTTTCTCAAAACCATGGAAGTTGAAAACTACAACAATTTCAATTTTCGTTTTGATTTGACACGCAAAATAGATTTGATGGGCGCTGTGCGAATTTCCAACAGGTTAGGAATCTATATTCCCGAAGATATTAAATATGTGGGCTATGAAACCACAAATTATGTAAAGAACACTTCGGAAGAGGACTGGACAAAAGATAAAGGTCTGTTATCCATCTGGTTATTGGGAATGTATAATCCGTCTCCCGGAGTTACGATGGTGCTCCCGTACAACACAAATGTGTCATCGGGATATATCGTAAAAGATGACTATTTCGGGAAAATCCCAAATGACAGGCTCAAAATTGAAAATGGAATAATCTATTTCAAAGGAGACGGAAAACATCGTGGCAAACTTGGCATTCCGCCACGCCGGGCTAAAGAGGTAATCGGAAGTTACGATTCTGTGAACAAGGTACTTACCCTTCTGAAAGTGGAGTTGCCCAAAGGCGCTGTGGATTATGTGAACTCCGCATGGGAACGCCAGAGATTTCCCTATCGCGGCGATGTGATTAATGCCTACAACGACGGACCGCTTGAAGATGGCGGGCAGTTAGGTCCATTTTATGAGTTGGAATCTTCCTCACCTGCGCTGGCACTTCAGCAGGATTCCACCGGAACCTACACCCAGTCCACCTACCATTTTGAAGGAGAAGAGGCGATGTTGGACACAATCTGCAAGCAGGTTTTTAATATTCCGTTAGAAAAAATAAAAGAAGCATTCAACTAATTTTTATCGAAAATTAAGAGTTTTTGGCTTTTCTCGCGCCCAAAACCTTCTATTTCGATGGAGTCATCGGAAAGTGTAATCACGGAATAAGCGTTTTCATTTTCGGTTTCAATCATTCCTTTCAGGTTCACAAAGTGAACCCCGTGATGGAAAGCATAATTTCCCACATGATTATGTCCGTTTAGCCACAGTTTTACACAATTGTGCTTTTCTATTGCTGAAACAATCTCATCCTGATCCCACAGCGTGTGGCTTTCGTAGGGAAGAACCGGATAGTGGCAGAAAACGGCGACTTTCAGATTTTGCGTTTCGGCTAGCTCCAACTGACCTGCAAACCACTGCAACTGCTCTTTGCCGATGCCTCCGTTCCAGTTATGGTGATTGGGTTTGCCTTCACTTTTTAGCCGGGCAGAGATGGTTTCAGCCAGTTTCACCTTCTCTTTGTCGGCAGAGGAGAAAGAGATTTCATTTCCGTTGAGAAAAATGAATTTCCACCCTTTTCGGGTGAATGAATAGTAGGTTTGATTGAGCCCGAATTGTGCCGGCACCCGTGATAAATGCTCCGGCTCAACGGAAAAATCGTGATTTCCCAAAATATGAAAAATTGGCTTTTCTAATTTTCCCAACAAGGACATCACCGGTGCATAATTTTCAAAACCGTGATCAATCAGATCGCCCAGACTGACGACAAAATCGATGTTTTCCACTTTATTGAAGTGATTGACAGTGGTTTCTAACTTGTTATAGGCATTCCGGTAGTACCGCGTTCCGCGTGTTTCGCAGTCGCAATACTGGCAGTCGGCAAATACGCCAATGGTGACAGGGTTATCCTGTGCATGAATTGTTTGCGGGGTAGTCAGAAATAAAAACAGCATAAATAAAATCATCACACTTCATTTTTTAATCAATTGTTTTAAAAGCTTACCTTTACACTCTTTTAAAATTAAAAACCAAAAATTTTTCTAATTTAGGAACTTGCAAGATGGAATAATTTTTACAATTATTTCTATTGAAAATGCATAAAAATTATCGGATATGGGTAAAAAACATTTTTTGGCATTTGACCTGGGCGCTTCAAGCGGCAGGGCAATTCTGGGAAAACTCGAAAACGGTAAATTAAATTTTAAGGAAGTGCACCGTTTTAAAAATCAGATGATTTGTATTCACGGCACTTTTTTCTGGAATATCTATTCGCTTTTTGATGAGCTGAAAACCGGTTTGAAAAAATGTATTTCAGAACTTGGAATTCAGCCCGATTCAATCGGTATTGACACCTGGGGGGTGGATTATGCGCTGGTTACGGAAAACGGCAGGTTTGCCGGACTCCCGTTTGCATACCGCGATCACCGCACCGACAATGCCATGGAGGAGTTTTTCAAACTTGTTCCGAAAAATGAAACTTATATGCTTTCGGGCATTCAGTTTATGCAGTTCAACACGCTGTTTCAGCTGTTTGCTTCCGTAGCCCAAAATGATGAGGAGCTGAAAATCGCAAAAAAGATTCTGTTCATGCCCGATGCGCTCAACTACCTGTTCACCGGCGAGATGAAAAATGAATACACCATTGCCAGCACTTCTCAGATGCTGAAACCCGGTAAGGGAGAGTGGGAGTTCCGGCTTTTTGATGCTGCCGGAATTGATAAGGAGTTTGCGGCAGAAATTATTCCGCCGGGAACTTTGCTGGGAAATATACTGCCCCTGATACAGGAGGAGACAGGTTGCGACGAAATTCCCTGCGTAG
Source organism: uncultured Mariniphaga sp. (assembly GCA_964398855.1). GTDB lineage: Bacteria > Bacteroidota > Bacteroidia > Bacteroidales > Prolixibacteraceae > Mariniphaga. The sequence continues at coordinate 33,525 of CAYNOQ010000011.1, read as the reverse complement.
CGGTGGCATCGCACGATACCGCTTCGGCAGTGGTTTCCGTTCCGGCAGAGGAAGGAAGCTGGGCGTTCATCAGCTCGGGAACCTGGTCGCTGTTGGGCATTGAAAGCGCCGAACCGATTATTTCCCCAAAAACGTTGGAGATGAATTTCACCAACGAAGGGGGAGTGGAAGGTACTACCCGTTTTTTGAAAAATATCATGGGTATGTGGCTCATTCAGGAGTGCAAGCGTATTTGGGATCAGCAGAAAGGCGCCGAACTGACCTGGCGGGAAATTGTTGACCAAAGTATGCAGGTTAAATCTTTTCAGTGCTTTATCAACCCTGATGATTCGATGTTCCTGAATCCCGGGAATATGCCGGAAGCCATTCAGGAATTTTGCTGCAAAACCGGTCAGCATGTTCCCGAAAATATTGGTGAAATCGCCCGCTGCATTTATGAAAGTTTAGTGTTGAAATACAAATACACGCTGCTTCAGATTGAATCCGTTACGGGCAAAAAGATTGAAAAACTTCATATTATCGGCGGCGGTGCACACAATGAGATGCTCAACCAGTTTACGGCAAATGCAACCGGAATTGAGATTGTTGCCGGACCCACGGAAGCTACTGCAATCGGAAATATTCTGATGCAGGCAAAAGCGGTTGGCGCTGTTGATTCACTGAGCGAAATCCGCGAAATTGTTCGCAATTCGTTTGAGGTCAGGTCGTTTTTCCCGGAATCCAATGCCGTGTGGGAAGAAGCCTACGAGAGATTCAGCAGCTATGTTTAACTTCGATTGTTTTTATATGTTTTAATCAGATAATAACTTACTAATTTTTTTGAAAATGGAATTCAGAATTGAAAAAGACACGATGGGGGAAGTAAGAGTGCCCGCCGACAAGTATTGGGGAGCACAGACAGAGCGTTCAAGGAATAATTTTAAGATAGGTCCGCACGCATCCATGCCCAAAGAGATTATTTACGGTTTTGCTTACCTGAAAAAGGCAGCAGCGCACGCAAATTTTGAGTTAGGCGTTTTGGCTGAAGAAAAAAAAGAGCTGATAAGCAGGGTTTGTGATGAAATTTTGGAAGGAAAATTAGACGATCAGTTTCCGTTAGTGATATGGCAGACAGGCTCAGGAACACAAAGCAACATGAATGTGAATGAAGTTGTTGCAAACCGTGCACAGGAGCTTGCCGGAGGTAAAATCGGCGAAGGGGAAAAGGCGGTTCAGCCCAACGATGACGTAAATAAATCGCAGTCGTCAAATGATACTTTCCCGACGGGAATGCACATTGCCTGCTATAAAATGGTTGTTGAAAAGACTATTCCCGGCGTAAAGCAATTGAGAGATACGCTCAATGAAAAAGCAGAAGCTTTCAGGGATGTGGTTAAAATCGGGCGTACACATCTGATGGATGCCACGCCACTCACTTTGGGACAGGAGTTTTCGGGTTATGTTGCCCAACTGAATCACGGTTTGAAAGCGTTAGAAAACACGCTGCCGCATTTGGCAGAAGTGGCGTTGGGCGGCACGGCGGTCGGCACCGGACTGAATACGCCAAAAGGCTATGATGTGTTAGTTGCAAAAAAAATTGCCGAATTCACGGGATTACCGTTTGTTACTGCCGAAAATAAATTTGAAGCATTGGCTGCCCATGACGCACTGGTTGAAACCCACGGCGCATTGAAACAGCTTGCCGTTTCGCTGAACAAAATTGCAAACGATATCCGGATGATGGCATCGGGTCCGCGCTCGGGAATCGGCGAACTGATAATTCCTGCAAATGAGCCGGGTTCTTCCATTATGCCCGGGAAGGTGAATCCCACCCAGAGCGAAGCGTTAACCATGGTGTGCGCTCAGGTGATGGGCAACGATGTTGCCGTCACCATTGGCGGAACTCAGGGGCATTACGAGCTGAATGTTTTTAAACCGATGATGGCTTATAATCTGCTGCAAAGCGCTGAGTTGTTAGGTGATGCCTGTGTCTCTTTTGATGAAAACTGTGCTGTGGGAATTGAACCGAATTATCCCGTTATTGAGCAATTGCTGAACAACTCACTGATGTTGGTTACGGCGCTGAACACAAAAATAGGATATTACAAAGCAGCGGAAATTGCAAACACTGCACACAAAAACGGCACAACCCTGAAAGAGGAAGCGGTGCGTCTGGGATACGTTACCGAAGAGCAGTACGATGAATGGGTGCGCCCGGAAGATATGACAGGAAGTCTGAAATAGAAAGTTCAGAAAGATAGCAAACGCCGGCTCAGCCGGCGTTTTTGCTTATTCCAAGCCATTTGATATGATTGCGTTGGAAATTGCTCCGTACCAGTCAATGTTATCTTCAATTGATGGTATGATTTTGAGTATTTCTTCTTCATTCAGTTCCCGCTCAATCATTTCAACGGCAACATTTTGAATGTCTTCTTTTAAAGCGAATAAAATAAATTGTCCTTGCTCATTTTTGAGATTTTAAATTGTGTTCATTCGATAAATCTTTGCTGACCAAATCCTGAATTTTCTCAATCTTCTATTTTGCGCTTCCGTTCCAGCCAATCAGTAGCGAAAAGAAATAATTTCTCGGATTTCCGGGATAGTAGTAGCGTGGCGGGGCAGAGCCGGCAGCCGGTGCATTCACAAGCAACATGCCCGCATAGTTTACGTTGAAAATGTTCTGAATACCCGATTTCACTTCAATTTGAAGCGCTCCGGTTTTTCTGCTATACCGGAGTTCCAGATTTGTAAGTCCGTAAGCTTCCGAAAAAGTGGAATTGGCATCGTTTACCGGCATTTTCCCCACAAACCGGTTCCATGCCCTGATTCCGATATTTTTCACAGGCTGAAAATCTCCTGCCAGCAACCAGGTGGTGCGGGCAGCTCCCGGCAGCAGATTCCCGGAGAAATCGTTGTAGCCATCTACAAAATCGCGGAAATGGTAGTTTGCAACGGTTACGTTTCCGTTCACAACCAAAGAGGGATAGCTGCCCGGATTCAGAACATACCATTTCATTTCGGCTTCCAATCCGGGATGCAGTGATTCACCGGCATTTACGCCAACATAGGCATCTTCGCCTGTGCGTCGCGCCACCAGCAGATTTTTGATGTAAATGCGGTAATAACTCACGGTTGTCTGTAATCTGTTTCCGATATTTGCCCTTGCACCCGTTTCAAAATTCCAGCCGCTTTCGGGTTTGATTTCAGCGTTGATAGTGCCTTCGGGCAACAAGGTTTCTTCAAATGTAGGCGTTGAAAATCCGTGACTTACGTTTCCGAAAAGCGAAAATGACCGGGCAATTTTATAGTTAATTCCAACGCGTGGCGAAACGACCGGATTATAGGAACGTTTTCCGGACTTATCTCCGTCAGCAGGGTGATTGTCAATGTAATCAAAGCGCGTATGATTGATATTCAATCCCGCAGATAGAAATACTTTTTCCTGAAAATCTGCTTCCGCCTGCGCAAACAGGTTTTCGTAAGTTCTGTGTTCCCGGTTGTCGGAGAGGGTTTGGGGTGGGGTGTCATACGTATGGGTTGACCAGTTATATTTTTCGCTGAACAGTTCAAATCCGGTGGTGAAAGTGATTTTTGCCGCATCTCCCGCAACAGTTTTTTGATAATATCCGCGACCGCCTGCATAGTTGGAATTTTCAAGTAACAGGTTAAAAGGGCGCGGTTCATCTGCATTTCTGAAATTTCCGAAAGCAGCAAGCGATATTTTACTGTATCTGTCCGGTGTGTAGTTCAGTGAAATTCCTGCCTGTCCTTTGGTGTAAGCTTCATATCCCTGCATACTTCTCCAGTTTTCTGCAGCTTTTTGCGGACTGTTTTGAAAAGTCTCCAAATCAATAGAGCTGGGAATAAATCCTTTCATCTTTGTCAGTGAAACCAAAGTTTCAAGATTCAGCTTTTTATTGAATGCGAAATTGCTGCGAATCGTCAGATTTGCACGGTTGGTCATGTTGTTTTCCCTGAATCCCTTGCTGTTCAGTATCGAACCAAGTAGGAATAATTCTATCTTTTCTTTTCTGATACCGGCAGATAATGTGTTTTTATAGGTGTCAAATGACGAAACAGTGGTCTGGTAGCGCGCAAAATCCTGCTGTATCTGTTTTGCATGAAAAAGAATTGTTCCGCCAAGTCCTGCACCATAAAGGCTTGATGATGGTCCTTTGAGTACTTCAATTCGCTGGATTGAAGCATTTTCCAGGTCTTCCAGAACCGTTTCGCCATCACCGCCGGTAAGCGGTATTTCCCCCAGATAGGCTTTTATTTTGTTGGTTGCGTATGGCGAGCGCGAACCAATCCCGCGGATGGTGAGCCGGTTAGTGGAGAGCGTTCCGTGATGCATCAGAACACCGGGCACCTGGTTGAGCGCTTCAACCGGTGTCAGTGCGCTACCCGTTTCCAACTGCGTTGAAGTTATTAGATTAACCGGCGCCGGAATATTGAAAATATTGTAAGGCGTGCGAAAAGCAGTAACGGTCACTTCATCAATTTTTTCAGAAAACGGAATGTTGGTTATTATTGAGTCAGTTGCTGAATGAGCTGAATAAATATCCTGTGATTTAGTTTTTAAAGAAAACAATAACAGAAAAAATAAAAGTGCCGGATTGCAGAATAGCTTCATTTTTAATTATATTTGATTAAGGGGAATTAATAAAACAGAATGTAATCTTCCTGAAATTCAAATAATATAATGAATATTCCGGTTGTTTTGTTCAGTGAAACTTTATTGGATTTTTTAAATCATTATTCTTCTAACAAATTCTCCAGAAGCGTCAGAAATTCTTTTACCGGTTCAAAATATTGCATAACCTGTTCTTCTTTAAAATCAAAGAAATCGTCATAATCTCCTTTTTGTCTTCACGCGAAAAGCTGAGCATAGAGTTTGCCGAATCTTTTATCAATTTTTTGAGTTTTGATAAAGTTTTTGGTAAAATTACTTTTCACGCCGTTATGGGTTGCCGGTGTCATTTCATGCTTTAGCAATAGTGCCACTATTGCATAGTAAGCAGCATAATATAACCTGTTTACCGAAGAATTCCATTTTTGGTTAGAAGCCAGAATATGAGCGTCATCGAGCGTATCCCATGCTCTGCTCATTCTGTATCTGATTAAACTTTCTTTATTCGATTTCATGGATTATATTCGAATTCCTTCATGCTGAATATTCTTATACAAAGGGGTTATGTGGTGCTTTTTGTTCCATTCTGATTTTGAGTAAATGAGTGGGGTAATTACCTCCCCGGTTTCAATCTCAACTTCATATAGTGCATCAATAAATTGCTTCTCCAAATCAAAATTAACGAAAGGAGTATCAAGCAGTATGAGTATGTCCCAATCGGATTGTTTTAGTGCATCTCCTCTGGCTCTTGAACCGTAAATATAAACATCGGAATGAGGTGAATGGCTGCTAACGACTTCTTTTATCTGCTTTAATATGAATTCATTTCTCATCATAAAACAAATATACGATTTAAAATGAAAATTGTTTTTCTCGTTATTAATTCTTTTTAAATCACATTGAAATTTCGTTACTAAACAACTAAGCTCTATTTATCGATAGTCAGGCGCATGAAACTTTTGTGTCTTTGTGTCTTTGTGTTTGGGTATTTTACTTCGTCTTGTATCTTTCTTTGAACCACAATAGGCACATTAGAACACATTAGCGTTTTGCCACGAAGCCACGAAGTCTCACTAAACTTTCTGACAACTATCTCTGCCACACGACACAATGTCATTCCGTACGGAGTGAGGAAGCTTTTGGGCTATCAAACCCCGCCTGTACCGGTCAACTCGGGGTCAGCGTTATCAGACCTGATGGCGTTGAATGTACAAGAGTGGGGTTCTCTGAAAAGTCTTGATTCTTGATACTAATCGTTTCAAATCTTCTCTCCGTTTCTTTGCACCTTTATGCTCGATTTCCTATTTTAGCCAGAGAAAAATGAGTGTATTTTCTGAAAATCAAAAAAATGAGAGTAATTTACTTTTTTGTGCTGTCTGCTTTGATACTTTTGATGCCCGGGTGTAAAACAGAGACAGTATTTTGGACTGAGCCAACCCGTGAGTCGAAGCCGTGGACGCGATGGTGGTGGCACGGCAATGCGGTTGACCGTGAAAATATCCGCCGTGAGTTGCAGCAAATGGCTGATGCCGGTATTGGTGGCGTAGAAATTACTTCAATATATGGTGTGCGCGGCGAGGAGAAGCGTTTTATCGAATATTTATCGCCACAGTTTTCCGACATTTTGAAATATACGGTTGATGAAGCCGGAAAGCTGGGAATGGGTGTTGACCTGCCGCCCGGAAGCGGCTGGCGGTGTGGAGGTCCTTTCGTGCCCCACGAGAAAGGACTTTGGTCATTGAAAATGCACAGTTTTGAGCTTGCTCAGGGAGAGCAGCTGAAATTAAAAAATGATTTTGAAATAGTTGCCGCCGTCTCTTTTGTTGATAATCAGGGGAATATTATCATTCCTGAAAGTGAAAAATCCTTTTATGCTCCTGTTGACGGTAAGGTTTATGTTGCCGAACGGGTCAAAAATCCTGATCAGGTGAAACGTGCATCCGATGGCGGAAAAGGCTGGACCATAGATACTTTCAATGAAGAAATTACCCGGTGGTATCTCAATGAATTTTGGGAAAGGTTGAATTTGGATGAAGGATTATTTCGCTGTTTTTTTCATGACTCGTTTGAATATTCCGGAGATTTTACCACAAATTTCATGGATGAATTTCATAAACGGCGTGGCTATGACCTTACTGAATATCTGCACCTGTTGGCGGGAGATTCCGAAAACGCAGAAATGGCAGCCCGGGTGAAATCTGATTATCGTAAAACGTTATCCGATTTGGTGCTGAACTCTTTTATTCAGCCAATGACCGAGTGGGCAAACCGGCATGGGAGCCTGAACCGCAATCAGGCACACGGTTCTCCCGGAAATATTCTCGATTTATATGCCGTGTCAGACATTCCCGAAACGGAAATTTACAAAACCGGCAATACGGAGGGTGTCAACAATTTTGTGAATAAATTTGCATCGTCAGCGGCGCACGTAACCGGGAAGAACCTTGTTTCTTCGGAAAGTTTTACATGGCTTGGCGAGCACTGGAACGTAACTCCGGCAGATTTGATTCGCGCGACAAACCGGCTGTTTCTTGCCGGCGTAAATCATATTTTTTTTCACGGAACATGCTATTCACCGGCTGATGCAGAATGGCCCGGTTGGCTCTTTTACGCTGCTGTGCAGATGAATAACCGAAATCCGCTTTGGCGTGAGATGCCTGCATTTTTTAAATATATCGAACGCTCACAATCTGTCCTGCAAAAAGCACAAATACAAAATGATGTGTTGGTTTACTGGCCATTTTACGATTTTACCGCAAGTGAAGGAAGGCTTTTTAACGGTACGAACATTGACCGGGGCGATCACTCACCGTGGTTTGCAAACTCTGCATTTGCAGCGCTTTTGAAAAGACTGGAACAAGCCGGTTATTCTTTTAATTATATTTCGGATAAGCAGCTGTTGAACTGTGAAATTGTCAATGGAAAAATTAAAACCGAAGGCAGTGCAAATTATCGCGCAGTTTTGATTCCCAAAACAAAATTTATCCCGGTTGAAACCATGGAAAAACTTGCATCACTTGCATCAGATGGAGGCAAGGTGTTTTTTGACAGCCACTTACCTGAAAGTGTTCCGGGATTGTTCAATTTGGGAAGTAGGGAAAAAGAGCTGACAAAAGTTAAGGAATTAGTGGATGCTCAAAAGTTTGCCGGAGATGTTTTGGAGATGATGAAGCAAAATGGAATAAATGCAGAGATTCCGGTTGAACAGAACGGCTTACATTATCTGAAGCTGAGAAAAGAAAGTGAGGATTGGTACATGCTTTTTAATTTGAGTGAAAAACCGCTTGATGAATGGATTGAACTGGGTTCACCGGCAAAGCAGTATCTGTTCCATTTTCCGGAAACCGGTGAAATCTCTAAAGCAGAGAAGCGTGTAAATTCCATCAGGTTGCAGCTGTCGCCTGAAAGAGCTGTTTTTGTTCGGTGTGCTCAGAATAAAACTGATGCTCCTGCTTTTAGCTATTTAGATTCTGATTCGGAACCCATTGAAATAACAGGGGAATGGAACATTCGTTTTATTGATGGCGGACCGGTTTTACCTGACGATTTGACTTTGAAAAAACTGATTCCCTGGACAGAAACCGGGGTTGACGAGTTGAAACGTTTTGCCGGAACAGCCCGTTATTCTGTTGAGTTTGACTGGAATAATAATGACGGTTCAGGAATGTTAGAATTTGAAAATGTGAAAGATTGTGCGCGGGTGAGGTTAAATGGCAAAACGCTGGGAACACTGCTTGGTCCTGCATTTGCAGTCAGAGCTGACAATTTGAAAACCGGGAAAAATTTGTTAGAAGTTGAAGTTACGAACGTGGCAGCAAATCGCATTCGCGATTTGGATATTCGGGGTGTGAACTGGAAAAAGTTTTATGATATTAATTTTATCAGCATCGAAAGCAGCGTTTTTGATGCATCAGGATGGGATGTGAAAGAAGCCGGGTTGTGGGGTAAGGTAAAAATCACTCCTTTGTAAACAAATTAATTTTTTAAATAACGTTTGGTTTGCCCGGTTTCAATTCTTCTGTGATATATTTCAACTATTTTTGACTTTTGCTTAAAAACAGAAATATGCGTAAACTTTTGATAATCTTACTCTTTATTCCTTTGTTTTCAGACGGGCAGCAGGATTTTTTCAGATATTTTATCGAAAAATCCCTTCGTTTCGATTTTTTATTGGGTGGAAATGCAGATGAAGTAACCGTTTTTCCGCAGCAAATGAAGCAGGAGCCCCATTGGGCAGGTTCGCTCAAAAATCTCACAGATTCCTTTGACTACGGAACATATCGTTTTAAAATCAGTGATGCCGCAACGGGAAAGTTGCTCTATTCAAAAGGCTTTTGCACGCTGTTTCAAGAGTGGCAAACCACGGCGGAAGCCAAAAAAATCAGTAAAACATTTTATCAGGCGGTAATATTCCCTTTTCCGCGCGAAAAAGTAGTGCTCAGCATTGATGCGCGCCAATGGGAGGGTAATTTCAAAACGGTTTTTCAAACCGAAATAAATCCTGAAGATTATTTTATTCTGAAAGAAACACCTACGGCTTATGAGTCGGTAAGCATTCTGCAAAACGGGAAATCTTCCGAAAAGGTTGATTTGGTTATTCTTGCCGAAGGTTATACGCAGGATGAGATGCAGAAATTTGTTGCTGATGCCCGCAGGGTTACCGGTTATTTGTTTGATGAAGAGCCTTTTAAATCAGAAAAAGATAAGTTTAATGTAACTGCCGTTTTAACACCGTCCGCTGAATCGGGAACAGATGTTCCGGGTGAGGGGATTTATAAAAATACCATTTTTAATTCCACTTTTTACACTTTTGACACTGACCGTTATCTCACCACAAGCGACATGCGAACCATCTATGATGCAGCAGCTTCCGTACCATACGACCACATCTACATCTTGGTTAATTCAGACAGATATGGTGGTGGAGGATTTTATAACTTTCTGAGTGTGTGTACTTCAGGTAATTATTTAACCAAAGAGGTGTTTGTTCACGAGTTTGGGCATGGATTTGCCGGACTGGCAGATGAATACTATTCTTCATCAGTGGCTTATGAAGATTTTTACAATCTTGAAGTTGAGCCCTGGGAACCAAACATCACCACGCTTATGGATTTTGGAACAAAATGGAAAAATTTACTGAAAAAATCGACACCTGTTCCCACTCCGCGTAAATCTGAATTTAAAAACACAACCGGAGTTTTTGAAGGAGGGGGTTATCTTGAAAAGGGAATTTACAGTCCGTTTATGGATTGCCGCATGAAAAGCAACAACGCCGAAAAGTTTTGTCCCGTTTGCACTCAGGCGATCAGACTCGTTATTGATTATCATTGCAAGTGAACAAATTGCCTGTTTGGAGGTTGAAACTTATGTCCGAATAAGGGAAAGTTTTTCTTAAATTTTGATTCAAACCCCGGTTTGGAAGAATTAAAGGGTTCACTTCCTGAAAAAAAGACAATATTTGTATAGATTTATAAAAAAGCGAAATGGAATTGGAAAATTCAAATGTATATGAGCGTATAGATTTTTACGATGAAGAGGTAACCGAACTGCTGTCAAATTCTTACTCAGGTATGATAACTGCTCTGGGTGAGGATGTTAGCAGAGAAGGTCTGAATAAAACCCCCGAGCGCGCTGCCAAGGCGATGCAGTTTTTGTTGCAGGGATACAGAAATGATCCGGTTGAAATTTTAAAATCTGCAATGTTCAAAGAGGATTACCGGCAGATGGTCATTGTAAAGGATATTGAAATCTATTCGCTGTGCGAACATCATCTTTTGCCGTTTTTCGGCAAAGCTCACGTGGCATATATTCCTAACGGAACCATTACCGGATTGAGTAAAATTGCGCGTGTTGTTGATGTTTTTGCACGGCGCTTACAGGTTCAGGAAAGGCTCACCACCCAGATTAAAGAGTGCATTCAGAGCACTTTAAATCCTTTGGGTGTGGCAGTGGTAATTGAAGCTCACCATCTTTGTATGCAGATGCGCGGAATTCAGAAACAGCACTCCATAACCACAACTTCCGACTTCACCGGTGCGTTTCAGAAGGATGCCACCCGCTCGGAATTCATTAAGCTGATCAGCACAAAATTCAGTTAAATTACAGTTATAAAAATTCAAGACACACCGGCACCGGCAGTTTAAGCTCAAACCCGGTGAATTCGGGTGTGCTGGTTTCTGCGTTAATTTTATAAACCACAATATTTCCGGTGTGCTGGTTTGCCGTCAGTAAAAACTTTCCGTCAGGACTGAAGGTGAAATGCCGGGGCCACTCACCGCCACAGGAGACTGTAGCCAGCAGTTGCAGCTTCTTTGAAACCGGGTCAACTCCAAAAACCGAAATGGAATTGTGTCCCCGGTTTGAGACGTAAACATATCTTCCGTTGTTTGAAACGCGGATTTCTGCGCCATAATTTGTGCCGGTGAAATCTTCGGGAGTTGTGTTAACGGTTTGAATTATTTCAAAATTTTTCCCTTTTTTCTGCAAAACATTTACTGTGGAAATCAGCTCATTGGCAACATAAATCACAGCAGCATCAGGGTGATAATCAAAATGCCTCGGACCCGATCCCACGGGAACAGAAACATACTGTTGCCTTGCCGGCTTATGTTTTCCCCATTTCAGATTGAATATGTCGAGCTTATCAGTACCCAGGTCAGCGCTGAAAAGTTGTTTTCCGTCAGGTGAAAACCTGATGGAGTGAGCGTGTGGCGATTTTTGCCTTGAAAGATTTGGTCCCGAACCTGTATTGACAATCACGGAATTTGCCGGTTTCAGGCTGCCGTCTTCATTTGTGCGGTAGAGCGAAGTTGAGCCGCTGCCATAGTTGGCTACAGCAATGAATTTGCCATCGGCAGAAACATCAACATAGCAGGGGTCGGAACCGTTGGATGGTTGATTGTTTATAAATTCAAGCGCTCCATCGTGAAGGATGGCGTAAGCATTTACGTATCCTTCCGGTTTTCCGGGTTCTTTCTTCGGACGGGTTACGGCATACAACTTTTTCCTGTCGGGTGAAATTTTTAAAAACGAAGGATTTTCAATGCCGCCAAAAGTTTTTGACAAGGAAATTTCACCAGTTTCACTGTTAAAATCGCAAAGATAAATTCCGTCAGCGCCTTCTGAAGTGAAGGTGCCAACGTAGAGTTTTTCCGGTTTGGCAGCGTTCAGTGATAAATTTAGTAAGAGAAAAAATACCGGAAATAAAAGCGTATAAAACTGTTTCATTACTTCTGAAGCTTAAGTTGATTCGAGATATTAAATGTTGATATTAACTTGATAACCAGTTTTGTGTGATTTAATAGTTTCGTTTAAAATACTCTTTGCCGGCATTGCACACGGGACATTTATAGTCATCGGGTAAATCGGCAAAAGGAATGCCCGGGGGAATTCCGGAGCCGGGTTCTCCCTCTTCCGGATCATATTGGTATCCGCAAATTAAACAAGTGTAAACGCTCATGTCTTTTTCGGCTTTATCTGCTGATTCAGCTGCTTTTTCTTCCACTGCTGCTGCTTTTGCACTTTTTTGTGCGGTTGCCGGCTTTTCCTGCTCCAGCCGCTCTCTTTCAATATAAGTTGGTGAATTTTTCGGAGAGAACATTTTATATTTTTCGCGATAATAGGCGTAGGTCAGCGGCTCTTCATCTGAAATAACATCACTGTCAAGCACTTCGCCGATAATCAGAAGATGCGAGCCAACGTCCAGTTTTGATACCACTTTACAGTCGAACCAGGCAATTGCCGAATCCAATATAATTGGAGCACCGGTTTGTGAAGTTTTGATTTCTATGTCTTTGAATTTGTTGACGTCGCTCCCCGACATAAAACCAAACTCGCCAATAAGAGAAGTATTAGCGTTTATCCCTAAAACTGAAACGGCAAAAATGCCGCTCTCAATAATTTTTTCAGCTGTTGAGTTTTTTTTATGACAACTGATTGCAATTTGTGCCGGATCGGATGTAACCTGAAAAACGGTGTTGCCGATATATCCGGCATTTTTATCATTGGATTTTGTTGTTACGATATATAACCCGTAAGACATTTTATGAAATGCTCTGTATTTCATCTGTTTAAATTTCTTTTTAATGATTTTAAATTTCCCTTCACCGGGATTTTTGATAAATATAATTTCTCAGGGATTAAACATGTCAATTTTTTTTGGGTAAATGAAGAATTATAACATAAAAGTCATTATTCAGGGATGATTAACAACTTTTATGATATGATAAAAATCGAATTTTCACAATTTTTATATGTTTCGAACTATTTTTTTTACATTTTGTTTCAAAAAGGGAAAAATACCAATAAATATTCCTAAATTGGGACAAATTTTGCACAAGTGGACGTGTGCTAAATTATTTAATTATGGAAAAGTCAAAAAGTGTAAAAAGTTACAAAATTTTCGTTGTTGAAGACAATGTTCTTTATGCACAGATAATTAAGAAACAACTCCTGGATGACGACTATCAGGTCAGAGTTTTCTACAATGGAAAAGATTGTATTGACAACCTTGCGGAAATGCCCGATGTGATAACCCTTGACTACACACTGCCGGACATGAGCGGACATGAAGTGCTGAAAGAGATTCTGAAAAGATTACCTGACGTGCATGTGATTGTGATTTCGGCTCAGGAAAACATCACCACTGCCATTGAGCTGATGAAAGCCGGTGCGTATCACTACATTATGAAAGGACCCGACACACGGGAGAAATTGAGCAACATTATCAAGAATATCTACGAGTCCGATCAGATTAAAAAAGAAAATATTATTCTGAAAAGCGCTATCAGAGACCATTACAGTTTCCGGAAGTTGATTAAGGGAAACAGCCGTGAAATTGATATGGTTTTTGATCTGATGGACAAGGCGGTTCAAACCAATATTTCGGTATCCATTTATGGCGAAACAGGAACCGGCAAGGAGCTGGTTGCACAGGGAATTCATTACAATTCAGCCAGAAGCAATAAATCGTTTGTGGCTGTTAATGTCTCCGCAATTCCGGAGGGGTTGGTTGAGAGTGAGCTGTTTGGTCATGAAAGGGGAGCATTTACGGGTGCCGATTTTTTGAAAACAGGAAAGTTTGAGCAAGCCAACAACGGAACGCTTTTTTTGGATGAAATTGCCGATTTGGACCTGAACGTACAGGCAAAGTTGCTGCGCGTAATTCAGGAGCGCGAACTGGTTCGTTTAGGCGGCAGTGAAATCATTCCATTGGATGTGCGTATCATTACGGCAACCCACAAAAATCTTCCGGCTCTGGTGAATTCCGGAAAATTCAGGCAGGATTTATATTACAGGCTGTTAGGATTGCCCATTGAACTGCCACCGCTGCGACAAAGAGGAAATGATGTCATTCTGCTGGCAAAATATTTTGTGGATGAGTTTTGTAAGGAAAACAAGCTGAATCCAAAAAATATTACGGATGAATCCAAGAAAATTCTCCGCAAATACCACTATCCGGGAAATATCAGGGAGTTGAAAGCGGTTATGGAGCTTGCCTGTGTGATGACCAACAGCAATTATATAAAACCTATTCATCTGAATATGAGTGTGGATGAAAGTATGCACAACCTTTTGGCAAGCGAGAAATCGCTTGATGAATATAATCTGGATATTGTAATGCACTTTCTGAATAAATATAATCAGAATGTGCGGTTAGTGGCAAAAAAGCTTGGGATTGGCAAGTCAACCGTTTATAGAATGCTTCAGAAAAAAGAGTTTACACTAAACTGATGCCGGATGGCATTTCTGCAATTTACCGCAATTTGCCGTAACTATTGTATGTAAACAAATTGACATAAAAAAAGCAGGAGCTGTGTAGCTTCCTGCTTTTTATGTATGTCAGTGTTTATACTATCGTCTGATATTCGCCTGAGCTGCTGCAACGCGTGCAATGGGAACGCGGAAAGGTGAACAACTCACATAATCCATTCCCACACTGTCGCAAAACATCACGGAAGAAGGCTCGCCACCATGCTCACCGCAAATTCCGATTTTTAATTCAGGATTGGCGGAGCGCCCTTTGTCAACTCCCATTTTAACCAACTGCCCGACACCTTCCTGATCCAGAATCTGGAAAGGATCGTTTTTCAAAATTCCTTTTTCGATATAGACGTCGAGAAATTTACCGGCATCATCGCGGGAGAAACCTAATGTCATCTGAGTGAGGTCGTTGGTTCCGAAAGAGAAAAATTCTGCTTCCTTGGCAACCAGATCGGCTGTCAGGGTTGCGCGCGGAACTTCAATCATGGTTCCTACTAAATAGTCAATTTTTGTCCCCTTTTCTTCAAACACTTTTTTGGCAGTTTCGTGGATAATATCTGCCTGAAGTTTGTACTCCTTCACGTTTCCGATAAGCGGAACCATGATTTCAGGATAGGTTTCGACTCCACGCTGTTTCAGATTAACGGCAGCTTCAATGATTGCCCTTGCCTGCATCTCTGTAATTTCAGGATAGGTGTTTCCCAAACGGCAGCCACGGTGTCCCAACATCGGGTTGAACTCATGGAGACTTTCCACCAAAGCTTTCACTTCGTCCAGAGAAATTCCCATTTCGTCAGCCATCTCTTTCTGGTTGGCTTCTTCGTGCGGAACAAATTCGTGCAGTGGCGGGTCAAGCAGACGGATGGTTACACCGTAGCCCTGCATAGCTTCAAGAATTCCTTCAAAATCAGCTCTTTGGAAGGGGAGCAGCTTATCCAAAGCTTTGCGCCTGCCTTTTTCGGTTGTTGAGAGTATCATTTCGCGCATGGCTTTAATTCTTTCGCCTTCAAAGAACATGTGTTCTGTGCGGCAGAGCCCGATACCTTTTGCCCCAAATTGGCGCGCAACAGTTGCATCATTGGGAGAGTCGGCGTTTGTGCGGACATTCATGCGGGTATATTTTTCGGCAAGATCCATGATTTTTGCAAAATCACCGCTCATTTCCGGGTCTTTGGTGGAAATCTTTCCTTCATAAACTTTTCCGGTGGAGCCATCCAATGAAATCCAGTCGCCTTCCTTAATCTCTTTCCCGTCAACATTCATCACGCGGGTTTTGTAGTTAATTTTCACGGAGCCGGCTCCGGAAACACAACATTTGCCCATCCCTCTTGCCACAACAGCCGCATGGGAAGTCATTCCGCCGCGGGCAGTCAGAATTCCCTTTGCAATGTGCATCCCTTCAAGGTCTTCGGGAGAAGTTTCCACGCGCACTAAAATGGATTGTGGATATTTGGCTGCTTCATCGGCAAAAAATACAACCTGTCCGGTTGCGGCACCGGGAGAAGCAGGCAGTCCGCGCGCAATTTCTTCTGCATTTTTTAATGCGGAAACATCAAAAATCGGATGCAGCAGTTCGTCCAGCTTGTTGGCATCAATACGGTTCAGTGCAGTTTTATCGTCAATGGCACCCTGTTCCATCAGGTCAACGGCTATTTTTACCATTGCGGCACCGGTGCGCTTTCCGTTGCGGGTCTGCAACAACCATAATTTACCTTCCTGAATGGTAAATTCCAGGTCCTGCATATCTTTATAATGATCTTCTAATCTTTGCTGGGTTTCATTCAGTTGCTTATAAATTTCCGGCATGGCTTCTTCTAATGAGGGGAATTGAGCAGCACGCTCTTCTTCACTAACTCCCTGTAATTCTGCCCATTTCTTTGAGCCTGACAGCGTAATTTCCAATGGTGTGCGAATTCCGGCAACCACGTCTTCACCCTGTGCGTTGATCAGGTATTCACCATTAAAAACATTTTCACCGGTTGCTGCGTCTCGTGTGAAAGCTACGCCCGTACCCGAAGAATCACCCATGTTTCCGTAAACCATTGCCTGAACATTCACCGCTGTTCCCCATTCGTCCGGAATTTGTTCAAGACGGCGGTAGTAGGCTGCACGCGGATTGTTCCAACTGTTGAAAACAGCTGCTATTGAACCCCAGAGCTGCTCCCACGGATCAACCGGAAAATCTTTGCCGGTCGATTTTCTAACGGCAGCTTTAAATCTTTTAACCAATTCCTGAAGGTCTTCAGTGTTGAGGTCAGTATCAAGCTCAACGCCTTTTTCGTGTTTCAATTCGTCAATAATTACTTCAAACGGATCACGTTCTTCCTTGTTTTTGGGTTTCATCTCCATTACAACATCGCCATACATCTGAACAAAACGTCTGTATGAGTCCCATGCAAAGCGGGGATTTCCTGTCTTTTTTGAAAGACTTTCAACGGTAACGTCATTCATTCCAAGATTTAGTACGGTATCCATCATGCCCGGCATGGAAGCGCGTGCTCCCGAACGTACAGAGAGCAAACAGGGATTTTCGTTATCACCAAATCCGGTTTCGGTGAGCTTTTCAACCAATGCAACTGCGGCTTCAACTTCGGGCTTAATCAGCTCAAATGTTTTTTCCCTGCCAATTGAATTGTACATGGTGCACACTTCGGTGGTGATGGTAAATCCGGGAGGAACCGGTACTCCGATAAGGTTCATTTCTGCAAGGTTTGCGCCTTTGCCACCCAGCAGATTCTTCATGTCAGCCTTACCCTCAGCTTGTCCGGCTCCAAAAGTATAAACATGTTTTGTCATAAATAATGAAATTTTATAATTTTAGTAAAAAGAAATCTTCATTAATTTTTGGTTTGCTAAATTATACTTATTTTTTCATTAAATCGGCTAAAAATGAATAAAAACTCTTTTAATTCCTGTAGTTTAATTATTTGTTTATCGTTTGATTATTAACTATTAACATTCATTAACTTTCGTTGCAGGCTGTTAACACAATTAAATGGTATTTTTACATCTTCATAGAGATTAAAAGTGATTTTTTTCATAGTTTGCAAAGTTAGTTAGGGTGAAAAAGCAGGAGCAGAACAGATTCCTGCTTTTTTTCTTTGTGCTCAATTAATTTTCACTTCGGTTAAACAAACCGAAACACAATGAGTCGAATGGTTGTTTTAAAACAGTATGAGAGCAAAGCTTGGATATAAATCATTTCTTCAAAAATTAAAATCTGTTGAAATTTTTGTGCGTCCGTCAAAAAAACTACCCGGGAAATGGTATCTGTTTGAATACTACACCGAAAAAAACGGAGAGTTGATTCATCAGCAGGAACAGGAGCTGAAGCAGGAAAAACGATTTTGGGAGATTGAGTTTTTGGAAAACGGGAAATTCAGGCAACAGACCAATTTTCCTTCCGGGTTGTTGATAAACAGTGGGTTTGACCGCTGGAGCCTCTCACGAAATTTCATAACTCTCCTTCATTTCGATGATTTTCGCCAAAATCAGGAGTTGCAGTTTGCCATTGAAAAAGATAATTTGCGCTTGTTGAAAAAAGAATTTAACGGCGAAATTATACTTTTTGGTTTTTTCAGGCGAATTGAAAAGAAAGAGTAGGGGGAGTCTTACATCAAATTTAGTTTGTTTTATTCAGCAGTTTATAAGATATCTGATGTCATTCTGCATGATTTAAGCGCTCGAATGATTAAGCGCTGGATAGTAACTTGTGTTGTTTGTTTATCATATTGTGTCTGCACACCGTCCATATCCGGTGAACTTTTGTGCTTTTATGTCTGCCTTCTGGAAAGCAGGTCTTAGTGGGAAATATATTTTTAAAACTAAGCCAGATAACAAATTTTACATCTTTCTCTGAAAATAAATGCCGTGCATAAATCAGATGCAATTGCTATCTTTGTGGGTTACAAAGGGGAAAATCAACATTGATGGAAAAAAACTGGGAGTTAAAAAAGCAGGGCGATCCGATTGAAATAAAGCATCTTTCCGTGGCGCTGAATGTCAGCATGACACTGGCACGACTGTTAGTGCAGCGTGGGATTACCACGTTTAATGAAGCGAAAGCTTTTTTTCGTCCGCGGTTGAGCGATCTGCACGACCCTTTTCTGATGAAAGACATGGACAAGGCGGTTGAGCGCCTTGAACAGGCAATTGCCAATCAGGAAAAAGTGATGATTTACGGAGATTATGATGTGGACGGAACAACATCTGTTGCCATGGTTTACACCTTTTTGAGAGAGCGGTTTGATCATATCGAATATTATATACCCGACAGATACAGTGAAGGTTATGGGATTTCACCAAAAAGCATTGATTATGCTGTTGAAAATGAATTTTCACTTGTAATCGCTCTGGATTGCGGAATTAAGGCAGTGGAAAAAATTGCGGATGCGCGCGACCGCGGGCTTGATTTTATCATTTGCGACCACCATAATCCCGATGACGAAGTTCCGCCGGCAGTGGCAGTTCTCGATCCCAAACAGTCCGATTGCAATTATCCCTATAAGGAGCTTTCCGGCTGTGGAGTGGGGTTCAAGCTGTTGCAGGGTTACTGTCTGAAAAACAACATTGATCCCGAGGAAATCTACGATTTGCTGGATTTGGTTGTGGTGAGTATCGCTTCCGATATTGTTCCCATCACCGGTGAAAACCGGGTACTGGCATATTACGGTTTGAAAAAGCTGAATTCCAATCCGGGAATGGGATTGCAAACCATTATTAATCTTGCCGGCATTACCGGAAGTGAAATAACCATCAACGATATAGTCTTTAAAATTGGACCGCGGCTGAATGCTTCCGGACGAATTGAGCACGGAAAAAAATCAGTTCAAATTCTGATTTCTATTGATGAAGACAAGTCGGATATTCTTGGCGAAGAGATTGACTCTTTTAATGAAATTCGAAAAACCCTTGACCGCGACATCACTTTGGATGCGCTCTATATGATTGAAAATGACCCGGAACTGAAAAATATGAACAGTACGGTTTTGTATAACCGCGACTGGCACAAGGGGGTAGTCGGAATTGTTGCTTCGCGCGTAACAGAGCATTTTTACCGTCCTACGATTATTTTAACCGAGTCCAACGGAATGGCAACCGGATCAGCGCGCTCAATCAGGGATTTCGATTTATATGAAGCCATCGGCAGATGCAGTGATTTGTTAGAATCCTACGGCGGGCATATGTATGCTGCCGGACTGACACTCAAAATCGAAAATATTCCTGAATTCAGGAGAAGGTTTGAAGATATTGTTACCAGTCAGTTGGATGATGCCTCGCAGATGCAGACCATTGAAGTGGATGCCAAAATTACGCTGAGCGAGATTACTCCTCGTTTTTACCGGATATTAAAGCAGTTTGCACCGTTCGGTCCCCACAACCTGACGCCTGTTTTTGTAACTGAAGATGTGTTTGATGCCGGCACAAGTAAACTGGTGGGGAAAAATCAGGAACACCTGAAACTGGACCTCGTGGAGCCGGATGTGAATTCCGGTATTTTTTCAGGAATAGCATTCGGACAGTCCGATAAGTTTGACCTGATTACTTCGGGTTTGCCCTTTGATGTTTGTTACTCCATCACCGAAAATGAATATCGCGGAAAAACAAACCTACAACTCTTTGTCCGCGACATTAAGAAAAGAGATATTTTCTGAAAATAAACCTGGGATTTCACCAATCTTTTAAAACTGATTTGTTCAGTAAAATGCTGAGTGGCAGTATCAACTCCTGAAGATTTTCAAACACCGGTACGCCTGTTTTTTTAAGTCTCTTTTTGGATTGATGCCCGTTAGCGATCAAAAAACAGTTTATTCCCAACTTTTGAGCCACTTCAAAATCGTGAATGGTGTCGCCAATCAACAGCGCACCTTTCCGCCTGATACCGAACTGACTGATAAGCTGTTCTCCGCGTTCTGCTTTTGAAACGGCATAGTGGTCGTCTAATCCCGCCACACCTTCAAAAAAGTGAAAAATCCTGTTGTGCCGCAATGTTTTTTCTAACATTTCCTGCTCCATTGCCGACAAAACATATTGCTTTGCATTTATCTTCTTGTAAAGGCTGAGCACTTCAACTGAACCCTTGTGAAGCGTACACTCTTTAACCTTGCTTTTATACGAGTTGATAAACTCCATTGCCGGTATTTCAAAATCTTCGTTACTAAAATCAAAACCGGCTGCTTCATAATAATCTCTCACCGGGAAGGTGAAAATATCCCTGTAAGTTTTGGGAGTCAGTCGGGGCAACATGCGCTTTTGAAGCACTTCATTGATGGAGGCAATGGATACAGAGAGATCGTTGAGCAGCGTGCCGTTCCAGTCCCAGATGATAACAGGCTGATTCATCATAAATTCACGGTGTTCATTTTGTTAACCACGGGATTGGCATAAATTTTCAAAAACCTTTCCTGAATGTCGGTGATGGGAAAGTCGATGAAAATCATCGCCTGTTCAAGCATGGTTTTAAAGTTTCTTTTTTCTTCGGATGAATATTTATGCTTAAATTTTGGCTCGGACATAAGCATATCATAGGCGATGAAGTTGTTGGGCCACAGTTTGAAATTTGCATAAATCTGTCTGTCAATCTCCTCTGCAAGCTTCCTGACTCTGTGGTTGTTTTGCTCACTGATATCCTGTTTGCTGACATTTATCTGCTCGCCAAACGAAAAA
This sequence comes from uncultured Mariniphaga sp., assembly GCA_964398855.1. Taxonomy (GTDB): domain Bacteria; phylum Bacteroidota; class Bacteroidia; order Bacteroidales; family Prolixibacteraceae; genus Mariniphaga. The sequence continues at coordinate 12,488 of CAYNOQ010000011.1, read as the reverse complement.
CGCATTCTTCCTTTGGGATTAAACATGCCCATTGACATGCTTTTTAAATCATCTTTGCTGGTTTTGGTTTGTCCGTACCGCTCCTTTTTTATAAGCTCTTTCATTTTTGCCAGTCCGCATGGTTCAATTTCATAAGAGATGGAAACCGGCACAATATTCAGTTCGTTAAATCCTTCGGAAAAGTCTTTGCCGTTACTCATATTCAGCATTTTAAGTACGCTTTCCTGTGTTTTGTCTGCTCCGTCTTTCGTGCGCCCCTCGCGCTGTGCAATCCAAATCGAAAGGTTGTCCTCCGTGATGGATTTCCGAATAAAAGACGACACTTTTTGTGAAGCGTTCAGCAATTCACGCGGCGGAAGGTTCCTTTTGATGACAAAAGAGCGGTTCAGCTTTACGGTATGCTCAATCCACTCGTAAAGCAGAAGATTATTTCCGATGGCAATCTGTGTGGTATTCATTCCCTTTTCAAAAATGAGATAATTGAGCAGGGCTGCATCCAAAATAATATCGCGGTGGTTAGAAATAAAAAGATAAGGTTTGGTTTTGTCCAATTTCTCAATGCCTGTGCAGGAGAGGCCATCGGAAGTTTTGTTGATAATCCAGCGCAACAGGTCGTAAATGAAAGTTCCCTGCAACTCTTCAATGGTACGGATTGTTTTCAGCTGTTTTTTGACCATCTCAATTTTTGGCTGGGCTTTGTAGAGATACCTGAGCACCCGGTCAAAAACGGGGTCATCAACCACCATTTTAATTTTTTCATTTACCTCTTCGTCGGTGTATGGACGAATGTCATCGAAATTAAATTCCATGTCAAAATCGTTTTTGTAGCGCGACAAAGTAACAAATTCAGAATCACATTTTCAACCTCAGCTGAAACTTTACCTCTGTTTTGTGCGGTCCGGTTATCTCATTATAGCCCGAACTGATTGATTCTGCGCCACTTTGCCAGGTGTTTGCCATTTTGAACCAGATTTCACTTTTTTCTGAAATCTTATACTTTAAATTCAAATAGTTGCGCAATCCCTTGCCAAAAAACGCAGGAACAGAAAATGTGTAAAGCAAATCATTTTCATAGGCATAAATCCTGGAGTTGTAGCTTTCGGTGTTAAACCATGCGATGCGCGCCGAAAGGTTGAGCGGAATATTTTTGGGCGAAAGCTGAACATCCTGAAAAATCATCCAGCCGTTTTCTTTTGCCAATCCTTTGTAAAAAACGTGCTCTGCCCGGGTTCTCAATGTTAACGCTTTTGAGATGTTATGCTGAAAATGAATTCTTGATTTTCTGAACTGCTCCGGATGGTCTTCATACTTTTCCCCGATTTTGAATTTCTGCTCTTTCTCTTCGTTTTTGTATCTGAAATAGAAATTAACCTTTCGTGAGGGGCGGAAATCAGCCTGTGCAAAAATATCCCATCCCCGCGAAGGTCCAATTGTGGTGAAGTTGATCCACTCCGAGCGATACATGTCGGAATAGGCAGAAACCGTTACAAATTTTACGGGTAAAATGCGCGTGCCGAAATAAAGCCCGGTTTCATTGGCTGCCGAACTCCCTTCTGCAAAAGGATTTGCCCACATAGCCTGATAATCTTTGTCAAAATGGCGAAACAACGACGAAAGCTGTATCTGGTCATGCAGGTGTGCGGTTACACCCTGCAAAACCGCTTTGCCGCCCGATTTTGAAACGGAAGCTTCACCAAACAGCTGATATTTTCCTTTGCTGAAAAGGTAATCGAGACCGGTCGCATGATTCGTTTTTCCTGAGAAACGGAATTGATTGTAAAGCTGATTGCTCCGAATAAATGGCATGTTGAATTGCCGGTATAGTAAAGTTGCGCCAACCTTGAAATTTTGGAACTGCCATGAAACAACTGCTCCCATATTCAGATCATTCACACTGTTTTTATCTTCAATTTCACTTGCAGTGCGATGGTATCCGGAAGTTTGCAGGCTGGTGAAATAGTTTCCAAGCGTATCGGAAAAAGCCAGATTTCCGTCCCGGTCTTTTTGAGAATAGAACAGATTCAAGCGCACTTCCCCAAGTTTTAAGGTAGTGGAAATGCCTCTGAAGAACTGATTTTCATCAACGGAAGTGTAGGGTCTGACACCCTGATTTGTTTTGGAAATATTCAATGTGTTCAGTGATTTGTTGAATGAATAGCCCTGCCACAACACAAGCCCCTGACCGCTCCGCACCACAAAATCACCGACAGTGATTTTTTCCAGCACCGGACTCACCTTGAAACTCAAATGAGCCGAATAGAAGTCGAAACCGTATTTATTGGAACCTGAGAAAAATGTTTCTCCCGGGTCTTTTTCTGCCGTAATTCCTGCCGAGATATTATCGCCCGACTGGTATCTGTATCGCGTGTAATATCTGAGGCGATTTCCTTCATAGTGCGTTGTGCCGTCATCTTTTTCTTTATATCCGCGCGCTTTTTGAACTGTTCCCAGCGTGCGCAGCATCAGCTCATGGCGCCCATATTTTAACATTTCACCTACTGTTTGCACCCTTTTTTCTGTTTCACCAAACCGGATAAAAGGCTCCATTTTCATTAAAAGTTCCGGGGTAAAGCCGTCTATGGTGTTCAATTCATAAACCGTGATTGCCGGACCAAATGTTTTCAGATATTCCAAAAGTTTTTGAATTTGAATATCATCCAAAAGATGCAGCCTTGACAGCTGCTCGCGGGTAGCGGTGTTGATATTCAGTGGATTTGCGGCAAACTCTTCAATATCTTCGATAATCAGGGCAGCGTCTGCTTCTTCGCCCAACTCTTCGATTATGGATTCAATTATTGCTTCAATCTGAGTTTCAGCTTCTTCATTTTGCGGGAATGCTATTTTCGGAAAAAGCACCGGCAAAATAACAGCGGCATATTTGAAAAAGCGTTTCATCAGCGTTGAATTTGAACGGAAACGGAAGGTGTAAGTCCTAAATTTGCGTGATATCCAAATCCGATATCAGCTGAAATTTTTCCTGTTTTGTAGCCAAAACCGGCGGTGTATTTGAACGGCTTACCGGAAGTGCCAATGCGCAGAAACAGGTTTTCTGCCGGAAGAAATTCAATACCCGCTTTCAAAAGCGCAGGGTTTTGGTTATCTTTTTCAGCTTCAAAAGCAACCAATACCATTTCTCCAAAACGGTAATGCCCGCCGATGCGCAAACTAACGGGCATTTCCTGTTTTCCGGCAGGTGATTCGATTCCGCCCTTCACTGGATTGAACAGGTGCGCACCCAAATGCAATTTTTCTGACGGACGGAAAATCACTCCCGTTTCAAATGTTGCAAATCCCCGGTAGCGTTCGTTTTCAGGAAAAATGCCGGCAAAGTAATCCATCTGAATACCGGCGCTCCACTTTTCTGAAAAGTTAAGTGCATAAGCGACTCCCACTTTGTTTTCCTTGTACGTCTTTTTTCCAAATTGAAAAAAGCTTAGTCCAAATGCGCCGTTTCTCAAAGGAAGTACAATCGAGCCGGCAGAAAGCGAAAGGAGATCGATACCGAATTTCGATTCGTAAAAAAATCCGGCTGAAACCGCATCAATACCGGCAATTCCCGCCTGATTGTGGAATGTTGCCCACAGATCGGAAAAGGAGACGGAAGCGTGAGAAAGCGCAGATGAGCGCGCTCCGGCACGATGATTTTCAATGGCATAGGAAAACTTTGCAATGCCCAGCAGAAGAATTGCGATAAAAAGCTTTGAAAATCCGGTTATGTGTCGGCTTTGTTTCATTTTGTCTGACTGGGGCGGGTAAAAATCAGTTTGTTTTGAACCGGTATTTCACTTCAGAAAGCTCACTGTTCGCTTTTACGATTTTCTGTTTCAGATTCTCTTTGTATTCAATAATCTTTTTCATCAGGTCTTCGTCTCCGGTGGCAATCATTTGTGCAGCAAGAATTGCTGCATTCATTGCGCCGTCAACGGCAACAGTGGCAACCGGAATTCCGGGGGGCATCTGCAAAATGGAAAAAATGGAATCAAAGCCTTCAAGCGTTGCTTTGATGGGCACGCCGATAACCGGCAGCGGAGTCATGGCGGCAATTACACCGGGCAGGTGAGCAGCCATTCCGGCGCCGGCAATTATCACCTTGATTCCGCGTGCTTTGGCATTTTTTGCAAACTTTTCCACCTCTTCGGGAGTGCGGTGTGCCGACAGTGCATTCATCTCAAAAGGGACTTCAAATTCATCCAGAATCCGGGCTGCTTTTGCCATCACATCCAGGTCGGATGTGCTGCCCATGATAATACTTACTTTAGATTTCATTTTTTATAATTTTATATTTCCTGTTAACCATTTTGTTTTGTTAATTTGCCAAAAAAACAATTTTCTGACGAAAATAACGCATAAAAAGCACCTTTTAAAATAAAAACCCGTTGATGAAGCAAATAAAAATTCACGATAAAACTTTTCGCCTTTATATCTCCTACGAACAGATTACCGCTGTTGTTGAAAAAATGGCTGAAAAGATGAATGCTGACCTTGCCGGTAAGAACCCGTTGTTCATCTGTATTTTAAACGGCGCTTTTATGTTTGCTACCGAACTTTTTAAGCGAATTAATCTGAATGAAGCGGAAATCTCTTTTGTAAAACTTGCTTCTTATCAGGGAGATAGAACATCCGGACAGGTGAAACAGCTCATCGGATTGAATGAAAATATTGAAGGACGCACAGTTATTGTTCTTGAAGATATTGTGGATAGCGGACTGACCATTTCCAGCATCAATGAAACTTTGCAAAAACTCAATCCGCTTCAGGTGCTGTTTGCTTCGCTGCTGCTAAAGCCGGATTCGCTAAAGGAAAAAGTTCATCTTGACTACGTCGGAATGGAAATTCCAAATGATTTTATTTTAGGTTACGGCTTGGATTATAACGGACATGGTCGTAACTTTACTGATATTTATTCAGTAATTAATGGATAAAAAATAACTCATGTTAAATCTGATATTATTCGGTGCGCCCGGAGCAGGAAAAGGCACTCAGGCTGAACTGCTGATTGAAACGTTCGGGTTGATTCACATTTCAACCGGAGAGCTTCTGCGGGAAGAGATTATGAACGGCACTGAGCTTGGCAATGAAGCCAAAAAGTTCATGGATAAAGGCAATCTGGTGCCCGATCACCTTGTGATTGATGTCATTAAAAACAAGTTGGATTCCTGCCGGGATGTGAGGGGATTTGTGTTTGACGGTTTTCCACGCACGGTTGCACAGGCAGAAGCATTGGATGAATTGCTCTGTAAAAACTGTATGCCGGTCTCGGGAATGCTGAGTCTTGAAGTGGAAAAGCATGAGCTTGTCCGTCGCCTGATCGGCAGGGGGATGAAATACGGACGAGCCGATGATCAGGAACAGTCTGTTATTGAGTACCGGATTAATGTTTATAACGAAAAAACCCTTCCGCTCATCGAATACTATAAAAAGCAGGGAAAACACTACGGAATCAATGGAAAGGGAACCATCAGGGAAATTGCCGACCGGCTGAAAGCAGTTGTCGAAAAACTTTCAAGCTCTGAAGTTTTGCCGGGCTGATTCCGAAAAAACAGGGAGAAAGGGTAAGTATGTCAGATACCAATTTTATTGATTATGTAAAAATCTTTTGCAAATCCGGAAACGGAGGAGCCGGCTCTGCCCATTTGCGCCGCGAAAAATTTGTACCCAAAGGCGGTCCTGATGGCGGAGACGGAGGAAGGGGAGGGCATGTTATCCTGAAAGGCAACCGGAACAAATGGACACTTCTTCACTTGAAATACCAAAAACACATTCTGGCAGAAAACGGCATTCAGGGCAGCGCACAGAAAAAGAGCGGCGCCGACGGAAAAGATGTCATTATTGAAGTGCCGTTAGGTACCATTGCGCGAGACGATGAAACCGGTGAGCAGATTTTTGAAATCACCGAACATGATGAGCAGAAAATACTGATGCGCGGAGGTCGCGGAGGATTGGGGAATGTTCATTTCAAATCATCGGTGAACCAGACGCCGCGCTACGCCCAGCCCGGCGAAAAAGGCGAAGAGGGCTGGAAAATATTGGAGTTGAAAATATTGGCAGATGTCGGGCTGGTGGGATTTCCAAGCGCCGGAAAATCAACACTGCTGTCGGTGGTGTCTGCCGCAAAACCGAAAATAGCCGATTACCCTTTTACAACACTTGCTCCCAATCTGGGAATCGTTGAATATCGCGAAGATAAATCATTCGTAATGGCGGATATTCCCGGAATTATTGAAGGTGCACATGAAGGAAAAGGGCTTGGACTGAGATTTCTCAGGCACATCGAACGCAATCCTGCGTTGCTGTTTATCGTTCCCGCAGACAGCGCCAACCACCTGAACGAATACAGGATTCTTTTGAGCGAGCTGGGAAAATATAATCCTGAGCTGCTTGATAAACAGCGGTTTTTAGCTGTAAGCAAAGCCGATCTGTTAGATGAGGAGCTGATGAAGGAGATTAGCAGGGAACTGAAAGGCATTCCGCATATCTTCTTTTCATCACAAACCGGTTTGAATATTCTTCAATTAAAAGATAAAATCTGGCAAATATTGAATGAATAATGGCTTTTTTTCAAAAGATACTGGAATTTGACACGGAGCTGTTTTTAAGCCTGAACAGTCTCCACAGTGATTTTTGGGATACCGTCATGCTTATGATAACCCGAAAAGAGACCTGGTTCCCCTTTTTTGCTGCCATTATCTATTTTATTTTGAAGAACCACAAAGGCAGGCGGTGGCTGGTGCTCCTGTTCGTTGCACTCACCATTTTGCTTTCCGATCAGATTTCCGTACTGCTGAAAGAGACCATTCAGCGGTTGAGACCTGTTTATAATCCAGAGATTGAACATATTGTACATAACGTTTTACGAAAAGGAGGATTTTACGGATTTGTCTCTTCGCACGCGGCAAACTCCTTTGCACTGTTCGCTTTTCTGACAAGACTTTTTAAAAACCGCAGTTTTAACCTCCTGTTTCTGTTCTGGTCAATAATTTTCTGCTACTCACGAATCTATTCGGGAGTTCACTATCCGCTTGACATTTTGGGAGGCGCTCTTTTGGGCTGGCTCATTGGAACCGGCACCTATGCACTCATGCTTTTGGTGGAAAAGCGATTCCTTTCGCCTGGTAAATCGTGGTTAAAAAAGGTAAAACTGACATCACCGCAATCAGGAATAATTTTTCTGGTATTTACCGTGCTTTCGGCAACCGTGCTGATTATGGCTTCTGTTCTGCATCATTATAATTATTTGTGAAGAGAGCTTTTCTGCTGAAAGCAAAACATCAGATCGGATTCGCCAAAAACTCATTCACGGCAATTTCAATACGCTGCTTGATTTTTGAAGTGTTCGACTTTTCAAAATTGCTGCCGGTAATGTTCTCATAGAGTTCGATGTAGCGGTCTGAAACCGAATTCACAAACTCGCCGGACATTTCGGGAACCGATTGTCCTTCCTTCCCCTGAAAGCCGTTGGCAATCAGCCATTGACGTACAAACTCCTTGGAAAGCTGTTTTTGTGGTTCGTCTGCCGCAAGCCGCTGTTCGTAGCCTTCCGCATAAAAATAGCGCGATGAATCCGGGGTGTGAATCTCATCAATCAAATAGATTTTTCCATCTTTTTTGCCAAACTCATATTTCGTGTCCACAAGGATAAGCCCTTTTTGGGCAGCCATCTCCGTTCCGCGCTGAAACAGTTTGCGGGTATAATCTTCCAGTATTTCATACTCTTCCCGGCTGACTAATCCCTGCGCAATAATCTCTTCTCTTGAAATATCTTCGTCATGCCCTTCGTGTGCTTTTGTGGTGGGAGTGATGATTGGTTCGGGAAATTTCTGATTTTCCTTCATCCCTTCCGGAAGCGGGACACCGCACAAAGTGCGCTTTTCCGATCTGTATTCCCGCCAGGCGTGACCAGTAAGATAACCGCGGATTACCATTTCCACCTGAAAAGGTTCACACAAGTGCCCGATGGTTACGCTGGGGTCGGGAGATGCAATTTTCCAGTTGGGAACAATATCGGCAGTGGCGTCCAGAAACTGTTCTGCTATCTGGTTAAGTACCTGTCCTTTATAGGGAATTCCTTCCGGGAGTACCACGTCAAAAGCTGAAATGCGGTCAGTGGCAATCATCACAAGCAGGTGATTGTCAATGTTGTAAACATCACGCACTTTGCCATGATATACATTTCTTTGTCCCGGAAAATGAAAATCTGTTTTTATTAATGCATTGCTCATATTTGTAAATTTTAATTCTCTGAATTTTTCTTATTGTCAATGTTTTCCTCTTTTTTTTCTGCCAGTTCGTCGTAATAATTTTGGTAGGCGTCCACAATTTCCCGCACTAAACGGTGACGCACAATGTCATTGGTGTTAAACCGGATGATGGAGATGGATTTGATGTCCTGCAGCAGTTTCATGGCGAAAATCAATCCCGAATTGCTTCGCCGTGGCAGGTCAATCTGGGTGATGTCGCCGGTGATGATAAATTTTGCGTTCAGCCCCATGCGGGTCAAAAACATTCTCAGCTGATTTATGGTGGAGTTCTGTGCTTCGTCCAATACAACAAAGGCATTGCTGAGCGTGCGTCCGCGCATAAAAGCCAACGGGGCAATTTCGATGGTTCCGTCACGTATGAAATCTTCCAGTTTTCTGGGCGGAATCATATCTAAAAGCGCATCATAGAGCGGTTGGAGATAGGGATCGATTTTTTCCTTCAGGTCGCCGGGCAAAAATCCCAGATTTTCACCGGCTTCAACTGCCGGACGGCTCAGAATGATTTTTTTTATCTCCTTGTTTTTCAGTGCCCTCACAGCTAATGCGATAGCAGTATAGGTTTTCCCCGTTCCTGCCGGACCTATTGCAAAAAGAAGGTCATTTTTAACACTTTCTTCAACCAGTACGCGCTGGTTGGGAGTTCGTGCCCGAACCGGCTTGCCGCTGTTCCCAAAAACGATGATGTCTTTGTCCATTGTGCCGTCTTCCTGCATGACGGAAATACCGGTTTCCAGGATCTGCACAATCATGTCTTCGGAAATATTGTTAAACTGGTAATAGTGGTCCAAAAGACCTGCAAATTTTTTCTCAAACGTTTTAAGCTCGTTTTCTTCGCCTTTGATGTGCATCAGATTACCGCGGGTTGTAATTTTAATTCTGGGAAAAAATGATTCTATCAGATTCATTTTTATATTGTTAAACCCAAAAAATTCCAGCGGATCAATTCCTTCCAAATGAATTTGTTTCTCCAATCTCAGTTAATATAATTTGTGAATATCTGTTCAAAATTACAAAATAAATCCAATTTTAATTCTCAGAAATTAAACAGATAAAATCCGGTGTAAGTTTTACAGAATGGTTACTTTCGTTGAAATTATTTTACGTGATGGAAAGAAAAATAAAGGCATTTACGCATCTGGTCGAAATCATGGACGAGTTGCGTGAAAAATGCCCGTGGGACAGGGAGCAAACCCTGGAATCGCTCAGAAAACTGACCATTGAGGAAACTTACGAGCTGGCTGATGCCATTTTGAAAAATGACTTGCAGGGAATCAAAAAAGAGCTTGGAGATTTGATGCTTCACATTGTATTTTATGCAAAAATCGGTTCTGAAAAAGGTGCGTTCGATCTGGCTGACGTGCTGGAAGGTATAAACCAAAAACTCATTTTTCGTCATCCGCATGTGTTTGGAGATGTGGATGTTGCCGGTTCTTCAAAAAAAGTTGAAGAGAACTGGGAGGAGCTTAAACTGAAAGAGAAGGGCGGAAACAGACGTGTTCTGGAAGGAGTTCCCGCCGCTTTGCCGGCGTTGGTGAAAGCCAACCGGATTCAGGAAAAAGCAAGTGGGGTGGGGTTCGACTGGGAATACAGAGAGCAGGTTTGGGAAAAGGTGAATGAAGAGATGAATGAGCTGAATGTCGAAATTGAAAAAAACAATGTGGACAATGTGGAAGCTGAATTTGGCGACTTGTTTTTTGCAATGGTGAATGCTGCCCGTTTGTATAGCGTTGACCCCGAGGCTGCACTTGAGCGCACCAACCTGAAATTTATCAAAAGATTTAATTTTCTGGAAGAGCGAACACTTTTGCAGGGAAAAAATCTTCACGACATGACTTTGGCTGAAATGGATGAAATTTGGGAAGAAGCCAAAAAAGAGGAGTGAAACCGGCAGAAAACTCCTTATTTTCCACACGTTGTATTTTCTTTTGAATCATTATCTTTGCACCGCTTTAAAAACAACATAGCAGAATGATAAAAATTACACTTCCCGATAATAGTGTTAAAGAGTATCCGTCGCCGGTAACCGGGATGGAAATAGCAAAATCAATATCTCCGCGTCTGGCAAAAGATGTTTTGTCGGTTTCGGTGAACGGGGAAATTTGGGATTTAACCCGAAAAATTGCAGAAAACGCAAAAGTAAAACTTAACACGTGGGATGACCGTGAAGGAAAGGAGACTTTCTGGCACTCATCGGCACACCTTATGGCTGAAGCCATCGAATACTTCTATCCCGGAACAAAGTTCGGCATCGGTCCTGCCGTGGACAGCGGCTTTTATTACGATATCGCCTTGCCCGGCGGACAGCAGCTCACAGAAAAAGACTTAGAAAAGATAGATAAAAAGATGTTGGAGCTGGCGCGTGAGAAAAATGCTTTTGTCAGAGAGGAAATTTCCAAAAAGGATGCAATGGAGATGTTCACTGAAAAAGATGATGAGCTGAAACAGGAGCTTATCAGCGAACTGGAGGACGGAACGATCACCTTATACAAACAGGGGAATTTTACCGATTTGTGCCGCGGTCCGCACCTGCCGGACACCGGTTATATCAAGGCAATCAAGCTCACTTCCATTGCCGGCGCATACTGGCGCGGAAATGAAAATAACCCAATGCTTACGCGGGTTTACGGGGTCACTTTTCCGAAACAGAAGATGCTGGATGAATATTTAGTGATGATTGAGGAGGCAAAAAAACGTGATCACCGGAAAATAGGAAAAGAGATGGAGCTTTTCACCTTTTCCGAAGCAGTGGGGCAGGGGCTTCCGTTGTGGCTTCCGAAAGGGACTCAGCTGCGCATGCAGCTTGAGGATTTTCTGAAAAAAGTACAGAAAAGATATGGTTATGAGCAGGTAATCACCCCACATATCGGGGATGTGAAGCTCTATAAAATGTCGGGACATTATGAAAAATACGGCAAAGATTCATTTCAGCCTATCACAACGCCTGCCGAAGGCGAGGAGTATCTGCTGAAACCGATGAATTGCCCGCATCACTGCGAAATTTTTAAGGCGAAGCCGCATTCCTATAAGGATTTACCAATCCGTATGGCAGAGTTTGGAACGGTTTACCGTTATGAACAGAGCGGTGAGCTGCACGGATTGACCCGTGTGCGCGGTTTTACGCAGGATGATGCCCACATTTTCTGTCGTCCCGATCAGCTGAAAGACGAATTCAAAAAAGTGATTGATATTATCTTCATCATTTTTAAAGCGTTGGGATTTGAAGATTACACTGCACAAATTTCTCTGCGCGACCCCGACAATCCCGGCAAATATATCGGTACGTCCGAAAACTGGGATAAAGCGGAGCAGGCAATTATTGAAGCTTGTGAGGAAAAAGGGCTGAAAACGGTTACTGAAATGGGAGAAGCTGCTTTTTACGGACCAAAGCTCGATTTTATGATTAAGGATGCTTTGGGAAGAAGCTGGCAGTTGGGAACCATTCAGGTTGACTACAATCTGCCCGATCGTTTCAATCTGGAATATATCGGTGCCGATGATCATCGGCACCGGCCGGTAATGATTCACCGGGCGCCTTTTGGCTCAATGGAACGTTTTGTGGCTGTGCTTATTGAGCACACTGCCGGCAAATTTCCGCTGTGGCTTGCACCCGAGCAGGCAGTTGTTTTACCAATTAGTGAAAAATACAATGAATATGCTCAAAATATTTCAGAATTATTAAATAATTCCGATATTCGCACTTTCGTTGACGAGCGTAATGAAAAGATTGGTAGAAAGATACGCGACAATGAGCTGAGAAAAGTTCCTTATTTACTGATTGTTGGCGAACAGGAACAGACAAACGGAACGGTTTCCGTCCGCCGCCAGGGAGAAGGAGATAAAGGGAGCAGAAAAATCAGTGAATTTGCGGAAATGATTACCAAAGAAGTAAATAATCAATTATCAGGAATTTATAACTAACTAAATAATAGGAGGTTTTAGCAATAGCAATTAAAGGAAGAGGACCACAGAACCCGTACAGGAGAAGGGATTCGGGACCACAGCACAGGATAAACAGATTTATTACTTCACCACAGGTGCGTGTGGTTGGCGAAAATATTGAAAATCCCGGAGTTTATCCGTTGAGGGAAGCGCTGCAAATGGCTGAAAATTTGGAACTTGACTTGGTCGAGATTTCACCGAAAGCCGAACCGCCGGTTTGCAGAATAATTGATTATTCAAAGTTTCTTTATCAGCAGAAAAAGAAACAGAAAGAGATTAAAGCCAAGGCGG
>CAYNOQ010000010.1:0-46112 GCA_964398855.1 uncultured Mariniphaga sp. | reverse complement strand
GAGCAGGAAAAACTGACGCCCGAACTGAAAGTTCGCATTGAAAACTGCTATGATGCTGCGGAGTTAGAAGATATCTACCTGCCCTACAAACCCAAACGCCGGACAAGGGCAACCATCGCGCGGGAACGCGGACTGGAGCCGCTTGCAAAAATTTTGATGAAGCAGTCGGAGCGCGACCCCGATTCGCGTGCTGCTGATTTTCTGAACGATGATGTGGAAAGTGTTGAGGATGCGCTTTCCGGAGCGCGCGATATTATTGCCGAATGGATAAATGAAAATGAGAAGGCAAGAAGCATCGTCCGGCGTGAATTTGAACGTGGCGCCATCATTTCTGCAAAAGTTGTAAAGGACAAGGAAGAGGAAGGAGCCACATACCGCGACTATTTCGAGTGGAGCGAACCCTTGGCAAAATGCCCGTCGCACCGCTTGTTGGCAATGCGCCGGGGCGAAAAGGAGGGCTTCCTCAGGGTTTCGGTTAAGCCGGACGAAACAAAGCCGTTGGAAAATCTGATGCGTTTCTTTGTCAAAGGCGCCAACGAAAGTTCGGAGCAAGTGGAGAAAGCGGTGAAAGACAGCTATAAAAGGCTGATTGAACCCTCCATTGAAACTGAATTTTCAGCACTTTCAAAAGAGAAAGCCGATAATGAAGCCATTGCCGTATTTGCCGGAAATCTGAGGCAACTGCTGTTGGCGCCGCCTCTCGGGCACAAGAGAATTTTAGCCATTGATCCGGGTTACCGCACCGGTTGCAAATTAGTGTGCCTTGATGAGCAGGGAAATCTGCTGCATAACGATACCATCTATCCACACAAACCGCAGGAAGATAGAAAGATGGCTGCAAAAAAGCTCACTTCGCTTGTGGAAACCTACCGGATTGAAGCCATTGCCATCGGAAACGGAACTGCAAGTCGCGAAACCGGAGCGTTTGTGAAAAAACTTCGCTATAATCGCGAAATCCGGGTTTATGTGGTGAATGAAGACGGTGCATCGGTCTATTCGGCATCATCCATTGCCCGGCAGGAGTTTCCGCAATATGACGTAACCGTGCGGGGAGCAATTTCGATTGGCCGCCGGCTTATGGACCCGCTGGCTGAACTGGTGAAAATTGATCCGAAAAGTATCGGAGTCGGGCAATATCAGCATGATGTAGATCAGAATAAATTGAAAAATAGCCTCACTTCAGTAGTAGAGCTGAGCGTGAATGCGGTGGGTGTGAATGTGAACACAGCCAGCAGCCATTTGCTGACTCATATTTCAGGACTGGGACCGCAGCTGGCGCAGAATATTGTGGACTACCGCAGGGAAAACGGAATGTTCGCTTCGCGTGAAGAGTTGAAAAAAGTTGCACGGATGGGACCGAAAGCTTTTGAGCAGTCTGCCGGATTTCTGCGTATTCCCGATGCCGGAAATCCGTTGGACAACTCGGCAGTTCATCCGGAATCCTACCATATTGTCGAGAAAATTGCAAAACAGCTTAAATGCGAAATCAGCGAGTTGATTCATAATGAAGCGTTGGTGTCAAAAATTGATTTTACGAAATATGAAACTCCCGAAGTCGGTCTTCCGACTTTAAATGATATTAAGAATGAACTGCTTAAGCCCGGGCGTGACCCGCGCCGCCCTATCAGGATTTTTGAGTTTGCCGACGATGTTTTTTCAATTAACGATTTGAAGGAGGGGATGGAACTTCCCGGAATTGTGAATAACATCACCAAATTTGGCGCTTTTGTGGATATTGGCGTAAAGCAGTCGGGACTGATTCATATCTCCGAGCTTGCAGACCGCTTTGTGTCTGATCCTAACGAAATTGTGAAACTGCACGAGCACATCAGGGTGAGGGTGAAAGAGGTGGACATTGCCCGGAACCGGATTCAACTGTCATTGAAGGGAGTTTTGCAGGATAACTGATTTATTCCCTGTGAAAAGTGAATTTATGAGACTTTCGGAACAAATAAAAGCACAACTTTTAGCTGAAACGCAGTTTTCGGCTTCTCCCGCCGGCGGTCCGGGCGGGCAGCATGTGAACAGGGTAAGCACAAAGGCAGAACTGCGCTTTTTGGTGCAGGATTCGACAGCATTAAACGATGAGCAGAAGCAGCTAATTTTACTGAAACTTAAAAATCGCATCAATTTGCGGGGCGAACTGATTGTCTCTTCATCTGCTGAGCGTAGCCAGTGGCGCAATCGTAAACTGGCGGAAGAGCGGTTTTTTGAACTGATTGAAAAAGCGATAGAAAAACCCCGGAAGCGGAAAAAAACGCTTCCCACGGCAGCATCGAAGCTGAAACGTCTGGAAGGAAAAAAGCTGCAAAGCCTGAAAAAACGGTTGCGGAAACCTCCCCAAGTGTGAAAATTGTTGTTTATTTGCCGCTGAAACTGAAAATTTCTTAGCCGATGAGGAGATTTTTACATAATTGCCGGATAATTATTATCCGGATTGTTGACAGCCTTTATTTTCCGTTTTTAAGAAGAATACCTCTTGAAGTTTTCAGGTACGGTGTTACCGGTGGCGCAAACACGATTTTCGATATTTTTCTCTACTTCATTTTTTACACTTACCTGCTGAAACAGCAGATTCTTCATTTGAGATTTGTTGCAATTTCTCCTCATATTGCCGCTTTTCTGCTGGTTTTCCCGATAACATTCACTACCGGTTTTATTCTTGCGAAATATGTAACATTCACAGCATCAGAGCTTCGTGGACGGGTGCAGTTGTTCCGCTACGGATTGATTGTTCTTAGCTCCATTCTGTTAAACTATATCTTTTTAAAACTTTTTGTGGAGTATGCAGGACTGGATGCTGTTCTGTCCAAAGTGCTGACTACGATTATCGTTGTGATTTTCAGTTATGTCTCACAACGCTACTTCTCTTTTAAAACGGCTGAAATTTCCAAACATACAAGAAGTTGAACTGAACAAAAAAATGTTTATATTGTCTTGAATTTTTAATCATGCAGCAATACAAACAGCTATATTATCCGACGATTTTACAGGCAGTTCACCTGATAATCCTCTATTTGTTCATTCAGACGGTCGTGGATTTTCCGCTGGCACTGATTGATTACTATAAAGATACGGAGTATTTGTATAATCCGCTCAAGAAAATTCTGCTGAACGCCGGTTCCACGCTGTTTATTCTGATATATGGTTTTCGAAAAGCAAAAGCGCCGTTGTCGGAAGTTTTTCCGCTGAAAGTTTTCAATCCGCTAATTATTATTCCGTTGATTATTTTTTTCTGGGGCGCCCACAATCTGTTAGAAGTGGTGAATGTTGCAGTGGAGAAAGCAATTCCTGCTCCCTACTGGTTTTGGGAGCTTTTCAGCAAGGTGTTTGAAAGCGATTACGGCTGGTGGGGCGCTTTTATGAAAGTTGTAATTATTGCGCCCGTTATTGAAGAACTCATTTTTCGCGGACTGGTATTTCACGGACTTAGAAAAAACTATTCGGCAACAACTGCCATTTTGGTTTCGGCTGTTCTGTTTTCACTTTTTCATCTGAATCCCTGGCAGATGCCGGCAACTTTTGTTTTGGGCGTGTTATTGGCATGGCTGATGCTCAGAACCAATAACATTTTGTTAACCATACTGGGGCATGCTCTCAATAACCTCATGGTACTGTTGACGGTTACCTACTGGCAAAAAATAAATACCCATGCGATATATCTGATGAACATCAAAGACAAGCTAATACTCAGTGCATTGGTGGTGCTTTTTTCCGTTATTTTGATTTATCTGAGCACTTTGTGGCCATCAAAAAAGCACAGAAAAAGATAAACATTACCTGGAACTTATTGTTAATACCTATTGAAGTTAAGAAATAATTATGAACTTAATTTCAAAATTATGTCTATATTAGAGACTTAAAATATTATTAATTTTAAAAATAAAAATTATGGAAGATTTACAAGTTACTTCAATGCCACGTATTGGCGATCAGGCTCCCGATTTTCTTGCCGATACCTCATACGGGCCTCTTCAGTTTTCTGAATTCAACAAAGGAAGCTGGGTTGTATTGTTCTCGCATCCTGCTGATTTTACTCCGGTATGCACCACAGAGATGAGCGGATTTGCACTGCGGCATGATGAGTTCAGAGCGTTGAATACCAAACTTCTTGGTTTGAGTATTGACAGTATTCATTCGCACATTGCCTGGGTAAGCAACGTGAAGAAAAACACCGGCGTTTTATTCGATTTCCCGATTATTGCCGATATTGATATGAAAGTTTCAAAGCTTTACGGTATGTTGCAGCCCAATGAAAGTGAAACCGCAGCAGTGCGCGCAGTTTTCTTCATCGATCCGGAAGGAAAAATCAGATTGGTTATGTATTATCCGCTGAATGTGGGCAGAAACATGGATGAAATTCTGAGAGTTTTGAAAGGATTGCAGATTTCTGACGAACATAAAGTTGCCCTTCCTTTAGACTGGCAGCCGGGCGATAAGGTTATCGTTCCGCCGCCAAAAACTGTTGACGGCATGATTGAACGAGAAGCAAGTGACTTGGAAATGGTCGATTTTTATCTTGCCAAGAAAAGCTTATAGTTTTAATTCATAATTAAAGCAAGAGGCGCTGAAATTTTCAGCGCCTCTTTTGCTGATGGCTGAACTCTTTAACCCGGATTAAACTTTAGAAAAGCAAATCTTTTTCTTCGTTTTGCAAACCGTGCCTTGCGCTTGCCCCCTGCCGGCAGGCAGGCAAGGAGGAGGCTATTCCCTCCAACTCCGTAGGAGTAAAATATTGATAACCCCGGATAAGCCGCAGGCGCAATCCGGGGTAACGAAACCGGGCACATCGGAACTCTGTAAAGAGTTCAATATGAAAAATACTTTTCACCTGTGGTCTATTCTGTCCAGCAATTCAATGCTGTTCCCGAGTTGACCGAGACAGGCAGGTTTGAAGAAAAAGAAAGAGTTTCCGCACGAAGTGTGGAATGACGTTGTCTCATGGGGTGGGGGGATTTTATTCTGGCGACTATGCCGCCAGAATAAAATCTATATAATATAAAGTGCTCCCGTTAGGGAAAACTTTATAAATGGGCTTAAAAACTTTTCGGCAGACTGTTGTTTCCGGCATTTATTCCCAAAATCGGACTTTTTTTAAAACCAACGCAACCCTTTTGCTATATTTTCATCTATCCTTTTTAAATCAAAAATCATAAATGAAATCTTCTCTGCTTTTTGCCTTGCTCTTCGGATTATCATCATTCGCTGCGTTAGCTCAATCTTTCACCGTCAGCGGATATGTGCGTGATGCACTAACGGGAGAAAGTCTCATCGGCTGCTTCGTATTTTTCCCTTCGCTCAATAAAGGCACGGTGACCAACTCCTATGGATTTTATAGTTTGCCGGCGTCTATGGGGCGAAAAGTCATCACTTATTCCTTCGTAGGTTATGAAAAAGTAACAATCGACTTTGAATTAACAAAGGATACTATGATGCTTGTTAATTTGAAACCGATAACAAATGAATTATCCGAAGTTGTTGTGCAGGGCGGCACTAAATTTAGAGATTTACGGTTAGGGGCAATGGATATTTCTGTTTCTAAAATAAAAAACACACCTGCTTTACTTGGCGAAACTGACTTGATGAAATCCCTGCAATTCATAGCCGGCGTACAGAATACATCAGAAGGTAAAAGCGATTTATCTGTACGTGGTGGTAGTCCCGACCAGAATTTGATACTGTTGGACGGTGTTCCTATTTACAATCCAAATCATATTTTTGGGTTCCTTTCCGTTTTTAATACCGATGCGTTGAAGAAAGTTACCTTATATAAGTCGGATTTTCCCGCACGATTTGGAGGACGTCTTTCGTCCATTGTTGACATTACGACCAAAGATGGTAATAAAGAACGCCTTTCAGGTTCTGCCTCCGTAGGTTTGCCGGCTGTCAAGTTCAACCTGGAAGGACCTATTATTATGGACAGAACATCCTTTACTTTTTCCTTCCGAAGGACTTATTTAGATTTACTGATGAATGCGATAAATAAAAGCAACGATTCCGAAAGCACAGCAAACTTCTTTTTTCATGATTTTAATACAAAGATTCATCATAAAATTGATGACAAAACATTTGTGTACCTAAGTGCCTACAATGGCAACGATAAATTAGAACAAACATCGGCAGAAATAAGAAACTTAGAAACCAACCATAATAAATCAATAGAGAAATGGGATTGGGGAAATACAATTATTTCAAGCAAACTAAGCAGGATACTTACCCCGAATCTTTTTTTCAGAACTACGCTTACCTATAATCAATATTTTTACAAAATGAATGCGGAAAATGAATATACCATCGGTGAAGAATGGAGTGCAGAAGAAGTGGCTACACAGAATTTTTCATTCTCTTCGGGCATCAAGGATTATTCTGTTTCAGGCGATTTTGAATACTTTCCTGTAACTGATCATACAGTTAAATTAGGAACAGCACTAACTTTTCACGATTTCAATCCCGAAGTAATATCTGTTTCCGTAAAAGCCGACACGATAAAAAGGAGCAACAATACGCCCAGGCATATCTATTCCAAAGAATTGGCATTTTATGCTGAAGATGATTGGGATGTTTCGAGAAAAATCAGGGTAAATATGGGTTTACGTTTTTCTCTGTTCAATGTCGATAAAAAATCCTATAAAGCCCTCGACCCGCGTTTGTCAGCACGTTTCCTTTTAACGGATAAAATATCGTTACAAGCCGGATATACAATGATGCAGCAATACGTTCATCTGCTTTCAAGCAATTCCATCATATTGCAAACCGATTTATGGGTTCCTGCAACCGGTATAATCAAACCGATGCAGTCGAATCAATATTCGCTTGGCATGTTCTGCGAATTACCCAATGCTTTTTCACTGTCAGTTGAATCATACTATAAAAAGATGCATAATCTGATAGAGTATAAGGATGGAGTTAATTATACCGGAGTGTCCTCAGGATGGGAAAATAAAGTAGAAGCAGGAAATGGACGAAGTTACGGTATAGAATTTTCGTTGGAGAAAAAAGCTGGAGATATTACAGGAACGGCTTCCTATACATGGTCGAAATCAGAACATAGATTTGAAGAAATCAATTTCGGGGAATGGTTTCCATCGAAATATGACCACCGCCATGTTATAAACCTTTCTCTGAATTATCAGATAAACGAGAAATTTGACTTTACAGCTGTCTGGACATACCATTCCGGCACCAGAATCTCCTTACCACTGATGACGAATGTACACGTTGACCTTCCGGAAGCCGACAGGCATATTGACCTGATGGAATTAGACCATAGAAATAATTATAAAATGGATGATTATCACAGACTCGATTTAGGTATCAACTATACATTCCATAAGAAAAAGAACAGTTATTGTCAGCTGAATATCGGTGTTTATAATGCCTACAACCGGATGAACCCTTATAAAATAATCGTCGAGACAGATTTACATAAAAATGCAAAAGGGGAAAATGTTTATACCCGTAGTTTAAAGCAAATTACTCTGTTTCCAATAATTCCTTCGTTATCATTCTCCTATCATTTTTAAAATTATGAAAATCCGTCTGCTCTTAATTTTATTTTTAAGTATCATCTTATTATCCGGTTGCGAAAAAGATATTTCCTTCAGCGGAAAAGAGTTGCCTCCCAAAATGGTGGTCAACTCAATGATTAATGCAAAATCAGACACGAATCGGATAAAAATATCCGAAAGTGTTTTTGCCTTTGCCAATCAGCAAGCGGGTATTGTTGAAAATCCCGAAATACATTTATATATCAATGGGAGAGCATGTAATCAAATTTGGCAGGATTCAATTGCCGGAGTACACACCTACTACAAATTTGTATCTCAATTAAATGCCGGTGACAAAATTGAATTTTCGGCCCATACCCCACAACACGGAACAGTTAAGGGACACGACTATATACCAAGTAACAGCGTTGAAATAAAAAATATTGATTATTCATGGTTCTGGAAGGACAATTATCAATATCTCCGATTGTATGTTACAATCAAGGACAGTCCACTTGAACGGAATTTTTATCGGATAATTGCAAAATCAAATTCAGATATTGTACATCCTTCCATTCAAAAACCGCACGATAGTTGGACGTTACATGAGGTTTTTATAGATGATGAAATGCTTTTCAATGAACCTGCAGAAACAGAAGAAGGAGGTAAAGTTCCACATTTATATCGAATCTTTACCGATGATTTGTTTCAAGGCAAAGAATATACATTAAATGTATATATTCGTTTGGAGGATTTTACAATTTTTCCACATTACGATTATATCAGGCAGAGAGTTAAAGTGGAAATTCATTCTTTATCCGAAAAATTATATCGAAGTTTACGTTCGCAAGAATTAGCTTCAGGCACTATTGGCGATATTTTTTCAGAGCCGGTTAAAATCTACTCTAATATGCAAGGCGGTTACGGAATATTAGGAGCCTATACTACTACTGAGAAAGTAGTTCAGGTTGCTGAAAAAGGAGAATGAATCGAAGATGTTTCGATTCTACATCTGTCGCGCATACCTCCGTTTCTTCTTTTCCTTACGACGTGGTAACGGCATTTCCCCGCTGGTGCAGTTTTGTAAACCGTGCCTTGCTTTGCAAAAGCAAAAGACCTTATTTCTTTAAATTTCAGCCACATGGTACAGAAAAGAATAAAGTTATATTCCAGTTTGTTGACCTGGCATAAAGCAAGGCTTTACGTCAGCAAGACACAAATTATAAAACTTGTGCCGCCTTAGCGATATTTGCATCATCGGGTGGTTATGACTTTTTCAAAATTAACCTGCTCTGTTCCGGTATTTTCAGCAAAATGCCACTTTCGACATAAATCGGCTATCTTTGCCCGGCATCATCACAAAAACTGACAGTTTATGAATATCAGGGAAATAAAAACATTTCGCGGGGAAGAATATGACGCTGTGCTGAGCTTATTGCCCCGGTTGGGCGCTCATGTCAAACTGCCGTCGGAAGCTGACTACAAACAGATTTTGAACTCAGAAAACAGCCATCTCTTTTTGCTTGAAACAGAAAGCGGCGAAATTGCCGGAATGCTGACCATTGCAAAATATTTTGTGCCCACCGGAATGAAGGTGTGGATTGAAGATGTGGTTGTTGATGAGAAACATGCGGGCAAGGGCTATGGCAGGCAATTGATGCTTCATGCACTGGATTATGCAGAAAAATTCGGAGCGGTAAATGTGGAACTTACCTCGCGCCCGGCGCGCGTTGCCGCCAACAAATTGTATCAAAAACTGGGTTTCGACTTGCAGGAAACCAATAAATACAGATATACCATAAAAAAGGGATAGCTCACCAGCGCCCTTTTGCAATCAGTTTCAGATACCGGTCGCGTATCGCCTTTAAAATATCAACCGTAAGGTTTTCCCGGTAAATCCTGACCATGTCCTTAATTTTCTGTCCTTCATAAAAATAGGCGGTTGCCGCATCAAAAAAGAGCAGATTTTTTTCATACTTTACGGTTTTGGTTAACTCCTTAAAAGCCTTCCATTCAATCATGTGGGGGATCAGAAAATAGCCGTGGTGCGGTTGCGACTGGTCAACATACAGATCACTTCCCAACGGACCCAAATAGAAAAATTTCTCTAACTGAATAATACCGGATTCGTCAGTGAATTTCTTAGTTTTCCGTTTGAACTGAATTCCCAGATCGCGGTAGTGCTGCTGGATTGAGAGAATGTCGTTGTACTTGCTCAAATCTCTGACCCTGAGCATTTGAACGGTTTGGCTCAGAAGTGTTATCCTGCCTGTAACCACATCAATCGGGTGCCCGAACAGCTCCCAAACTTTCAGGGTAGCCCGCGTTATGGTTTCAAATGTGCAGGGTTCTTCAAGGATGAGATAGAGATACTGCGGCTTTTGTCCGGATACCATATCGCAATAATAACCGGAAAAGGGACCAACCGATTCCAAAACACACGTGTCGGGCATCAGGATGTTGTCGTCAATACATGCCAGCGGTTCTTCCTTTGTTAATCCGCCAAATCTTTCTTTGGTTTTTTCACTTTTCATAGTGGTATGATTTTGTTTATGAAATCACCCTCAATATATGAAATTTAAACCAAAATTTCAAGTTTCTTCTTTGGTAGATTGCCGAAGCAGTGTACCAATTTATGATGCAATTCAGCAAAATAACCGACAAATCCGGTGATTTCACCGGATTAAGGAA
Organism: uncultured Mariniphaga sp.; assembly: GCA_964398855.1. GTDB lineage: Bacteria > Bacteroidota > Bacteroidia > Bacteroidales > Prolixibacteraceae > Mariniphaga. The sequence continues at coordinate 35,934 of CAYNOQ010000010.1, read as the reverse complement.
GAATTGCCGGCATTTCCGATAAAAATCAGAATGAAAAATCTATCCCGAACATGAAGTGGCGCCCTGCCTGCGGAAAGTAACCATCAATTTTGTAGCGTTCCCCGCCTAAAAAGTAGGAATAGACCCACGCATTGCTTTCATACACTTCGTTAAAAAGATTATTCACCATGAAATGGAGCGAAATTTCATTAAAAAGTCCGGTCTTTACCGAATAGCCCACTTTCAGATTGTTGACAAACCATGGATTCAGACTGCGGCCTTTATCGGAAGTATTGTCGATGAACTGTCTGCCCACATGCGATGAAATGAACGCAAAATTCAGATTTTTTACCGGTTCGTATATAATCTGGCTGTTGGCTGTGGAACGGGGTGAAAAAGCAATATCAACCGTTCCCAGCTCAAATGCTTCCTGCCCGCCGGTATCCCAGTTATCAACATATTCCGTAAAATTTTTAATTTTATTCTGACTGAAACTGACGTTTGCCAACCAGTTCAGGTTTCTGAAAATCCTGAGCGCTGTCTGAATTTCCACTCCCCGGCGGAAACTTTCGTCAACATTCACCATGATTGGTCTTCCCGTATTGTTGATTTCGCCGGTGAGTATCAGCTGGTCTTTGTAGTCCATGGAGTAAAAACTGAGCGAACCCGAAAAGGCAGAAGACTTGAATTCGTAACCCAACTCCCAGTCATACAGCGTTTCATGTGTCGGTGGTTTCATCTGCGGGTCGGCATCTATGTAAGTTGAACGGTTAGGTTCGCGGCTGGCAACGGCATACGACAGATAGATGTTTTGATTGCCCGCCGGGGAATAGTAAATGCCGAATTTCGGGTTGAAAAAATGGTGCTTATGTTTTTGCGATACGTCATGTAAATCGTCATCAATTCCGCTCAGCAGGTAAGAAATTTTCCGGTATTGAAGGTCGGCAAACAGATTTATTTTCCCGGTTATGTGGTACTGCTCTTTGGCAAAAATATTAAAATCGGTTTTCAGTCCGTTGTTGAAATACCATTGGTGGTTATAGCCGGTATTGCCCGCAAACTCTGCCCAGATTACATTTCCGTAATGGTCGCCGTCATATCTGTTCCAGCCGCCGCCCAAAGTGAATGCGCTTTTCCGTTTGTCCCAATTCAGTGAGAAAACGCTTCCGTAAAAATGATTATCCAGCCATTTTCTTTGTATCAAATCGGTTCTTTTAACCTCTTCACCGTCAATAAAAATTGGCGGAATCTGATAGTCTTTCAGCTTTCTGCCCGCCTTGAAGCTTTCATAATGCCCGATTCCCCTGACATAAAAGCCGGAAATATTCAGATTGAGTCCGGAGCTGAATTTATGGGAAAAAAGCAGCTGATACTGGTCTTGTTGATATTGATCCACCTGATTTTCATAGGTGTATAGGTTGTATGTCCGGCTGTCGGAATCTAACATTTCCTGTGTCTCTTTTGCAGAGTAGTGCCCATGTTCTTCATAACGTTTCATCCCTTCCGTATCGTTGTTCAGCCGCACGGACGGAACTCCGTTCCACGCCTGATATGATGTTTCAATTCCCGAAAAAACATTCGCTTTCACAACGGTATTCCCTAAATAATACCCTCCCGAAATAAAGAACGATTTCAAATCGGAAAAAGCCCGGTCAACAAATCCGTCCGATGAAATTTTTGAAAGTCTGGCATCTAAGGCAAATTTTTCATTAATCAATCCGGTTCCGGCAGAAACCGTGTTTTTGAAAGTATTGAAAGTGCCGGCAGAAGTTTTATACTCTGCGTAGGGCTCTCTTCCCGGCGCATTGGTTTGCAGATTGATGGATGCGCCAAAAGCAGCTGCGCCGTTTGTTGAAGTGCCTACGCCGCGCTGAATCTGCACTTTTTCAAGCGATGAAGCCAGATCGGGCTGGTCAACAAAAAGGGTGCTGTGTGATTCGGCATCATTCAGCGGAATTCCGTTAATGGTAACATTAATCCGGTTGAGGTCGGTGCCGCGGATGCGAAAATTGGTGTATCCGATTCCTGCGCCGGCATCCGAAGTAACCACAAATGATGGTGAAAGCTGGAGCAGATAGGGAATATCCTGCCCCATATTTCGTGCAGCTAATTCCTCTTTGCTTAAATTGGTGAAAGTGAGCGGAGTTTTGTTTCCCGCAACTGTGGCAGAGATTATTATCTCATCCGTCATAATTACTGATGGCTGCAAATCCAGAACTAACTGCTGATTTACAGGCACATCTGTTTTCAGGGTTTTTGTTTCAAATCCTATGAACGAAGCTCTGATTTCATACTCCCCCGGTTTCAGGTTTTTGAACTCAAAGCTGCCGTCGCTTCCCGACGATACGCCATAGTGCGTGTGCAGGATAACCACGCTGGCACCTGCCAGCGGTTCTCCGTTTCCGGTAATAACTCCCTTCAGACTGTGCTGTCCATACACAGCAACAGCCAGCAACTGCAAGAGCAGTAAAAAACTTAAACGTCTCATTTTTAGAAATTTTGGTTATTAAACTAACCAATGGAGTGGGACGAATCCCTTTTGCCCTCCCTTCGCCGGCATTATCCGGATCAGGTTCTGTGGGTATATTCTCAGCCTTTATTTTAAGGCACCCCCATTGCGAAATATCGCTACAAAATTAAGAATTTTTTTTGAGTCGGCGAAAGAGAGCGCACGATACGGGTGGGCGACACATCGGCGAAAACTGATAATTTTAAACAGAATTGAAGCAGAACTTACTGTTACTCCGTACTGTTCAGGAATTTTTCAAAAGCTTCCCGGTGTTCAGGTTTTAACCGGACCGGTTTCATAGTTTTGCTGTCAACGAAAAGTCCTTTTTGGTGGGCAGTGGCACACAGCTCCCTCTTTTCATTGTAAAACCGGAATTCCATAATCAGCGATGCGTTGTATATATGTGATATCCAAACTTCAATGAGTACCCTGTTTTGCAGAAACAGCGCTTTTTTGTATCGGATTTTTGTTTCGGTGAGTATGGGCAGAATTCTCTCTTTTTCAGCAATTTCAGTTACGGGAAGCCCGGTGGCTTCCAAAAGTTTTACCCTTCCGTTTTCCATCCAGGTGATGTAGTTGATATTGTTTACATGTCCCACAAAATCAATGTGGTATGTGTAAATTGTTTCTTCAAATGTTAATTTTTGCATTTTAACCATTTTTTGTTGCAGAAAACCCGGTTTTCAAAAAGAACCAAATTCCAGATCGGAGAATTTTCTTTTCTTTTCGATGAAGAATTTCCACATAATGCTTTTGGGATAAATTTCGGCATGTTGGGTAACAACCATCTCTTTGAGCAGCTTTTTTCTTTTTTTAGAAAGATTTCCCAGATTTCGGTAAAAAGATGCGTGTGCCCTCGCAACGGAAAAAAAGCTGTTAAATTGAAAACCCACTAAGAACTTCATTGCCGCAACGCCGTCCAGAATCAATCTTGCAAAAAATATCCGGTGAAAACGTTTTGGCGAAAGGTTTTTAAACAGCATGAACAGGTTATTCCTGAAATTGAGATAATCTTTTTGCGGATTGTTATAGGGTAAAGTTCCGCCGCCTAAATGAAAAACAACGCTATCGGGCTGATAGGCAATTTTGTAACCTCTGCTTTTGAGCCGCCAGCAAAGATCAATCTCCTCCATGTGTGCCCAGAAATCGCCATCGAAACCTCCGACATTTTTGAACGCATCAGCCTTGATGAACATGCAGGCTCCGCTTGCCCAAAAAATCGGGGTAGGGGTGTTGTATTGTCCCAGATCGTGCTCCATACGGTTCAGGATTCTGCCACGGCAAAACGGATAGCCAAACATATCCGTAAAACCGCCGGCAGCGCCGGCATATTCAAACTGATGAGGCTTTTCGTAGCTCAGTATTTTGGGCTGAACCGCTATCAGTTTTTCATCTTTTTCAAGCATGGAAATGCAGGGAGAAAGCCAGTTTGGAGTCACTTCAACATCGGAATTCAGCAAAACGAAAAACTCAGCATCCACCTGTTTCAGCGCCTGATTATAACCTTCGGCAAAGCCGTAATTTTTTTTCAGTCTGATAATTTTTACTTCAGGAAACTTTTCGCTTAAAACTTTCAGGGAATTATCGGTGGAAGCATTGTCGGCAACAATTATTTCCGTATCCGGGAAATTTGAGTTGCGGATGACCGATGGCAGAAATTCACCGAAAAGTTTTTCTCCGTTCCAATTGAGTATAACAATGGCAATTTTGGGTTTTCCGGGCATAGAGAAAACTTACGAAATAAGCAGTTTAGCGATCATTCCTGCCAGATTTTCCTTGGGAAGCAATTCTAACGCCTTGGTTATTTTGTCAACCTTTTCCGGATCATCGGCGCGCATCAGATTTTCAATTTCGCGCATCTGTTTTCCTGTGAGTTCATCATCCAGCAGCTCCATGATTTTGAGTTGCTCCTTTTCCTCTTCGGGCAATCCAAGGCTCTCTAATTCGGTGATAATCGCTTCAAGAATCTCTTCAGCCTGTATTCTCACCGGATCCTTATCTTTAACTGAACCACCGGCATAGGTGTCGCGCAGGCTCCAGCTTGAATAGTCATAATGCAGGCTCTGAATCATTTTCAGTTTTGGGCTGTCCTTTCCGAAAATTCGCTCAAGAAAAATTTCGGTGCGGTTTTTCCATGCATCCAAATCGAACATTTTGTCATTCAAACGTTCGATCTGCTCTCTGAGTAGTGCAATCTCTTTTTTAGCCATTAGTGAATGTTTTTGTTTTGGTGCAATTTACGAAATAAGGTTGAATTTCTTTAAAAACCGAACCGGGAGCACAATAAAATTATGTGTTTCCCAGATGTTTGTGCACGGTGGCATAAAACTCGTCAAAAAAGTTGCCGCTTGCGGCAATCAGCTCTCCGCCAAACAGCCAGTTTTCGCCCCCGTTGAAATCGGTGACTTTACCGCCTGCCTGTTTCAGAATGAAAATTCCCGCAGCCACATCCCATGCGTGAAGCCCATGCTCGTAAAAACCGTCAAAGCGACCCGCTGCCACATAGGAAATATCCACGGCTGCTGAGCCAAGCCGTCGCAAACCGCGCGTTCGTTCCATAAAATAGCGCATTGCGTTAATATACTCATCCACTTTGTCGAAATTGTAGTAGGGAAAACCGGTGCCAATCAGCGCATTCTCAATTTTTTGATTTTGAGAAACGGAAATTTCACTTCCGTTTAAAAAAGCGGGACTCCCTTTCCATGCATAAAACATTTCGCTCTGCCCGATTTCATAAACAACGCCAAGCGTGATCTCATTTTTATCCTGCAGGGCAATGCTCACCGAGTGGGGCGCAATGCCGTGAATGTAGTTTGTTGTTCCGTCAAGCGGATCAACAATCCATTTGAAGCGTTCGCCCGAACTGCCGGCTGTGCCTTCTTCGGTGATAAATCCGCTTTCGGGAATAATTTTTTTCAAGGCTTCCACAATTTTTACTTCCGCAGTTTTGTCAACATAAGTAACTAAACTGGCAGCGCTTTTCAGCTCCACATCCTTTGCAGAAAGCGTTTTTCGCTCATTTCTGATAAATTTTCCGGTTTCGCGTGCAATTTCCTGAACCTGAACGCAAATATCGTGATAATCAAGTGTTTTCATTTTCTTCTTTTTCTATTCAAAATTTATTGTTACATGACCGTTCGGAAGAATGGTCTCTAAATTTACATCCCGCAGCTCATTGACCAGCTCCTCCCTGAAGGGCGTTTCCACACGGATATAGTTGTCGGTGAAGCCATGCATCACTTCGCCCGATTTCAGTGGTCTTTCAAACAGCACGGTATGTTTTGTTCCCAGATGTTTTTCATAAAAAGCCCTCAGCTTTTTTTCTGAAAGATTGATATATCTCTGCGTGCGATGCCTGCGTTCTTCAATGTCAACTTTCCAAGGAATTTTCAGCGCCTGGGTGCCACTTCTTTCCGAATAGGTGAATGCATGGAGCTGCGAAATTTCAAAGCTGTTGATAAAGTCGTAGGATTCCTGAAAATGCTCGTCCGTTTCACCATTTGTACCGGCAATAACATCAACGCCAATGAAGGCATGGGGAACCAGCTCGCGAATCCGGTTAATGCGTTTGGCAAACAGCCCGGTGGAATATTTTCGCTTCATCAGTGACAATATCTCATCTGACCCCGACTGCAGCGGAATATGAAAATGGGGCATAATCACTTTTGATGCGGCAACCAGCTCTATAATTTTGTCGTTAAGCAGGTTTGGTTCAATAGAACCTAAACGCAAACGGCGCAGTCCTTTCACATTTTCCAGCGCTTTGATGAGATCGAAGAAGTTTTCATCGGTTGATTTTCCGAAATCACCAATATTGACGCCCGTCAGCACCACTTCTTTAAAACCCCTCTCAACCGCTTTCCGTGCTTCGCCCACCGTGTTATAAATTGTGTCATTACGGCTTCTGCCCCGCGCATAGGGAATGGTGCAAAACGAACAGTAGTAATCGCATCCGTCCTGAATTTTCAGAAAGCTACGCGTTCTGTCGTCACGCGAAAATGCCTGGTGAAAACTTCTGATGTCGGCAAGCCGGGTAGTTTTAATATCGGTGAATTTATGCTTTTCAAGATTTCCCAGATAGGCGGGAATGTTAAATTTTTCCTGAGTTCCCAAAACCATGTCCACGCCTTCAATATTTCCGGCTTCGCCGGGTTTGAGCTGTGCATAGCAACCAACGACTATGACCATTGCATCGGGATTATTTCTTACAGCCTGGCGAATAATATTCCGGCTGGATTTATCGCCCTGATTAGTAACTGAACAGGTGTTAATCACATACACGTCTGCTTTTTCTTCAAATTCCACCCGTTCAAACCCCACATCTTTGAAAGTACCTGCAATGGCAGATGTTTCAGAGAAGTTGAGTTTGCATCCCAACGTATAAAAAGCAGCTTTCTTCCCTTTGTAGTCCATTTAAAACCATTCTAAATAAACTGCAAAAATAGGAAAAAGCTGCTGAACGCAAAAGGGTTAAAGCAGGTTGCTTGCCAGTTCTGCCAAAAAGCTGCGCTCGCCTTTCACCAGATTGATATGTGCAAAAAGGCTCTGATTACGCATTCGGTCGGTCATATAAGCCAGTCCGTTTGACTTCATATCAAGGTAGGGCGAGTCGATCTGCTGCAAATCTCCGGTGAAAACCATTTTTGTTCCTTCCCCCGCACGGGTGATGATGGTTTTCACTTCATGCGGCGTCAGGTTTTGCGCTTCATCAATGATGAAGAACGAGTTGGAGAGACTTCGCCCGCGGATATATGCCAGCGGTGTGATTATCAGTTTTTCCGTTTTTTGCAGCTCTTCGATTTTTATGTACTCCTGACTTCTGGGGTTAAGCGCATGTTTAATTACCGAAAGGTTGTCGAAAAGCGGCTGCATGTAGGGACTGATTTTATCTGATGCATCGCCGGGCAGAAATCCCAAATCACGGTTGCTGAGCGCAACAATCGGGCGGGCAAGCAAAATCTGATCGAAGTTTTTGTGCATTTCGATAGCTGCCGCAAGCGCTAACAGCGTTTTTCCGGTTCCGGCTTTTCCCGTGAGTGCAATAAGCTGAATGTCAGGGTTCGTCAAAACATCTAAGCTGAAAGTCTGCTCGGCATTGCGGGGCTTGATTCCGTAAGCCGGCTTTTTCTCCACTTTCATAATCAGATTGTTTTTTGCATCGTAGCGTGCCAGCACGCTGGAGCTGTTTCCCTTGAGAATGAGACATTCGTTTGCATCCGGCGTAAACTCCAGATTCAACTGTTCCGGTTCCATGGAACCTTGTTCATAAAGCCGGGCAATCAGCGAGTCATCAAAATTATTGAATGTGCGGAGCGTTTTGTCCAGAACATTTTCATCGGTAACCTGGTCGGTTTTATAATCTTCTGCCGGAATACCCAACGATTTGGCTTTCATTCTCAGGTTGATATCCTTGCTGACAAAGATGGTCTTCCGCTTGGGATAGGATTTGAAAATATATTCCGCTATTGCCAGAATCCGGTGATCGGGAATATCTTCGCGGAATGACGCTTTCATCTCGTCAGAAAATGGTTTTCCGGTTTCAATGCGCAGTTTCCCTTTCCCTTTTCCTAAAGATTTTCCGCCGTTAAAGAGTTCATCACCAACAATTTCATCAAGAATCCGCACAAACTCCCTTGCCTGATAATTGAGCAGATGATTGCCCCTTTTGAATTTGTCCAATTCTTCCAATACGGTGATTGGCAGGATGATATCGTTATCCTGAAACTGATAAATACTGGTGTGGTCGTGTAAAACAACATTCGTGTCAAGAATGAAAATTTTACTTTTGCTGGTTTTACTTAACATGTTATTAAAATTGAATTGGCGAAAAGTAGATAATTTATTGCATAATACGCATTGTTCTGCCGTTTTTTAATAAACTTGCACCTGTTAATAAATAGATTTTTTACAGATTGAATTATTCAGACACTCTCGATTTTTTATTTAACAGGCTGCCTGTTTTTCAGCGGATCGGACCTGCTGCCTATAAGGATAATTTGGACAATACGGTTCAATTGGACAACTTTTACGGGAATCCGCACCAAAAATTCAAGACGATTCATGTTGCCGGAACCAACGGTAAAGGTTCTGTTTCTCACATGATTGCCGCAGTTTTGCAGGCTGCCGGTTATCGCACCGGACTATACACATCACCGCATCTTAAAGATTTCAGGGAACGCATCCGTGTCAACGGGGAGATGATTACGGAAGAGCAGGTTTCGGAATGGGTCGAAGATTTCATTATTAACAATGGAATGTGGAATGTGGAGCCTTCCTTTTTTGAACTTACGGTTGCAATGGCTTTCGATTATTTTGCCCGGGAAGCTGTGGATGTTGCCGTAATAGAAGTGGGTTTGGGCGGAAGATTGGATTCCACCAACATCATTCAGCCCGAATTGTGCGTTATCACCAATATCGGAATGGATCACATCGATTTGTTGGGCGATACTCCCGAATTGATTGCCGGAGAAAAAGCGGGAATAATCAAGGATGGCGTTCCGGTTGTGGTTGGTTCGGCTTTGCCGGAAACAAAGCATGTTTTTGAAGAAGCAGCAGCAATAAAGCTTGCTCCGCTCTTTTTTGCCGATCAGGAATATTCGGTGGTTTACGGAACAACTGACCTGAATGCGAACCAGTTGCTTCGCGTGAATAAAAAAGGAGAAAGATATTTTGACGAGTTAGTATTGGATTTAAAAGGTAAATATCAGTGGCTCAATGTGCCGACTGTTTTGAAGTCGGTTGATCTGCTCCGTGAAATGCAGTGGGAAATTTCCGATGAGCAGCTGTTTCATGCGTTAGCTAATGTGAGAAAGATGACCGGCTTGACAGGGCGCTGGCAGATTTTAGGATACAACCCTTTGCAGGTTTGCGACACCGGGCACAATGCCGAAGGAATGAAAGAGCTGGTTGAACAGATCAGTCAAACTCCGCACGACAGGCTGCACTTCGTTCTCGGACTGGTAAAAGATAAAAATCACAAAAATTTAATACGCCTTTTACCTGCAAATGCAGACTATTACTTCACAAAAGCCGACATTCCGCGTGCCATGGACGAAAATGAGCTTGCAGAACTTGCTGCTGAATTCGGACTGAAAGGCACAGTATATTCCACTGTTTCAAAAGCTTTTGAAGCAGCGCGCGAAAATGCGGGAGTAAATGACATGATTTTTATTGGCGGAAGTACGTTTGTTGTTGCAGAAATTTTGTGAAATTGTTTTGCAGAACCCGAAATAGGTTTTATCTTTGCAGCGCTTTTTACCAAAAATTGATGCGTTCTAAAAATATAACGGGAGCATAGCTCAGCTGGTTCAGAGCACCTGCCTTACAAGCAGGGGGTCACTGGTTCGAATCCAGTTGTTCCCACGTGATAGGAGAAAGGTCGTAGCAGTTTTTGTTACGACCTTTTTTAATAGAATATAGCCGAAAAATTTTGTTGAAAACTTTTTCAATGTTGGTTCGAGAAAAACAAATAATTTCAAAATAGGTTAATATTGGTTTAAACCGTGACCTTATTATTATTTTAAAATATATCTGATGAAAAATATCTTCCTGTTTATCCTTGTTTTTTTCAACTCTCTTTTGGTGTTTCCGGATGAAAACAGACCGGAAAAGGATGATAATCCGCAGGACACCGTGAAAGCTTATTATTTGGATGAAGTGGTTGTCAGCTCTTCGGTTAAGGAGACAAACAGGCTAAAAAGCCTGCCAACAGCGGTTTCTGTAATTTCGCCGGGACAGCTGAGTAACCAAAGGATTGAATCACTCCCCGGATTGAGCGGAATGATTCCCAACTTTTTTATTCCCACTTACGGTTCAAAAGTTTCCACTCCCGTCTATATCCGCGGAATTGGCGCACGGCTCGGTTCCCAGACGGTGAGCATGTATGTTGATAATGTTCCGAGTTTCAATCCGTCTGCTTTCGATTTTGAATTTCAGGATATTCAACGCGTGGAAATCCTGCGCGGTGCGCAGGGCACCCTTTACGGACGGAATGCCATTGGCGGCATTGTGAATGTTTATACGCTTTCGCCTTTGACCTATCAGGGGGTAAATGTGGTGGTGGGTGCCGGAAATCATGGACAGTTTTCTGTTAAAGGCGCTGTTTATGATAAGCTTAGCGATAACTTCGGGGTTTCCGTAACGGGTTATTACAAGAAAGATGACGGTTATTTCATCAATAATTTTACCGGAAAAAATGCGGATGCTTCTGAAAATGCCGGAACACGTGTGAAATTGGAGTGGGATATTTCTCCGGCGCTGACTGCAAAACTTTTCACGCACTATGATTATGCTTCCCAGGGAGCTTTTCCCTATATGCACGCAGATTCAACTGCGGTAAATTTCAATGAACCATCTTCCTATAAACGTCATTTGCTGACAAACGGATTGTCAATCAGGTATATGGGAGAGGGCTTCAGTATAAATTCAACCACCGGACATCAGTTTTTGAAGGACGATATGAGAATGGATCAGGACTATACGCCGCTATCTGTCTTTTCAATCCGCCAGCGGCAAAAGGAGTATTCAATCAGTCAGGAAATCACGGTAAAGTCTGAAAATCAACGAAATTACCAATGGGTGGTTGGCGCTTTTGGTTTTAGCAACAACCGGAATATTGACACTCCGGTGGCGCTGAAAGAAGATGCAGTGGGAGCTTTGCAGGCACAGCTTGATGCTTTGGCAAATAATCCGAACATACCGGTTGTCATCACTTATCTGAACAATCGTATCGACCTGCCGGGCATTTATGATAAACCTTCGCGCGGGCTGGCGTTATTTCACCAATCCACACTGAACCATCTGTTTGGAGTTCATGGTTTGTCGGCAACCGGCGGAATTCGTTTTGATTATGAACATACGGGAATTGATTTTTTCACCGAAAGTCAGGGCGCTGATGTTAACATTAGCTTTAAACAGCTTCCCATGCCGGATATGCAAGTAAACGGAGATACCACAATGCAGGACAGTTTCAGCAAAACCTACTGGGAGATTTTGCCAAAATTTGCCTTGAAATATCAGCCGGTGCAAACGGCTTTTGTCTATCTGTCGGCATCAAAGGGGTACAAAACAGGGGGTTACAATGAACAGGCATTTTCAAAGCTGCTTGAAAATTCACTGATGCAGTCACTGATGAAAAATGCGCTGAAAGGTATGCCGTCCATGCCCGGACCGGGAGGTTCAGGTGCGGCGTCAACTGAGCCGACTCTTGAAGAGCAGTTAGCTTACGATCCGGAGCTGAGCTGGACATACGAGCTTGGCGGGAGATGTGAAATGTTTGACAGGAGATTGTCCGCCACATTTGCCCTGTTTTATACGCATGTTGACAGTATTCAGATTGTCAAACTGTTGGATACGGGAACAGCAGGGCGTATCGTTACCAATGCCGGGCAGTCTGTCAGCCAGGGAGCTGAACTGAGTCTCAGATACAACCCGACACAGAATTTCACGCTTTATGCTGAATATGGTTTTGCCGATGCGCGGTTTAAAAACTATCGTAACGAGGAGATTGATTATTCAGGCAACTATATTCCTTTTGCACCACAGCATACGCTCAGCAGCGGTGCGGGTTATGTATTTAATTTTACAAATGCCTCTTTTGTAAACAGACTGATTGTCAATGTTCAGCATACAGTTGCAGGCAAAATATACTGGATGGAAGACAACTCCGTTTACCAGCCATTTTACGGACAGACAAACGCAGGGATTACTGCCGAAAAGGGAGCTTTTGCACTGGAAGTCTGGGGTAAAAACATTTTCGACACCCAATACAACTCCTTCTATTTTGAGGTTTCTGACATGGTAACCCGCGCCACCAATCCGATTGTGCAGCGGGGATACCCCGTGCGTTTCGGTGTTTCTCTGAAATATGCATTAAGCCGCTGAGAACTTTTATCCTGTTTTCACGGATAACCGAAAATAACCGGTGTTTCAAAATCTGCTATATTTGCGGCATTCTAAAAAATGAAAAACATGAAGGCATACGTTTTTCCCGGACAGGGAGCGCAATATCCCGGAATGGGAAAAGATATTTTTGAAAACTCGGATTCAGCCCGGGAGTTGTTCGAAATAAGTAACCGGATACTCGGTTTCAGCATTACGGATATTATGTTTGAAGGTTCGGCAGATGATCTGAAACAGACAAAAGTTACCCAGCCGGCAATTTTTCTTCACTCTGTACTGCTGGCTCAAACGCTGAAGGATTTTCAACCCGATATGGTTGCGGGACATTCGTTAGGCGAATTTTCGGCACTGGTGGCTGCCGGCGCGCTCACTTTTGAAGAGGGACTGACTTTGGTCTCCAAACGCGCGGCAGCAATGCAGAAAGCCTGTGAAATTGAGCCGTCAACCATGGCTGCCATCGTTGGATTGGATGATGAAATTGTTGAGGAGGTTTGCATTTCCATTGATGATATTGTTGTTGCTGCCAACTACAACTGTCCGGGACAGCTTGTGATTTCGGGAAGCATTTCCGGCGTTGACAAAGCCTGTGCAATCCTCACCGAAAAGGGGGCAAAACGTGCTCTGAAACTTCCGGTGGGCGGCGCATTTCACTCGCCGCTTATGGAGCCGGCGCGCGAAGAGTTGGCTGCCGCCATTGAAGCTGCTTCGTTTAGTGTTCCGGTGTGCCCTGTTTATCAGAACGTTAATGCACTCCCGGTTACGAATCCTGCCGAGATTAAGAAAAATCTGATTGCCCAGCTGACAGCACCGGTGCGCTGGACACAAACCGTTCGGAATATGATTGCCGGCGGAGCAACATTATTTACAGAAATTGGACCCGGAAAAGTTTTGCAGGGGCTTGTGAAAAAGGTTGACCGGAATATGGAAACTTTCGGGATTGACAGGCTTGTGGAGTAGAATATTATTTTTTCTGCGGGGAAACTTCCCAAAAAAAGCTAACAACACTCATCACTTGACTGCTGCAAATCTTCATTTTCAATCTGAAACGTGGTGTGATTAATTTTAAAGCGCTGTTTCAGCTCTTCACGAAGGAATGTTATAAAGTTGTCGTCACTTCCGTCGGGGATTACCAGATGCGTTGTGAGTGCAACCTGCGTGGTGCTGATTGCCCAGATGTGTAGGTCATGCAGGCTTTCGACACCCGGCTGCGATTCGAGAAATTTTCTCACTTCTTCAACATTAATATGCTTTGGCACAGCATCTAACGCCAGATTCACTGATTCAGAAAAGAGATGCCACGTTCCCCAGAGGATGACGATAATAATTACAAAACTTGTTACGGGGTCGATCCAGTATTTTCCGGTCAGCAGAATGAGCAGTCCCGAGACCACCACGCCCAATGAAACGGCTGCATCAGCAATCATGTGCAAAAATGCGCCACGGATGTTCAAATCGTGCTTTTGCCCCTTAACAAACAGCAACGCTGTGAAAGTGTTAATTACCACGCCAATTGCGGCAACAATCATTATCTGCTTTCCTTCTGCCGGCTGCGGATTTTGCAGTTTCCCGATGGCGTCCCAGGCAATGGCTGCCACTGCGCCAAACAGCAGAATGGCATTCAGAATTGAAACTAAAATTGTGGTTTTTCTCAGTCCGTAGGTGTATTTTCCGTAGGGTCTGATTGTTGCCAGCCAGGCTGCTGCCCAGGCAAAAGCCAGCCCGAGCACATCGCTGGCGTTGTGTCCCGCATCTGCAAGCAGCGCCGATGAATTTGCCAAAAAGCCGAAAGTAATTTCAACGACAACAAAAATAATGTTCAGCCCGATTCCGATGGCAAATGCCCTGCCGTGTGTCATTGCATGTCCGTGTGAATGTGAATGTGCCAATTTTTTCTTCTTTTGTAAACGGTGCAAAATAAGCTAAATCATCGTTTTTAAAGAAATTTACGTTAAAGAATTTTTCTTTGAGCGCCATCAGAAAAGCATAATGAGCTGTAATTCAAAATTCAAACCCTATGGGTTTTTATTTCTTTTAACAGATTTTTAAACTAATGCTTGTTTGGAAGTCTTTTTTCAAAGTTCATTTATTCTCTGTAATTTTGCATAAATTTTCGGGCATGGGAAGGATTTTAGCCATAGATTACGGTAGAAAACGGGTTGGACTTGCAGTAACCGACATGAATCAAATTATTGCAACCAAACTCGCTACGGTTTCTGCGTCCAAAATCTGGGAGTTTTTGCACACCTATTTTCAAAACGAACAGGTAGATGAAGTGATTATCGGCTATCCCGTGCAAATGAACAACACGGCTTCCGAAGCTGTTGCCTACATTAATCCGTTCATCAAAAAGTTTCAGGAAAAGTATCCCGGAATTCCAATCATTCAGGTTGATGAGCGGTTTACGTCAAAAATGGCTTTTCAGGCTATGATTGACGGGGGTGTTAAGAAAATGGCAAGAAGAGACAAAAATTTAGTTGACGCCATCAGCGCAACCATTATGTTACAAAGTTATTTAGAACAAAAACGAAACAGAAAATGAAATATCCAATAACAGTATATGGCGACCCGATGTTGCGGAAAAAAGCACAGGAAATTGACGAAGACCACAAAGAATTGGCGGAAATCATCGACAATATGTGGGAAACCATGTATTATTCAGATGGGGTGGGGCTTGCTGCACCGCAGGTGGGATTGTCAATCCGGCTGTTTATTGTTGACACCGCGCCGGCAGCAGATGACGAAGAGCCAGAACTCAAAAACTTCAAAAAGGTTTTCATCAATCCCGAAATCATTGAACTTACGGGAGATGACTGGATTATGAACGAAGGATGTCTGAGTCTTCCCGAAATCAGGGAAGATGTGAAACGCCCCGAAGCCGTTCGCCTGAAATATTACGACGAGCATTTTGTACTTCACGAAGAGACTTATACCGGCTATGCGGCACGGGTAATTCAGCATGAATTTGACCATCTTGAAGGGGTACTTTTCATTGATCATCTTTCGCCTTTGCGCAAAAAACTGCTGAAAACCAAGCTCCGGAATATCACTGCCGGGAAGGTGATACCCCATTACCGCATAAAAATACCTGTCTGATAATTAACCTTTTCTTCATTTTCCTGTTCTATCAGGTAGCCATGCCGGCTCAGTTTTTTGTGAACTACCTGAATTTACAGGCGGATGTTGAAAAAGATTATTCATACCATACCTTTGATACGTCCCGCAACAGCCCTCATTTTTGGGATAATTGCGGGTAATTTTTTCAATTTGAATTTCACTTTTCTGATTCCTGCCCTGCTGTCAATTTTGGGATTTCTGCTCATCATTTCACTGTTTTACAATTTTAGAACTTCAATCTTTTTTGGTGTGGGAATATTCATTCTGTTTGCTGTTGCAGGAGTCTGGCGCTTTCAGGCTTACAACAGTAAGCCAGAATTCTGCTCTGAAGGTGAATTTTCTGCTGTTGTGCTGGAGATTTTGCAGGAAAAACCAAATTCGTATCAGTCGCTGCTGCATGTTTACAGATTTTCAGACGATGATTCGGTTTTCAAGACCAATGAAAAGGTGTTGGTCTATTTTGCAAAAAGTGAAAGAGCTTCACTTTTGAAGCCGGGGCAACAGATTGTTTTTGAGAGAACTCCGCAACCTGTGGAAAACAGTTTCGACCAGGGCGGATTTGATTATGCCGGTTATCTGGCACGTAAAAAAATTTACCGGCAGGTATATTTACCGGATAATCACTGGAGCACCACCGGTGATTTTAAACACTCGCTTGTAACTTTTGCTGAACATAAGCGGATGCATCTGCTTGAAATATTCCGCCGGCAAAATCTGGGAGAAAAAGAACTGCATGTTTTGTCGGCGCTAACGCTTGGCTACAAACGCGGGCTTGACCCTGAAACGAAAAGAGTTTTTTCGGCGGCTGGTGCAATGCATGTGCTTGCAGTTTCCGGACTTCATGTAGGAATTGTGTTTATGATTTTGTCGTTTTTCTTCGGTTTTCTGAAAAGACAGAAACGCGGAAAATTGATCTATCTGCTGATTATGGTCTCTTCCCTATGGGGTTTTGCATTGCTCACCGGACTTTCACCGTCTGTGAACCGTGCTGCCACCATGTTTTCCATAGTGGTGATTGCTTCGGTTTTTAAAAAGAACGGAAATGTCTATCAATCGCTTGTTGCATCAGCTTTTTTGCTTTTGCTGATTAATCCGAACAACCTTTTTGATGCCGGTTTTCAGCTCTCTTATGTTGCTGTTTTTGGTATCGTTTTTTTGCAACCTAAACTGAATAAAATTTATGTTCCACGTTTCAAAATAAGCCGTTATTTCTTTGCGTTGCTCACTACTTCAATTGCCGCACAAATTGCCACTTTTCCTGTTTCTGCATTCTATTTCAACCAATTTCCCACATTTTTCTGGATTTCCAATCTGGTAGTTATTCCCGCTGCTGCTCTTCTTATTTCGTTGGGAATTTCACTGCTTGTTTTTGGAGGATTCCTGCCGGTTGCCGTTCCTTTGGCAAAAATAACTGGTTCTTCACTTCGGTTTGTCATTCAGTTTCTTGAAGCAGTTGAAAAACTTCCGATGTCGGTTTTGGAGGTGTCAGTTTACGGGATTGAGCTGCTGTTTTTGTATGGCATAATGCTTTTTTCTTTTCTGTTTATGGCAAGCAAACGGAGATTCTTTTTCAAAAGTGCCGTTTTTCTCTCTTTTGTGCTACTCTCCACTTCGTTTGTTATTAAATTGACTCAATTGTCAATGAAACAAGAGGTTGCATATTCACTTCGAGATGATTTTGGTTTGTATCCGGCTGATGAAACAGCAGAAGAAAAACATTTTTCTGAAGAATTGGATTAATACAGAGGTGGTGTTTTTTTAATTGTACGGCGAGATGATAGATTGTAATGTAATAAATGGTAACTTTATTCATTTTTAAAGTTTTTTCATTTGTTTTTGAAAGAGCGGACAGGAAATGTTTA
The DNA here is from genome assembly GCA_964398855.1 of uncultured Mariniphaga sp. GTDB lineage: Bacteria > Bacteroidota > Bacteroidia > Bacteroidales > Prolixibacteraceae > Mariniphaga. Next base: position 18,570 of record CAYNOQ010000010.1, on the reverse strand, counting down.
TAATCGGAGGGTTATTTTTTAATTTGCATCGTGAATTAATTTACACAAAACAGAAATGAAAATTGTTATCGCCGGAGCAGGAGAGGTTGGAACTCATTTGGCAAAAATGCTGAGTGTGGAAGACCATGATATTATATTGATTGACGATATGCAGGAACGCTTATCGGAGATGGACAGCGATGTTGATCTGATGCCGGTTGTCGGTTCTGCGCACTCCTTTTCTGATTTGAAACAGACCGGAATTGCAAAGGCGGATCTGTTTATTGCCGTTACTTCATCTGAAGAGCGGAATGTTCTTGCCTGTTCCATGGCATCCTTTTTAGGCGCTGCCCGAACAATTGCCCGCATAAACAATGCAGAATACTTGCAGAGCAACTACAGGGAAAAACTCAAAAATATGGGAGTTGACCAGCTTATTTATCCTGAAAATCTTGCTGCAAAGGAGATTGTTGCATCCATAAAACAGACCGGTACACGGCAATTTATTGAATTTTCCAACGGAAAGCTTCTGTTGCTCGGTATTAAAGTCCGCAATGAGGCGCCCATTCTGAATAAAACTTTTGAAACGCTTGCGGCTGAAAATGAAAACATTCTTGTGGTTGCCATTAATCGCGGTGGCGAAACCATCATTCCAAGCGGTTCAGATTACATTAAAAACAATGATATTGTCTATTTCGTAACAACGCCCAAAGAGCAGTTCCGTCTTTTTGAGCTTACAGGTAAAAAGACGTTTGAAGTCCGGAATATCATGTTTCTCGGAGGCAGTCGCATTGCAAAAAACACCCTTGAAAAACTGAGTGAGCAATACCGCATAAAAGTTATTGAGGAAGACATTGAAAAGTGTCAGCAACTGGCAGAAAGATATGGTAATGTTCTCATTATAAACGGAGATTGCCGGAATTTAAAGCTGCTTCAGGATGAGGGTATTGAAAAGATGGATGCCGTAATCGCCACAACAAACAGTTCAGAAATCAATATTCTGGGTTGTCACCTTGCCAAAACTTTAGGTGTGCGCCGGACGGTTGCTGAGGTGGAAAATTTTGCATTTATGGGACTTGCGGAAAATATGGATATTGGTAGTATTGTGAATAAAAAGCTGATTGCAGCAAGCTATATCTATCGTTTCACCTTAGGTGCAGCTATTTCAAAAGTGAAATGCCTCACTTCTTCCGATGCAGAAGTTTTTGAATTTATTGCAAAAGCCAACACGCGGATTGTTCAAAAACCGATAAAAGCGCTGGATTTTCCTGATGAAGCCAAAATTGGTGGAATCATTCGCGGAGAAGACGGCTACATTGCCCATGGGAATACGCAGATTCGGGAGGGTGACAGGGTTGTGGTGTTCACTTTGCCTTCGGCAGTACGAAAACTGGAGAAATTTTTCAAATAAGCCAGAGAAAAATTTTTGGTATGAACAGTAAAATCATTTTCAGGGCATTGGGTTTTCTTCTTTTGGTTGAAGGCGTTGCCATGCTGCTCTCCTTTGTTATTTCGGTGATCTATTTGGAGCATGATATGGCAGCTTTTCTGATTTCATCGGGAGTGAATGTTTTTACAGGTTTTCTGCTGGTTTATCTTACACGAAATGCTATGCCGGATGTGGGCAGGAGAGAGGGATATATCATAGTTACCTTAGTTTGGGTAGTTTTTTCCCTGTTTGGCAGTCTGCCGTATGTTATCAGCGGGGCAATCCCGAATTTCACCAACGCTTTTTTTGAAACCATTTCAGGATTTTCAACAACCGGTTCCACAATTCTGGCTGACATAGAATCTATGCCGCACGGCATTTTATTCTGGCGAAGCATGACTCAATGGCTTGGCGGTATGGGTATTATTGTTCTGTCGCTTGCCATTTTGCCAATTTTTGGAATTGGCGGAATGCAGCTTTTCATGGCAGAATATCCCAGTCCGTCGCCCGACCGGATCAGTCCGCGAATCAGGCAGACAGCCAAAGCGCTCTGGAGTATTTATTTGGTTCTGACTGTTTCTGAAATGCTCATGCTGTGGATTGCCGGAATGGGCTTTTTTGATGCAGTGTGCCATTCGCTGACAACCATGTCGTCGGGTGGCTTTTCCACCAAACAGGCAAGTATAGCACACTGGCAGTCGCCGGCGATACATTATATTCTGATTGCATTTATGTTTTTTTCGGGAACAAACTTCGCGCTTTTCTACATTGCGCTAAAGGGAAGTTTCCGGCGGGCATTCAGGGATGAGGAATTCAAATATTATGGAATCTTTGTGCTTATTTTTACGCTTGTTATTTTCGCCGGACTACTGATTACCACCGGCTCAGGTGTAGGAGAACTGTTCCGGGACTCTCTGTTTCAGGTTGTTTCAATCATCACCACAACCGGTTTTATCACTTCCGACTATCTGACCTGGGCGCCAATGCTCACCATTGTTCTTTTCGGATTATTTTTCTTTGGCGGCTCGGCGGGTTCAACCAGCGGAGGCGTCAAAATCATGCGGATTGTTTTGCTGATGAAGAACAGCTATCACGAACTTCGTCGGCTCGTGCATCCTAATGCCATTATTCCTGTGAGATTTAACAAGCAGATTGTTGATCCGAAAATCATAACCAATGTGCTGGCTTTCTTTATGTTTTATGTGGTGATTTTTGGTATCAGCACTGCTTTGTTCTCTTTTATGGAACCTAATCTCGATTCTGCAATGGGCGCCGTTGCGAGCAGCCTCGGCAATGTTGGTCCCGGCTTGGGCAGTGTCGGTCCCGTTGAGAATTTTCTTCACATTTCGCCGGGTGGCAAGTGGTTTTTGTCGTTTTTAATGCTTCTCGGACGTTTGGAACTCTTCACCGTACTGGTTCTTTTTACGCCATCATTCTGGAAGGAGTAGGATAGACTAAAACTCCAGAATTCCCTTTCCTTCCCGGATAATTTCAATTTCCCCTTTTGTACAGTCCACCACTGTGGAAGGAACCAACTCGCCATAGCCGCCATCAATGACAATATCGGCAAGGTCGTGATATTTCTCATAAATTAGTTCAGGATCAGTGGTGTAGTCAACGATTTCATCATCGTCGCGCAGTGAAGTTGACATAATAGGATTTCCTAATTGGTGCACAATTTCACGGATAATATTGTTATCGGGAACCCGGATTCCCACCGTTTTCTTCTTCCCCTTAAAATACCTGGGTACATTGTTGCTGGCATCCAGAATAAAAGTAAACGGACCGGGCAGGTTCTTTTTCATCAGCTTGAAAACAGCGTTCGACACCGGTCTGGTGTAATCTGATAGATGGCTCAAATCACTGCAAATGAATGAGAAGTTGGATTTTTCGATATTGACTCCCTTAAAGCGTGCAATTTTCTCCACGGCTCTGACATTGGTAATATCGCAGCCTAAGCCATAAACCGTATCGGTCGGATAGATGATTACACCCCCGTTTTGGAGAACTTCCACAACTTTCTGGACATCCCGTGAATTTGGGTTTTCGTTAAAAAGACGCAGTAACATGTTTATTCTTTTAAAAAGGTAAAATTACCAATTTTGTTTCATTTCTCGGAATTTCTGACCAATTTTGGGAAATGAAACTGAAGTTGAGAAACACATCCGATGGTTCGGCAACCTTTTATCTGCCTGATTTTGATGACCATTATCATTCGGTTAACGGTGCATTTACCGAATCGGAATATGTCTTTGTTGAAAAGGGGTATCGGCACAGTAACGCATCAGCTCCCAAAGTTTTGGAGGTTGGTTTTGGCACCGGGCTGAACTGTCTTTTGACGGCACATGAAGCGCAATTGAAAAAGCGTTCCACTTTTTACACGGCTATTGACAAAAATCCGATTCCACTCGGAAATGCTCTGCTGCTTGATTATGGAAAGCTGATTCCCGGCGACGGACAGCTGCTTTTTTCGGCAATTCATTCCTGCGAATGGAATATTCCCGTAAAAATTTCGCCGTGGTTCTCGCTGCTGAAAATTCAGGCTGATTTCACCCGACCGGAGTTGAAGCTGACAAGCAGATACGATGTCATCTATTTTGATGCATTCGGACCGGAAAAGCAACCGGAAATGTGGAAAGGTGAGTTATTGTTAAATTTGTTTGAAGTAACTCAGGAAAATGGCGTTTTTGTAACCTATAGCGCAAAAGGAGAAGTGCGCCGGAATTTAGCCGCTGCCGGTTACAGCGTGGAAAAGCTTCCCGGACCGCCAGGAAAAAAAGAGATGCTCAGGGCAATAAAAACGATAGTATAGAGTGTTTTGCATAAAATTCAATTATCTTCGCACATTTTTACCAAGAGAAACAATCTTTAATATTTTATTACATTATGAAAAATGGTATAGTTTACTTGTCAGTTGCATTGATTATGATAGCTGGCATCAGTTGTAATCAATCCGGATCAGTGAAAAAAGTGAAATTAGAAACTTCAGCCGATTCTGCAGGATACGCCATTGGGTTTTTGGTGGGCACCAACAACAGACAGCAGGTTGACAACGTCCCCGGTGGCAGTAAAATTAATTTGGATGCAATGCTGGCAGCGTTTCATGCAGGAACTTTTGATAAAGAAAGCTTGATGACCGTTGAAGAAGCCGATCAGGTTATCAGAAGGTATTTTGAAGCCGAAGGTGAGCGCGAAAGTCAGGAAAACCTTGAAGAAGGAAATGCCTTTCTGGAAAAAAACAAGGCACGCGAAGGTGTGGTAACCACAGCCAGCGGGCTACAGTATGAGATATTGACAGAAGGCGACGGCCCCAAACCAACAGCCGAAGATCAGGTTCGTGCACACTATCACGGAACACTCATTGACGGAACTGTTTTTGACAGCTCCATGGATCGCGGCGAACCGGCAGTTTTTGCCCTGAATCAGGTTATTCCCGGATGGACAGAAGCATTGCAGTTAATGCCCGTTGGTTCAAAATGGAAAATTTACCTGCCATCTGACCTTGCTTATGGTGAACGTGGCGGCGGTCCAACCATCGGACCCAATTCCACACTGATTTTTGAAGTGGAGTTACTTGAAATTGTTAAAGACGACGAATAAAAGTTTTGAATAATGAACCCTTTGTTTTACGGCAAAGGGTTTTTTATTATTTTTGCTTTATGAGTTTAGAAATTACAGGAAAAGTACAGCAGATTCTTCAGGCTGAAACCGGTGTCAGCCGTGCCGGGAATGAATGGAAAAAGCAGGAGTTCGTGATTGAAACCGTTGAGCAATATCCGCGGAAAGTGTGCTTCACCCTTTTTGGCGATAAAACTTCATTGATTGAAAATATTACAACCGACGATGAGGTTAAAGTTGCATTTAACCTCGAATCCCGCGAGTTTAACGGAAAGTGGTATCACAATGTGAATGCCTGGAGAATTGATAAAGTCTCGGGCGATTCCGGTATGCCGGAACCACCTCCGCCTTTTGACCCCGGGGATATACCGCCGGAACCTGCCGACGATATGAGTGACGGATTACCGTTTTAAAGTTCACTTCAATAAACCATTAAATTAATTTCCATGAATTGGTCCAGAAGAAAATTTTTCGGTCAGACCGCTGCCGGTGCTGCCGCACTGGTCAGTATCCCTGCCATTGTTTCGTCATGTGTTGCCCCGTCATCAGAGGAGAAATCAAAAAAATATTCTCTTTTTAATAAGGGAAACACCGTTCTGTTTCAGGGCGATTCCATAACCGATGCAGGCAGGGAAAAGGAGAAGGAACTGCCTAACAATGCGCGTTCGTTTGGCTCGGGTTACGCTTTTCTTGCCGCATCAGCATTGATGAATGATCTTGCATCGCTGAATCTCACAATTTACAACCGGGGAATCAGCGGCAATAAAGTGTATCAGCTGGCAGAGCGCTGGGAGAAAGACTGCCTGGAGCTGAAACCTGATCTGCTTAGCATTCTTATCGGAGTGAACGATTACTGGCATACCCGGGGAGGACGATATGACGGCACGGTTGAGGTTTATGAAAACGATTTCCGCGCTTTGCTGCGTCTCACAAAAGATAGATTACCGGAAGTGAAGTTAGTAATTTGTGAGCCGTTTTATGTGCTGAATACTTCTGCCGTTGATGAAACATGGGTTGAACCAATGCAGGAATATCAGACTTCTGCTGCCAAAATTGCCAAAGAGTTTGACGCCATCTGGGTGCCTTTTCAGAAAGTTTTTGACGAGGCGCTGAACCATGCACCGGCAACTTACTGGACAGGAGACGGAGTTCATCCTTCCATGGCAGGCGCTCAGCTTATGGCTGCTGCGTGGCTAAAAGCAGTAGAGTAATCTGAAATATTTCTGATGTTTCCAAGGTTTAACTTATTGAACTCCAGTCAAACTCACTCTGTTTAGATGCTTTGACAGTTTGCAGTAAAATCCGATTTTCTTTTTTTTGCAACAGCGGATCATCTTCCAGAATTTCGGATGCGATGCGGCGTGCCAGACTAAGTATTTCACCATCTTTGCTCAGGTTTGCAATTTTCAGGTCGAAACCTATTCCGCTCTGCTGTGTTCCTTCAATATCGCCAGGTCCGCGGAGTTTCATATCCACTTCCGCAATTTCAAAACCGTCGTTGGTGCGCACCATGGTTGACAGTCGCTTACGGCTTTCATCGCTGATTTTGTAGGCTGACATTAAAATGCAATAGGATTGCTCTGCTCCCCGCCCCACACGGCCACGCAGCTGATGAAGCTGAGAAAGCCCGAAACGCTCGGCACTTTCAATAACCATCACTGTGGCATTGGCAACATCCACACCCACTTCAATAACGGTTGTGGCGACCATAATCCGTGTTTCACCACGCTTGAATTTTTGCATCGCTTCTTCCTTTTCCGAAGGCTTCATTCTGCCGTGCACCATCCCAGCTTCTATTCCGGGAAAAATTTTTGTGATGTGTTCATAACCATCTTCCAGGTTTTTCAAATCCATTTTTTCCGATTCGGAAATTAGCGGATAGACCATATAGACCTGCCTTCCTGCCCTTAACTGCTGCCACAGAAAATTGATCACCTGTGCCCGCTTGTTTTCGAAAAAATGATAGGTTTCTATGGGTTTTCGCCCGGGAGGCAGCTCGTCAATAACCGAAACGTCCAGATCGCCGTAAACGGTCATTGCCAGCGTTCGCGGGATAGGCGTGGCGGTCATCACTAACACGTGTGGCGGTATAAGTTCATTTTTTTGCCACAACTTTGCCCGCTGTGCAACGCCAAAACGGTGCTGCTCATCAATAATCACCAATCCCAGATTATGAAAATTGACGGTGTCTTCAATGAGTGCATGGGTTCCGATTAAAATCTGAATCTCATCCGACAGCAGCTTTTCGTGAAGTACTTTTCGTTCGCCGACGCGGGTTGAACCGGTGAGTAATCCCACTTCGATTCCCATTCCGTTCAGGAAGTTTGAGATGGACTGAAAATGCTGCTGTGCCAATATTTCGGTGGGCGCCATCAGGCAGCTCTGAAAACCGTTGTCCATGGCAAGAAGTATAGTCATCAGCGCCACCAGAGTTTTTCCGCTGCCTACATCGCCCTGCAGCAGGCGGTTCATCTGAATATTGCGGTTCACATCGCGCCGGATTTCACGCAGCACTTTCTTTTGAGCACCGGTGAGTTCAAACGGCAAAAAGTCGTGAAAGAATGTGTTAAAATTATATCCCACTTTTTCAAAGCGGAAACCCTTAAATTTGTTTTCCCGATTGTGTTTTAGGGATAATATTTTAATCTGTATGATAAAAAGCTCTTCAAATTTCAGCCTGAACCGGGCATTTCGCAAACTGATGGTATCTTCCGGCTTATGAATGGTTATCAGCGCTTTCTCCAATGAAATCAATTTGAGTTTGCGGATGATAGCGTCGGGCAGGGTTTCTTCAATTTTTCCGGGCGCCTGTTCGATGAGTGTCAGCTGGAGTTTGTTGATAACTTTGGAGTTGAGGTATTTCTTTTTCATGTTTTCGGAGGTTATGTAATAACCCTGAAAAAGACCTGCCGAAAGCAGCTGTTTCTCTTCTGTCTCCATTTCGGGATGAACCACATTGATACGCCCGCCAAACTCGGAGGGCTTTCCGAAAACAATGTATTCACTGTTGGTTTTAAGATTCTCCTGTTGCCACTTCACTCCTTTGAACCACACCAGTTCCATGCTTCCGGTTTCGTCATAAAAGCGTGCGGTAAGCCTTTGTTTTGTGCCCGCACCCGTCAATTCCACCGAGCGGATTTTTCCCCTGACCTGAATATAAGGCATTTGCGCATTGATTTCGGAAATTTTATAAAACCTGGTGCGATCGATATATTTATAGGGAAAATAGTAGATTAAGTCGCTAAATGTTTTAATATTCAGTTCTTTGTCCAGCAGTTCGGCACGCCTTGGTCCAACGCCGGGTAAAAATTTTATATCCTTTTCTAAAAAACCGGGCATGAAACAAAGATAGCTATTCTCAAAAACTAATGATTCCTTTTTTCAACTTTCATATCTGCCAAAGAACTTTGAAGTTTCGGTCTATGCCTCCTCTTTAGAAAATAGAATGGCTGTTTCAATCAGGGCAAGGTGAGAGTATGCCTGCGGAAAATTTCCCAGCAGGCGTTTGGTTTCAAAATCAATATCCTCGCTAAAAAGCCCAAGGTGATTGCTATAGGTCAGCAATTGAACAAACAGTTTTTGCGCTTCTTCCTTTTTTCCGATTCTGAATAGTGCCTGAATGAGCCAAAAAGTGCAAATCGTAAAAGATGAAGTTGGATATCCAAAGTCATCCCGGTTTTTGTAGCGATACATCAGTCCGTTACGGCAAAGTTCTCTTTGTGTGGCTTCAACTGTGCTGATATACCGATAATCGGATGCTTCAATGAGTCCGAAACTTTCCATCAGCAACGTGGAGGCATCCAGATCTTTTGAGCCATATGCCTGGGTAAATGCCTGCTTTTCTTCGTTCCAGCCTTTGGTTTGAATATCTTTTGAGATTGTATCCCGCAGTTTGCTCCATTTTGTGGCATAGCCATTACGTTTGATCAGACCGGCAATTTTGACGGCACGATCGATTGCCACCCAACACAATAATTTGGAAAAGAGAAAGTGCCGTTGTTCTGTCCGGATTTCCCAGATTCCGCGGTCGGGTTTTCTCCAGTTTTGTTTAACAATCCGAACAATGCTCCGGGTGATGGTCCACAACTCTTCACTGTTTTGCAGTGAAGTTTCAAAAAGGCTGAACTGCTGATAGATAACATCCATGAGAATCCCATAAATGTCATGTTGCTTTTGCCTGTAGGCGGCATTCCCAATGCGGACGGGCGTACTGTTTTCATATCCTGCAAGATGGATAAGTTCCCTCTCGCGCAGGTTTTTCTCCTTGTTGATGCCATACATGATTTGTATTTTCTCATCCTTATCGGAAACCACATCTATGATGAAATTTAAAAACCGCTCCGCACTTTTCCAGTGACCGATTTGTGTCATTGTTTTAATTACCATTGACGCATCCCTGAGCCAGCAAAATCTGTAGTCCCAGTTTCTGTTTTCGCCAATTGTTTCGGGAAGCGATGTGGTGGCAGCTGCCAAAACTGCTCCCGTTTTATCAAAGCTCAATAGCTTGAGCACAAGTGCGCTGCGCTGAACTTCCTTGTTGAATGCATTGAGCCGCGTGGTATTTTCAGTCCAGTTGAGCCAGTAAACTTTTGTACGTTGCAGTTTCAGGTAAGACCGCTCTAAGGTTTGCTCCAGTAGCTTTTGATTGTAGCTGACTAAGAAAAAAATATCGCTGTTCAATTCAATTTCTTCTCCATTCACAATTTTTTCCGGCTCAATATCCGTGTAGAGGTAAAGAGAATCGTAAACACCCGATTGTGTGTAGCTTTTTATGAAATTATTGTGCACTTCGGTGATGGTTTTCTTTTCAGCATATTCCAGCATGGGGTTGTAATGAATTCTGAAACGCGGCTTGCCTGTTTTTAGCTTAATATAACGGATAACATCGGGCGGTGAGTAGGCTTGCTTTTGATCACGGTAATAATAACGGGGCATGAAATCAATGACTTCAAAACTGTCCGTTCCGTTGGAAAAACCGGTTACCAAAATGTTGGTTTTAGGTATATATTGCTGTTTGCATTTGTAGTCGTCGGTTGTAATAAATTCAAAACTACCCCCTTTTTCTTTGTCAAGAATTTTTGCAAAAACCGATGCCGAGTCAAACATCGGAAAACAGAGCCACTCCATTGCCCCTGTTTTTGAAATGAGAGCTGCCGTTCTGCAGTTTCCTATAATTCCGTAATCCAAATGTGTCATGCTTAACTATTTATTATTTTCTGTTTATTTTTTTAAATTGCTTTGTAAATTTATCAAGGTTCCATTTTTTTAAAATCTATTGTTAAGTGATTGATGGTGATGCTTTTATGATTTAGTTTATAAATATAAATTAATATTCATTTTATTTGTTTTAAATTTGCAAGACATTGATAGTCAGTATTGAGATGGTGGTGTCAGCAAAATAAAACTGTTTTTTATTGAAGAAAAGAAAGTTCTTGCAACGTGTTGTTGCATGTTTTGTAAAATCGTAAAATTTCTGTATCATAATGGCTGACAAATATAAAAATTATGAGTAAATTCTTGATTGTTTCCAACCGGCTGCCTGTTCAGGTAGCTGTTTCAGAAGAAGAAATTCAGATTACCCCGAGTGTTGGCGGTCTTGCCACCGGAATGATAACCGTTAGCAAATCGTTTGACAGTTTATGGATTGGCTGGTCGGGAGTTGACCAGAGTGAGCTGTCGGATTCACAGCAGAAAAAAGTGAATGAGGCGCTGAAAAATGAAAAGTGTGTAAATGTTAATCTGACAGAGGAGGAAGTTGAGCTTTATTACGAAGGATTCAGCAATAAAACAATATGGCCGTTATTCCATTATTTCAACCAGTTTGTGGAATATGAGGAGGAACAATGGCAGGCATATAAAAGCGTTAACCGCAAGTTTGCAGAAGTGATTGCCCAAAACATGGAGGGCGTTGACAAGATTTGGGTGCATGATTACCATTTGTTGTTGCTGCCGCAAATGATAAAGGAAAAATTCCCGAATGTTACCATTGGCTTCTTTTTACATATCCCTTTCCCTTCCTACGAGCTTTTTCGTATTCTTCCCTGGCGGAATGAGATAATTCAGGGAATGTTAGGCGCAGATCTGTTAGGTTTCCATACATTCGACTATGAGAGACATTTTATGAGTTCGGTGCGCCGGTTGCTTGGATATGATACCAACATCAACGAAATCAGTCTTCCGAACCGGATTGTAAAAGTTGATAACTTCCCCATGGGAATTGATTACAACAGGTTTCACGATGCAGCCATTGCTTCGCAGAAGCGCTCGGTGCACGACAGATCCGAAATCAGAAAAGAGTTTGAGCGTTATTATCTGCTTCATCCCGAAAATAAATTCATTCTTTCCATTGACCGGCTTGACTATACGAAAGGATTGATAAAAAGGCTCGAAGCTTTTGAATTCTTTCTGAACGAATACCCCGAATATCGTGATAAGGTGACTCTGGTGCTCCTTGCTGTTCCTTCCCGGATTGGTGTGGACCAGTATCAGCAAATGAAAAGTGAAGTAGATGAGCTGGTGGGAAGAATCAACGGTAAATACTCTGCCATAAACCGGACTCCTGTCTGGTATTTTTACCGCTCCATGTCGTTTGAAAATTTAGTGGATTTATACAATCATTGTGAAATAGCTCTGATAACACCGGTTCGGGACGGAATGAACTTAGTTGCCAAAGAATTTATTGCTTCCAAAACGGATAGTCGCGGAGTACTTATTCTCAGTGAAATGGCAGGAGCATCCAAGGAGATGGGCGAGGCATTACTCATCAATCCTAATGACAAGGCGCAGATTGCGGCAGCAATTAAAAAGGCAATAGAAATGCCCCTTGAAGAGCAGATGGAGAGAATATCAGCCTTGCAAAACCGGTTGAAGCGCTACAGCGTGGAGAAATGGGCTGACGATTTTCTGAATACTTTGGATAAAGTGAAGGAAAATGAGAAAAAGTATTTTGCCAAAAAACTGACTATCAGTGCCGAAAAACTGATAGTGAAATCTTTTTGTGAGTCTGAAAATCGTATTCTCTTTTTGGACTACGATGGCACACTCACCGGCTTTAAAGATAATCCCAGACAGGCAAAGCCAGATGATGAACTCTACGGACTGCTTGATGCTTTAGCGGAAAATTCCAGTAACCGGGTTGTGCTGATCAGCGGACGGGACAAAAATACATTTGAAAAATGGTTTGGAGACAAACCCTATTCCCTGATTGTGGAACATGGGGTCTGGAGCAGATTGCAAGACAGTGACTGGGAGATGATTGAGCAGCTTGATGCATCGTGGAAAGAGAGTATTCGTCCTGCTCTTGAGTTTTATGTTGACAGGACGCCGGGTTCATTTATCGAAGAAAAAAACTACAGTCTGGTCTGGCATTATCGTAAATCTGACCCTGAATTAGGCATGAACCGGGCTATTGAACTCAAGGATGAACTCACCAGTCTGGTTTCCAATCTCAACCTTGAAATTTTAGAAGGAAATAAGGTCGTGGAGATAAAAAATATGGGAATCAATAAAGGGCGTGCAGCGCTGAAGGTTCTTCAGGCACATCCTGCCGATAAGATCATAGCCATCGGCGATGACTGGACAGATGAATTTCTGTTTGCCGATTTGCCGGAAGGAGCAATTACCATAAAAGTGGGAATGGCAAACACGCTTGCAGAATATAAAGTTGAAGATTACAGTGAAGCGCGCCGGTTATTAAAAGCGCTGGCTTGTAAAAAGTGATTGTTAATCGTAACAGCTCCGCTTGTTTCATTCCGTGATTTTTCTCTATCTTTCGGAGCTAAAACGACGCTATGCCGAAATTTCCGCATTATCTGCAACCAGATGCAATGGACTGTGGTCCGACCTGTATTCGAATTGTTGCCAAACATTACGGGAAACATTACAATCTGGATACATTGCGCGAGCTGACGTGGAAAACCCGCGAAGGGGTCTCATTGCTCACCATCAGTGATGCAGCTGAAAAAATCGGCTTTCGCACTCAGGGTATCCGTCTGACTGCCGACAAATTGGACGAAATTCCCCTGCCGGCAATTATCCATTGGACTCAGAGCCATTTTGTCGTGCTCTATAAAATCAGAAGAAAAGGTAAAAAACGGGAGTTTTTTGTTTCAGACCCGGCACACGGGCTGATAAAGTACGGAGAAGATGAATTTTTGAAATTTTGGGCTTCCACCGTGCAGGACGGTCGCCCGGCAGGAATTGCACTGCTGATGGAGCCTTCGGCAGACTTTTATAAGAAAGAAGGGGAAAAAGTGAATAAAACCGGTTTTCGCTATCTTTTCTCCTATCTCAAACCCTATAGAAAACTCATCATTCAGCTGTTGTTGGGATTTTTCACGGGAAGTGTTCTCAGTCTCATTTTTCCGTTTCTCACCCAGGCAATCGTGGATGTGGGGATATCTTCCAATAATCTGAGTTTCATTGTTCTGGTACTTATTGCTCAGTTGGTACTCACAGCGAGTCACACCGCAGTCGGATTTATCAGAAGTTGGATAATGCTGCATACCAGCGCGCGGGTGAGTATCTCGCTGATTTCCGATTTTCTGATTAAACTGATGAAATTGCCCATCCGGTTTTTCGATACGAAACTCATTGGCGACCTCCGTCAGCGAATTGATGACAACCAGCGGATTCAAAGTTTTCTTACTGAAAATCTCGTCAATATGTCGTTTGGGATTTTTATTTTTGTGATATATAGCTTTGTATTAGCGTTTTATGACTGGACAATTCTGTTGGTCTTTTATGGGGGAACCGGACTTTATGTGCTATGGATCTTGCTCTTTTTGGAAAAAAGAAAAGAGATTGACTATAAGTTGTTTAATGTATCTTCTGCAAATCAAAGTAATGTTTATCAGCTTTTAACCGGTATGCAGGAGATAAAACTCAACAACTGCGAAAAGCAAAAACGCTGGGAGTGGGAGCGAATTCAGGCAAAACTTTTTAAGGTGAGCGTGCGCGGACTGATGCTCAATCAGAATCAGCAGGCAGGTTCAATTTTCATTAATCAGATTACAAATATTCTGATCTCGTTTTTGGCTGCCAAAGGTGTGGTTGAGGGAAATATCACCTTGGGAACAATGATGGCGATACAATATATAATAGGGCAGCTGAACGGACCGGTAAATGAATTTATCGGTTTTGTGCAGGCAGGACAGGATGCACGCATCAGCCTTGAACGGCTTGGCGAAATTCATCAGCAAGAAGATGAAGAGAAGCCGGAAGTGCAGACAAATTTCAAACTTCCACTGCGCAGAAATATTGTGATTTCAGGTGTCTCTTTTCATTATGAAGGACCAAGGTCACCACGGGTACTGGACAATATCAATCTTGAAATTCCTGAAAATAAGGTTACTGCAATTGTGGGAGCAAGCGGTAGTGGAAAAACGACATTGATAAAGCTGATGCTTGGCTTTTATCCGCCTTATGAAGGTGAAATTAGTGTCGGAGACACTGAACTTGCCCGGCTCAGTATGGAAATGTGGCGCAGTCACTGCGGAGTGGTGATGCAGGACGGATTCATTTTTTCCGATACCATTGCCCGAAATATCGCCGTTGCTGACGATTTCCCGGACAGGGAAAAATTGTCCCGGGCAGTGGAAATAGCAAATATTGGTGAATATATCGAGAGCCTGCCGTTGCGTTACAACACTAAAATCGGGCAGGAAGGAGCCGGTTTGAGTCAGGGACAAAAACAGCGGATTTTAATCGCAAGGGCTGTTTATAAAAATCCCGGTTTTATCTTTTTCGATGAGGCAACAAATGCGCTGGATGCCAATAACGAAAAGGTGATTATGGAGAACCTGACCGCCTTTTTTAAAGGACGGACGGTCGTAACGGTTGCCCACCGCCTGAGCACGGTGAAAAATGCCGACCTCATTGTTGTGCTTGAAAAAGGACGTATTGTGGAAACCGGAACCCACAGCGAGCTGACGGCAAAAAAAGGGGCATATTATAGGTTGATTAAAAATCAGCTGGAGCTGGGAAATTGAAAAATAAAATACAGCTTTGAAGATAAAAAAGCAGCAGAGGTTTAAATATTAATTTTTTTTATAGAATGAAGTAAGCCGCATAAATAATTCGAATTATAAATAATTGATAGTAAGTAACTCAGATAAATGCAAAACAGAATTAATCACCATTCAGAACAGGAGCATTCAGTGAAAGGATTAGGTGAAAAAGAAAATTCTATAGAACTGCGTTCTCCTGAAATTCAGGAGCTGTTGGGTGTTCCGCCGCGGTGGATAATCCGGCGGGGAATCACCATTCTGCTTTTAGTGGTAATAGTTTTAATATCGGGCAGTTTTGTTTTCAGATATCCTGAACGGATTTATGCACCAATAATCTTGTTTTCTGAAAATCAACCGGTGCAGGTTACAACCGGTTCTGACGGACGGATTGAAGCATTGTTTGTAACAGAAAACCAGCAGGTGAAGACAGGGGAAATTATCGGTGTGATTGAAAGCAATGTCAACTTTGAAGATGCACTTCACTTGATGGCAAAAATAGACAGCTTTGCCTATTTTACTGAGTCTCACAAAACTATTCCGCAAAAATTCTTCAGGAAAAATTACGTTTTGGGCAATATGCAGTCGCGTTTCACTTCATTTTTAACAGCATTACGCAGTCTTGAAAGTGCCAGGGAAAAGACTGCAGCTTCATCGGCTGCATCGGCATTACAGGAAAAGCTTGAAATGCTGAATAGTGAACTGAGAGCATGGGAGCAAGCTTTTGTTCTGAAAGCGCCGGTATCCGGGCAAATATATTTTGGCGGGCGACAAATTGCAAATCAGTATGTTACTTCAGGAGATATTCTGTTTACGGTTATTCCTGATGAAACAGGAAAAATTTCAGGTAGAATTGAGATTCCGGCTGCCGGAATCGGAAAAATTGAACCCGGGCAGCGGGTAAATATTAAAGTTGAAAATTATCCGTTTATGGAATACGGTGTTTTATCCGGGAGCGTGTCAGCCGTTTCTAAAATTCCGGTGACTGATGAGCAGGGCGCTTTTTATTCTGTAAATGTGGACCTGCCCGACGGCTTGGTTACCGGTTATAAGCGGAAGCTTTCCTACAGCGTGAAAATGCGCGGAGATGCGGAGATAATTATCCGGAACCGGCGCCTGATTGAGCTGCTGATTGAGCCGCTCACATCACTGTCTGACTAAGAGAAAACAGGTACGTCAGAATTGCCGTTTTCCAATCTTAATTTTTTGAAAAAAAACAATCAAAAGGTTTGGTCTTACCTTAAAATTAGTACTTTTGCAGCCGTTTTTCAGGATTAAATAGATTATTTCCCTTGAAAATCATTGGTTTTAGGCAAATTTTATATACTTTTGCAACCCATTTTTGAAAAATTATTAATGAAATAAAAGAGGTATTTATGCCAACGATTCAACAATTAGTTAGAAAAGGAAGAAGAAGGAAGGTGGAAAAAAGCAAATCACCAGCCCTGAATTCCTGTCCGCAAAGACGTGGAGTTTGTGTGCGTGTTTACACAACAACACCAAAAAAGCCAAACTCGGCAATGCGGAAAGTGGCAAGGGTTAGGCTGACCAACGGAAAGGAAGTGAATGCCTACATTCCGGGAGAAGGTCATAATTTGCAGGAACACTCCATCGTATTGGTGCGCGGCGGCAGGGTAAAAGACCTGCCCGGTGTTCGTTACCATCTGGTGCGCGGAGCGCTGGATACTGCCGGTGTTGAAGGACGCACGCAGCGTCGCTCAAAATACGGCACAAAAAAGCCTAAAAATAAATAATATAATATAAAATAAGTGTAATCACGTTATTTACAGTGGTTTGGTTGAGTAAGCGAATTGCCGGTGTTTTCCGGATTCGACTGAAGACCGCCAAAGGGCAGCCGATTTAAATAACACTAAAAAGAGAAAATTATGAGAAAGACAAAACCAAAGAAGCGAGTTCTTCTACCGGACCCAAAGTATAACGATACATTGGTAACCCGGTTTGTCAACGATTTGATGATGGATGGGAAAAAATCCCTTGCCTATTCGATTTTCTACGAAACACTTGATCTCGTGGAGAAACGTGCCAAGGATACAGAGCTTTCCCCCCTTGAGATTTGGAAAAAGGCTCTTGAAAATGTTACTCCTGCCGTGGAGGTGAAAAGCCGTCGCGTTGGTGGTGCAACATTTCAGGTTCCCATGGAAATCAGAAGCAGCAGAAAAACAGCAGTCAGCATAAAAAACCTGATATCTTTTGCACGGAAACGTTCCGGGAAATCAATGCCTGACAGATTATCTGCTGAAATTGTTGCTGCATACAATGGAGAAGGTGGTGCCTTCAAGAGAAAAGAGGATATTCATCGCATGGCTGAGGCAAACCGTGCATTCGCTCATTTCAGGTTTTAGTTTTGCTCAAAATGAATTTTTACACCGGAAAAGGTAAAATGATTTATAATTAGTTCATGGCTAAACAAGATCTGAAATATACAAGAAATATTGGCATCATGGCTCATATTGATGCCGGTAAGACTACTGTAACAGAGCGTATTCTCTATTACACGGGGTTGACACACCGGCTGGGTGAAACGCATGATGGCGCAGCAACCATGGACTGGATGGCACAGGAGCAGGAGCGGGGTATTACCATCACTTCTGCTGCAACAACAACCTTTTGGGAATACAAAGAGAATCAATATAAAATCAATATCATTGACACCCCCGGGCACGTTGATTTTACCGTTGAAGTTGAACGCTCGCTGAGAGTTCTTGACGGCTCCGTTGCGCTTTTCTGCGCTGTTGGCGGAGTAGAGGCACAGTCGGAAACCGTTTGGCGCCAGGCTGAAAAATACGGCGATCCGCGAATTGCTTTTGTAAATAAGATGGACAGACAGGGGGCTGACTTCTTCAATGTTTATAAAGAGATTAAAGAGATACTCGGCGCCAATCCGGTGCCGGTTCAGATACCCATTGGTGCAGAGGAAAATTTCCAGGGCATTGTTGACCTGATTGAAATGAAAGCTGTGCGCTGGTCGGAAGATCAGGACAAGGGAATGCACTATGAACTTGAAGATATTCCTGCCGACATGATGGAGCAGGTTATGGAATGGCGCGGAAAACTTATCGAGTCGGTTGCCGAGGTTGATGATGTTTTGTTAGAGCGTTATTTTGAAGACCCGGATTCAATTACAAAGGAAGATATGCTTCCTGTGATCCGTCGTGCAACCATTGACGGAGTCATTGTTCCGATGATGTGTGGTTCTGCGTTTAAAAACAAGGGAATTCAGCGTTTGCTGGATTCAATCTGTGCATTTTTACCCAGTCCGTTAGATAATGGAGATGTTACTGGTATCAATCCGGTAATTAATAAGGAAGTGACACGCACAGCGGATGTGGATGAGCCGCTTGCAGCGCTTGCATTTAAAATTGCAACTGATCCTTTTGTTGGTCGTCTTGCTTATCTGCGTGTTTATTCCGGAAAAATTGAAGCCGGCTCGCAGGTATTGAATACGCGCACCAACCGGAAGGAGCGGATTTCGCGTCTGTATCAGATGCACTCCAACAAGCAAAATCCCAAGGATGTAAT